>JAJDOG010000113.1 GCA_022340285.1 Betaproteobacteria bacterium
TCGGTCGTCGCCACGGCCTTGTTCCGGATGGTCGCGGCACGAAAGCCCTGGTCCTCCTGCCAGACGTGGCGCACCGAGAAGGCCGCACGCTCGGCGAATCGGTCGACCAGCGCGCGGGTCTCTTCGCCCGATCCGTCGTCCGCCACGATCAGCTCGAAGTCGGGATCCGTCTGCGCGAGATAGCCTTCGAGCACCGCGGCGAGCGCGTCGGGACGGTTATAGGTGGTGACGATAACTGCGGCGCGCATCCTTGATCGGCCTCTTAAGGCTCGCGGCGCACCGGGGGCTGCGCGGGCGGTTGCCAGTCGCGCGTGCGCTCGACGCCCTTCGCGTAGCGGTAGAAAGTGCCCTCGAAGTTGCCCAGCGCAATGACGAAGCCGGCCCAGCCGTCGAGGAAGCCGCGTTTGAAGAAGTAGTGCTTCGCGAAAGCCCACGAGCCGTGCACGAGCGCGCCCCACATCGAAACGCGGCGCGCAGCGAGCTTTTCCGCGCCGAGCGACGAGTAGCGATTCATCTTGTGGATCACCTCGTCGAGGCTGCGGAACGGGAACTGCCAGATCGCGTTGTGGAGCCGGCCGAGCGGCCGTGCCGTCAGCAGCTCGAAGCCTTCGTGGACCGGTTCGAGCGTGTAGCGCATCGCACCCTTGCGGAAGAGCTGCGGCTGCCGGAAATTCGGGTACCACCCCGAGCCCTTGATCCAGCGCCCCATGAAGTAATTGCGGCGCGGAACGAGATACGCGTCATGAGCGGGCTCGCCGGCAAGAAGGTTCAGGATCTCGTCGCGCACCTCGGGCGTGCAGCGCTCGTCCGAGTCGAGGCTGAAGATCCACTCGTGGGTGCAGGCCTCGATCGCCTGGTTGCGGAGCGCGCCGAACCCTGCGAAGGGAATCTGCACCACGCGGGCGCCGAGCGACGCGGCGATCTCCGCCGTGCGATCGGTGCTTGCCGAATCCGCGACCACCACCTCGTCGGCCCACAGCACGCTCGACACGGCCGCCTCGATCTTGGCTTCCTCGTTGAAGGCGATGATGTACGCGGTGAGCTTCTTCATTCGACGCGGGCGGTGCCTCAATCGGCCGATTGTACTTCCTGGCTACCCCGATTCGCGGCGCGGCCCCGCCAGCGCGATACCGCAGCCCCACGCGAAGAACAGCGTCTCCACGTGATCGATCAGCGTCGAGTTGACCAGCGAGGAGACGACCGTCGCGGCGAGCAGCGCTCGCAGGATCACGCGGTCCTGCGCCTCGGCTTGCCGCCGCGAATCCCGCCACACGGCATAGAAGAGCCCGAGCAGCAGCACGAATCCGACGGTGCCCTGCTCCGCCGTGGTGAGGAGATACTGGCTGTGCGGATTCTGCGTGACGATCTGATCCGATCCGGCCACCTCCTTGCGGTACGCCTCGGCGTAGCCTCCGGTCCCGACGCCGAACACCGGGTGGGCTTCGATGATCCGCCACGTGTTCGCGAAGAAGGTCAGTCGATCATAGACACCGCCCGGCGTCCGCTTCCCTCCCGCCCGCCACTTGGCCCATTCCGTACCGACCTGATCGACGCGCAGGCGAAACGCGCTCGAGGCCGAGTACGCCCCGGCCGCCAGTACCGCGCCGGCGAGCATGGCGCCCACCACGCCACGCCAGCGGTAGCGATGCCCCAGCACCACCAGCGCGAGCACGAGCAGCACGACGTAACCCGTGCGCCCCTGCACCATGACGCCGATGTTGAAGATCGCGGCCACGCTCGCCAGCGCCCAGCCCGCCCGTAGCGCCCGCCGAGTCGCTGCGCGCGCATAGACCGCGTAGAGAAACGCGGCGAACGCCATGAGGTAACTCTGCGTGATCTGCAGCTTGAAGACGAAGGCGTTCGTCGGAAGCCCCTTGATGACGGGCCCCGGTCCGGACGGTACGAGCCCCAGGGCAAGTGCATAGGACAGCGCGAGCACCACGAGCATCGCCAGGGCGAACGCCTTGATGGCGAGATCGCGCTCGCGCCGGGTCCATGCCAGCGAGAGCAGGATCGGAATCAGGAGCAGCGTGAGATGCTTGACGAGGGAGCGCAGCGCCTCGCCGGTGGATGCAGCCGTGTATGTGAGCCCGATCGCACCGAGCACCGCGATCGCGATGACGAAGCGACTCGTCCAGCTTTGCCGGATGACCGACCATTTCGCGCGATAGCCGGCCGAAGCAAGCCAGCCGAGCGCGATGAGAACGAGGAGAATGTTGTCCAGCGCGGTCGAGATCGGCAGCGAGGCGCCGAGCGCGATCGCCGACCACCGGGCAAGCCGATCGCCGTGCCATCTGAGCCGCGGCGGCGCCGCGGCGCCGAGCGATGGCGAGACCGGTGCGGTGTTATCGTTCGGCCGGATCTCGTCTACCATCGCGTCGATTATGCCCGATCCGATCCCCGGCTCAGCAGATCTCGAGATCGTGGACGCGCACGTCCACTTCTGGGAACCGGGCCGCAACTACTATCCGTGGCTCTGCGACGAGCCGATGGTTCCGTTTCGCTACGGCGACTACTCGGCAATCCGCCGCAGCTACCTTCCGCCCGATTACTTTCGCGATGCGGAGGGCCATCGCATCGTCAGGACCGTGTACGTCGAGGCGCACTGGGACCCGCGCGATCCGCTTGGCGAGGTCGCATACGTCACCGGGCTCGAGGAGCAGTACGGCGCGCCGAACGCGGTCGTCGCGTATGCACGCATCGCCGCCGAGGACGCCGAGTCCGTGATCGCCACGCATGGCGCGCACCCGCTGGTGCGCGGCATCCGCAACAAGCCCGCCGCCGCAGCGTCGCCCGACGCCGCGCAGCGCGGCGCGCCGGGATCCATGGGCGATCCGCGCTGGCGGGAGGGCCTTCATCTGCTCGAGAAGTACGAGCTCTCGCTGGACATCCAGTCGCCTTGGTGGCACCTCGCCGAGATGGCGGAGCTCGCGGCGGATTTCCCGCGCCTGCAGATCGTCCTCAATCACCTCGGCCTGCCCGCGGACCGCTCCAAGAAGGGCCTGGACGGTTGGCGCGCGGCGATCCGCGAGCTCGCCGGGCAATCGAACGTGACGGTCAAGCTCTCCGGAATCGGCGTTCCGGGAAGCTCATGGACTGTCGCGCTGAACCGCGACATCGTGCGCGACGCGATCGAGGCGTTCGGCGTCGACCGCTGCATGTTCGCGAGCAACTTTCCCGTGGACGGCCTCACCGGCACGTTCGACGAGATCTATTCCGGGTACAAGGCGATCGTCGCCGACCTGCCGGAAGCCGACCAGCGGCGCCTCTTTCACGACAACGCCGTGCGAATCTACAGAATCTAGGGGACGTTATGGCGGCGAAACCTGCTCTCGGATTGATCGGGCTCGGACTGATGGGCGC
>JAJDOG010000037.1 GCA_022340285.1 Betaproteobacteria bacterium
GGCGACGCGATGCTGATCGACCGGAACGACGGGACGCCATGACCCGCATTGCTACAATTCCGGCGTGAAGTTCACGTTGACTCATCGCGACGGCCCTGCGCGCCGCGGCACGCTCGAGCTCGCGCACGGCGCGACAGAGACGCCGGTCTTCATGCCGGTCGGCACCTACGGCGCTGTCAAGGCGATGAGCCCTGCCGAGCTCGCCGAGCTCGGCGCATCGCTCGTGCTCGGCAACACCTTTCACCTCTGGCTGCGTCCCGGGGTCGACGTCATCGCCGCCCACGGCGGGCTGCACGGATTCATGGGCTGGAATCGACCGATCCTCACCGACTCCGGTGGCTACCAGGTCTTCAGCCTCGGCAAGCTAAGGCGGATCACCGAGGAGGGCGTGCAGTTCGCGTCCCCGGTGAACGGCGATCGGCTGCTCCTCACGCCGGAAGAATCGATGCGCATCCAGCGCGCGCTCGGCTCCGACATCGTCATGATCTTCGACGAATGCACCCCGCATCCATCGAGCGAGAAGGAGGTAGCCGACTCGATGCAGCTTTCGCTGCGCTGGGCGGAGCGATCCCGTCGGTCGCACGAGGGAAACCCGAACGCGCTGTTCGGCATCGTGCAGGGCGGCATGTATGAATCGTTGCGCGACGAGTCGCTGGCCGGCCTCGTCGCCATGGATTTCGACGGTTACGCGATCGGCGGCCTGTCGGTCGGCGAACCGAAGACGGACATGCTGCGGATCCTGCGTCACACGGCGCCGCGTCTTCCCGCGGATCGGCCGCGTTACCTCATGGGCGTCGGCACGCCCGAGGACCTGCTGGACGGCATCGCTGCGGGCATCGACATGTTCGACTGCGTCCTGCCGACGCGCAATGCGCGCAACGGATGGCTCTTCACGCGCGAGGGCGATATCAAGATCCGTAACGCGCGCCATCGCACCGACACCCGGCCGCTCGACGAGCAGTGCGGTTGCTACGCCTGCCGGCACTTCACGCGGGCCTACCTGCATCATCTGCAGCGCGTCAACGAGATCCTGGGCGCCCGGCTCGGCACGATCCACAATCTGCATTTCTATTTCGGCCTCATGGCCGAGGCACGGGTGGCCATCGCGGCGGGCCGGTTCGCGGCTTTCGCCGACGAATTTCGCGCGACCCGCCGGCGGCTCGCGGACGAAGCCTGTTAGCGTCCGGTCGCCGCCGGCCCGCCCGGGGGTATAATTCGGCGGTTTATCAAATCAGTGACGGAGAAGACCGTGTTCATCAGCAACGCTTACGCACAGGCCCCGGCTTCTGGCGGCGGCGATCCGATGTCGCTGACGATCATGATGATTCTCATGTTCGTCGTGCTCTGGTTCGTCATGGTGCGCCCGCAGATGAAGCGCGCCAAGGAGCACAAAGCGCTGGTCGAGGGACTGCAGAAAGGCGACGAGGTCGTCGCCGGCGGCGGGATGATCGGGCGCATCACCAAGGTCTCGGACGCCTACATCACGCTCGAGATCGCGGAGAACACCGAGATCGTCGTTCAGCGCCAGGCCGTGCAGACAGTGCTGCCGAAGGGAACCCTCAAGTCGATCTGACCCGGGGAGTGAAGAGCGAATGCCCGGCTGCCTTGCCCTCCTCGCTCTCCGCTCCGACAACCGCTTGATTCTCACCCCGCAATGAATCGCTACCCGCTCTGGGTTTATGTCACCGTGGCCGTCGCCGTCGTGCTCGGCCTGCTGTACACGCTGCCGAATTTCTTCGGCGAAGCCCCGGCGGTGCAGGTGTCCAGCGCCAAGGCAACCGTCAGGCTCGACTCGGACACGCTCGGACGCGCCGAGGCAGCACTGCGCCGATCGAAGATCGAGTACACGGGCACCCAGTTCGATACCAACACCATCCGGATCCGATTCGCCGACACCGACACGCAGCTCAAGGCACGCGACGTCGTCGATGCCGAGCTCAACCCCGCGAAGGACGACCCGTCCTACACCGTGGCGCTCAACCTGGTGTCGCGTTCGCCCGCCTGGCTCACCGCCATTCGTGCGCTGCCGATGTATCTCGGGCTCGACCTGCGGGGCGGCGTGCACTTCCTGTTCCAGGTCGACATGCGCGGCGCGCTCACGAAGCGCCTCGACTCGTATGTCGGGGATATCCGGTCCCAGCTACGCGACAAGCGCATCCGCCACGCGGGGATCACGCGCGAAGGACAGACTGTCCTCATCCGCTTCCGCGACACGGAGACCCGCGACAAGGCGCGCCGACTCATCCTCGACAATCTTCCGGACCTCGCCGTCACGGAGACCGGCAGCGAAACCGAGCCGCGTCTCAACGTCGCGATCCGGCCCGAGGCCGAGAAACGCATCCAGGAAACCGCGATCAAGCAGAACATCACGACGCTGCACAACCGGGTGAACGAGCTCGGCGTGGCCGAACCGGTGATCCAGCAGCAGGGCGCCGACCGCATCGTGGTCCAGCTGCCCGGCGTCCAGGACACGGCACAGGCGAAGAAGATCCTCGGGCGCACCGCCACCCTGGAAATCCGGATGGTCGACGAGGAGAACATGAACCCGACCGCGCTCACCGCGGCGCAGGGCGGGCAGGTTCCCTTCGGCGACGAGTTCTACATCGAGCGCAACGGCGCACCCCTCCTCGTCAAGAAGCAGGTCGTGCTCACCGGCGAGCGTCTCACCGATGCGCAACCCGGCTTCGATCCGCAAACCAACGAGCCGGCCGTGCATCTCACGCTCGACTCGACCGGCGCGCGAATCTTCCGCGACGTCACGCGCGAGAATGTCGGCAAGCGCATGGCCATCCTGCTCATCGAGCGCGGCAAGGGAGAGGTCGTGACGGCGCCGGTCATCCGCACGGAGATCGGCGGGGGCCGGGTTCAGATCAGCGGCCGGATGAGCACCCAGGAGGCGAACGAAGTGGCGCTGCTTCTGCGGTCCGGCGCGCTCGCCGCGCCCATGGAGATCGTGGAGGAGCGTACGGTCGGTCCGAGCCTCGGGGCGGAGAACATCGAGAAGGGCTTCAAGTCGACGATGTGGGGCTTCATCGCCATCATCGTCTTCATCATCGCGTATTACCAGGTATTCGGAGTGTTCTCGGCGCTCGCGCTCTCGGCGAACCTGCTGCTGCTGATCGCGCTGCTGTCGATGCTGCAGGCCACGCTGACCCTTCCGGGAATCGCCGCCATCGCGCTGACGCTCGGCATGGCGATCGACGCTAACGTCCTGATCAACGAGCGCATCCGCGAGGAGCTGCGAGCTGGCCAGACGCCACAGGCCGCCATCTCAACCGGCTACGATCGTGCATTCGGCACGATCATCGACTCGAACGTCACGACGCTGATCGCCGGTCTCGCCCTGCTCATCTTCGGATCGGGGCCGGTGCGCGGCTTCGCGGTCGTGCACTGCCTGGGCATACTGACATCCATCTTCTCGGCGATCGTCATATCGCGCGCGATGGTGAATCTCTCCTACGGCTCGCGACGCAAGCTCGAGACCGTTGCCATCGGCAACACCGAGTGGAAATGAGGGGCGCGTAATGGAATTCTTCAAGATCCGGCGCGACATCCCGTTCATGCGGTATGCGCTGGTGTTCAACATCATCTCGCTCGTCACCTTCATCGCCGCCGTGATCTTCCTTGCCGTGCGGGGCCTGGCGTTCTCGATCGAGTTCACCGGCGGCACGGTCATGGAGGTCGCCTACAAGCAGGCCGCCGATGTTCAGGGCATCCGGACTGCGCTCGACGCGGCCGGCTACTCCGACGTGCAGGTGCAGAATTTCGGCACCTCGCGAGACGTGCTCATCCGCATGCCGCTCGGTGAAGGGCAATCGACCGCGGACCTGTCAAAGGCCGTGATGGAGAAGCTGACTGTCGCGGACAGCACCGCGGAGCTGCGTCGGGTGGAATACGTCGGGCCGCAAGTCGGGAAAGAGCTTGCGGAGAACGGGGCGCTCGCGCTGCTGGTCACCGCGCTCGGGATCGTTGCCTACCTCGCGCTGCGCTTCGAGTGGAAGTTCGGGGTATCGGCCATCATCGCCAACCTGCATGACGTCGTGATCATCCTCGGCTTCTTCGCATTGTTTCAATGGGAGTTCTCGCTCCCGGTGCTGGCTGCGGTGCTGGCCGTCCTCGGCTACTCGGTCAACGAGTCGGTGGTGATCGCGGACCGGATCCGGGAGAATTTCCGCAAGATGCGCAAGGCACCGGTGAACGAGGTGATCGACAATGCGATCACACGCACCATCTCGCGCACCATCATCACGCACGGCACGACCCAGACCGTGGTGCTGTCGATGCTGATCTTCGGCGGCGAGGCGCTGCACTATTTCGCGGTCGCGCTGACGATCGGCATCCTGTTCGGAATCTATTCGTCGGTGCTCGTCATGGCGCCGCTGGTGCGCTGGCTGGGCGTCAAGCGCGAGGACCTCGTCAAGCCGGTCCGCGACAAGAAGCAGGAAGCCGTCGTCTGATCCCGACACGCCGGCACCTGGCGAGGCCCGGCAGCGGAAATCGCCGGCCAAAGGAATATTCGGCCCGCGCGCCGTGTTGTAGCATTCGGCGCGGTGTAAATAACCGGATTGCCCCACCGCCGATCACCCCAATCCAAGGAGGCGTATTACACATGAGGTTCAAGCTTATTTTGGCGGGTCTGGCTCTCGCGCTCGGCGCGGGTCTCACGCTCACGGCCCATTCACAGATGAAGCCTGAAGTCATGGTCAAGCAGCGGCAGGCCGCCATGACGCTACAGCTCAAGTACCTCGGTCCGCTTTTTGCCATGGCCCAGGGAAAGGCGCCTTTCAACGCTGAAACAGTCGCCCGGAACGCGGCGTACCTGGATGTTCTCGACAGGATGGCATGGGACGGATTCGACCCGAGCACGAAGGACACGACCGCGACGACTCGCGCGTTGCCAGTGATCTGGTCGGAACCGGCCAAGTTCAAGGAAGCGCAGACCCACTTTCAGTCCGCCGTGTCCGAGCTCGTCGCCGCATCGAAGAGCGGAGACGAAGCCAAGATGAAGGCCGCGATCGGCGCAGTCGGAAAGTCCTGCGGAGCCTGTCACGACCACTTCCGCGAGAAGCGGTAGATCACGCGCACCTCACGGGACGGCCCCGCCATGGCGGGGTCGTCTTGTTTCAAGCGGGCATCGACTGTGCGGACCGGACGCAGACTGCTGGTACTCGGCAGGTCGGCCACCCTGCTGGCGGGCGCCGCTCTGTTCACCTGTGCGGCCGCGCAGGGCGACGCCAAGCACGGCGAGTACCTCGCCAAGGCCGGTGGATGCGTGGCTTGCCACACCGAGGAGAAGAAGGGTGCGGTACGGTTCGCGGGCGGTCGAGTGCTGAAGACGCCGTTCGGCACCTTCTACGGGCCCAACATCACGCCGCACCCCCAGGCGGGAATCGGCAACTGGAAAGAGGCCGACTTCGTTCGCGCGATGCGCGAAGGCATCCGGCCCGATGGCGCCAACTTTTTTCCCGCGTTTCCCTACACTTCGTTCACGAAGATCACCGATGCCGACCTGCGCGATCTCTGGGCGTATCTGCGCACCTTGCCTGCGAGCGACAAGCCAAGCCGCGCACACGAACTTCGGGCACCGTACGGCTGGCGCTGGCTCGTCACGCCGTGGAAGTGGCTGTACTTCGATCCCGGGCCGTTCAAGCCCGATCCCGCGGCATCGCAGGCCGTCAACCGGGGCGCCTATCTGGTCCAGGCACTGGGTCATTGTGGCGAGTGCCACACGCCGCGCAATTCCCTCGGCGGACCGCGCCGCGATCGGTACCTCGCCGGCGGAAAAGGCCCGGAGGGTAAGGGCGTCCCGAACATCACCCCGACCCGCCTCAAGAAGTGGGGCGACGAGGGGTTGAAGTATTTCCTGGAGACGGGTTTCACACCGGACGGCGACATCGCCAACGCGACGATGGGTGAGGTCATCCGCAACACGACCAGCCAGCTGACGCCGGCAGATCTCGCGAGCCTGATCGCCTACCTGCGATCGATCCCGGCCATTCCCGACGCGCCCAAGTCCGAGTCCAAGTGAGGTTCAGATGCGCCGCGCGAGGTCGGCCGCGCGGCCAATGTACGTTGACGGCGTAAGCGCGAGCAGCCGCTCGCGCTCGGGCTCCGGTATCGGCAAGGACCGGATCAGCGCCGCCAGCGCGTCCCGCGTCAGTCGCTTCCCGCGCGTCAGGTCCTTGAGCTGCTCGTAGGCGCCGGCCACGCCGTAGCGGCGCATCACCGTCTGCACGGCCTCCGCGAGCACTTCCCAGTTCGCGTCCAGGTCCGCGGCGATCCGCGTCGCATCCGCCTCGAGCTTGTCGAGGCCCCTCATGCATCCCGTGTAACCGAGCAGGCTGTGGCCGAGCGCGACGCCGACGTTGCGCAGCACGGTGGAATCCGTGAGGTCCCTCTGCCAGCGCGATACGGGAAGCTTCTCCGCGAGATGGCGGAGCAGCGCGTTCGCGAGCCCGAGGTTGCCCTCGGAATTCTCGAAATCGATCGGGTTGACCTTGTGCGGCATGGTGGACGAACCCACCTCGTCGGCTACCACCCGCTGCCGGAAATAGCCGAGCGAGATGTAGCCCCACAGGTCGCGATCGAGATCGATGAGGATGGTGTTCAGGCGCGCCAGCGCGTCGCAGAGCTCCGCGATGCCGTCGTGCGGCTCGATCTGGATGGTGTAGGGATTGAACTTCAGCCCCAGCGCCTCGACGAAGCGTCGTGCGAACGCCTCCCAGTCGACCTCCGGATAGGCGACCACATGGGCATTGTAGTTGCCGACCGCGCCGTTGATCTTCGCAGTGAGCGAGACCGCCGCCGCAGTTTCGCGCGCTCGCCGCAGCCGGTGCACGACATTAGCCAGCTCCTTTCCGAGCGTCGTCGGGCTCGCGGGCTGACCATGCGTGCGCGCGAGCATCGGCAATGCAGCATGTGCGCGCGCCATTGTCGACAGGGTCTCGACAAGGCGGTCGATCGCAGGAAGGATCACCCAGTCGCGTGCCTCGGAGAGCATCAATGCGTAGGACAGGTTGTTGATGTCCTCCGACGTACAAGCGAAATGGATGAACTCCGCCGAGGCCTCCAGCTCTTTGCGGCCCGCGACCTTCTCCTTGAGCCAATACTCGATCGCCTTAACGTCGTGATTGGTGGTCGCTTCGATCGCCTTGACGCGCTCGGCATCAGCCTCGCTGAAGCCGGCAACCAGGCCGCGCAGCGCGTCGACGGCTCCGCGCGACAGCGGGGGAACCTCTGCGACGCCCGGTTCGTCGGCAAGGGCGAGCAGCCACTCCACTTCCACCCGCACCCGGGCCCGGATGAGGCCGGCCTCGCTCAGGATCGTGCGCAGCGACTCGAGCTGCCTGTGGTAGCGCCCGTCGAGCGGAGAGAGTGCGCTGAGAGGTGTGGGCGGCATACCGCGCGGGCGCAAAATCAAGACTGAAAATTCTAACACGCGCCCCGGCTCGCGCCGGCGACTGGCCGCACGGCTGTCGAGCTGCGACCGGGCAAATCCCCGGTTTGCGGCACGCCGATGCTATACTCCGGCGCCCAGCTTCACCCGATTTCGCGCGCCCCTAGGATCAACGGGACGCCCACTCAACACCAACAACATGAAGCTCATTGGCTCGTTGGCCAGTCCGTTCGCGCGCAAGGTGCGCATCGTCGCCGCCGAGAAGCGCGTCGACTACACGTTCGAACGTGCAGACCCCTGGCAGCCGGCGCCGGCTCTCGCCGCACACAATCCGCTCGGCAAGGTTCCAGTGCTCGTGCTCGAGGACGGCACCGCCCTCTACGATTCCCGCGTCATCGTGGAGTTCCTCGATGCGGTGTCTCCCATCGGCCGCCTGATTCCCGCCGATCACCGCGAGCGCATCGAGGTGCGGCGCTGGGAGGCGCTTGCCGACGGCGTGCTGGACGCCGGCGGCGCGGCACGCGTCGAGCGGCGCCGTCCGGCTCACGAACAGAACCAGGCGTGGATCGATCGCCAGCTCGCGAAAGTGCGCCGGGGGCTGGACGCCATGGATCGCGATCTCGTCGGGCGCGCGTGGTGCGCCGGGCACGGCTACTCGCTCGCCGACATCGCAGTCGGCTGCTGCGCCGGGTGGCTGGCGTTCCGGTTTCCGGAGCTCGACTGGCGCCCGGATTGCCCGGCGCTGGCGCGCCACTACGACAAGCTCATGGACAGATCGGCCTTCGTAGATACCGTCCCATCGGATTGACCACGGCGCACGGGAACAACCACCCCGGCTGCGTTGCAGCCACCCCTCCTTGAAAAGGAGGGGAAAGTCTCTCTCCCCTCCTCTCCGAGGAGGGGTGCCGCCGGAGGCGGCGGGGTGGTGGCGGCATCACTCAACGCACGTCACTGAATCACGCCGCCGCCCAGACAGACCTCGTCCCGATACACGACCACCGACTGGCCGGGCGTCACCGCCCACTGCGGCGAATCGAATTCGACCGTGAGCGTTTCTGCGTCGAGCTCAGCGATGCGGCACGGCGCATCGGCCTGCCGGTAGCGCGTCTTTGCGGCATAGTCGCGACTCGCGCTCGGCGGACTGCCCGCGACCCACGCAAGGTCCTGTGCGACCAAGCTGCTCCGCTGCAACAGTGGGTGATCGTGACCTTGCACGACGACGAGCTCGTTTCGCGCCATGTCCTTTGCCGCCACGTACCATGGCGCGCCGGGCGAATCAGTCTCCTTCATCCCCCCGACTCCGATACCCTTTCGCTGGCCGATGGTGTAGAACGCCAGGCCGATGTGCTCGCCGATCACCCGGCCTTCCGGCGTTCGCATCGCGCCGGGCTTGCGCGGGAGATAGCGATTGAGAAACTCGCGGAACGGTCGCTCGCCGATGAAACAGATCCCCGTCGAGTCCTTCTTCTCCGCAACGGGCAGGTTCGCTTCGCGGGCGATGCCGCGGACTTCGGGCTTTCTCAGCGCGGCGAGCGGAAACACCACGCGCGCTAGTTGCTCCTGAGTCAGCCGGTGCAGGAAATAGCTCTGATCCTTGGCGCGGTCGGCTGCCTTGACGAGCTCGTGGCGAGATGCCCCGGCCTCGCGCACCGTGCGCACACCCGCGTAGTGTCCGGTGGCAATACGCTGCGCGCCCATTGCCACCGCATGGTCCAAAAACGCGCGGAACTTGATCTCCGCATTGCACAGGACGTCGGGATTCGGCGTGCGACCGGCCGAATACTCGCGCAGAAACTCGCTGAAGACGCGCTCTCGGTACTCGGCCGAGAAGTTCACGACCTCCAGCTCGATGCCGATCACATCGGCCACCGACGCAACGTCGACGAGATCCTGGCGCGTCGAGCAGTACTCGTCATCGTCGTCGTCTTCCCAGTTCTTCATGAACAAGCCGACGACGTCATAACCCTGCCGCTTGAGCAGCAGCGCGGCCACCGACGAATCCACGCCGCCGGACATTCCCACAACGATACGTTCGGTCATTCTGCGTTCGCTTACTCGTGGTGCCTGAGCAGGTCGAGCGGATAGCGCTTTTCTGCCAGATAGTCTTCGACGCACGCCAACACGAGCGGGCTTCGATGTCGTGCCCGCAGATCACGAATCTCGTCCGGCGTGAGCCAGACCGCGCGCCGGATCTCCCTGTCCAGCGCGCGGTGCGGCTCCTCGCCGGTCACCTCGCCGCAGAACGCAAAGCGCAGAAACGTGACGTCCGCTTCCGAGGAGTGCCAGCGGTAGATGCCCAGCAGCTCTTGCGGGCGGAAGCGGTGCGCCGTCTCCTCGAGTGCCTCCCTCGCGCAGGCCTCCACGAGCGACTCGCCGGGCTCCCAATGTCCGGCCGGCTGATTGAAGACGATCCGGCCGTGCGCTTCCTCTTCGACGAGGAGGAACGCGCCGTCGCGCTCGATCACCGCTGCGACGGTAACGCTCGGCTTCCAGACTTCGGCCATCTCACCCGGCGCGTCATTTACGCTGCGGCGCGAGTGTTCCGGCGGATGAAATCGGCCATTCTGCCGACGCCCGCCTCGATCGCCTGCTTTGACGCAGCGTAACTGAAGCGAATGTGCTGGCCTTCACCTGGCACGCGCATGCCGAAGTGAATATCGGCCAGCACCGCGACGCCCGCCTCGTTCAGCAACCGTTTCCGAAGCTCCTCGGAATCGGCGGCACCGATCATGCGGCACGCTTCCGCGACGTTCGGCCACGCGTAGAACGCACCGCCCGGCATCTTGCAGCTCACGCCGGGAACGCCGTTCAACAAGCGGACGATCAGGTCGCGCCGCTCGAGGAACGACGCGCGCATGTGCTCCGCATCGTCCTGTGGGCCGACGATCGCTTGCAGAGCGGCCCACTGCGAGATCTGCGAGGCGCACGAGTCGGTGTTCGTGACCCAGCGCGTGAACTCGCCCGCGAGAACCGGATTGGAAGCGAACCCCAGTCGCCAGCCGGTCATGGCCCAGGTCTTCGAGGCGCCGTCGGAAATGATCGTGCGCTCGTACATGTCCGGAAGCGAGGCGATCGAGGCAAAGCCGCCCTCGTAGCAAAGCCGCGAGTAGATCTCGTCGGAGTAGACCCACACGTCGGGATGCCTGCGCAGAATCGCAGCGATGTCCTCGAGGTCCTTCCGGGTGAGGATCCCGCCGGTCGGATTGTGCGGGGAATTCAGAATGACGAGTCGCGTCTTCGGCGTAATGCGCGCTTCGAGCTCCGCGGGGTCGAACGCGAAGTTGCGCGCTTCCCTCAGGTGCAGCGGCACCGGCGCCGCGCCGCACGCACGGATCTGCGACTCGTAGATCGGAAAGCCCGGGTTCGGGTAGATCACCTCGTCCCCGACACCGTAGTCGGTCGTGCAGAGGATTGCGTACGCGATGAACGGCTTCGCGCCCGCGCCGACGACGACGTGGTCCGGATCGATATCGAGACCGCGCAGCCGACCCATGTACGCGGCAGCGGCTTCGCGCAGCTCGCCGATGCCGGCCGACGGAGTGTAGCCGTGCTTGCCCTCCCGGATCGCACGGATTGCCGCTTCCTGAACATTGGCGGGCGTGGCGAAGTCCGGCTGCCCGATGCAGAACGAGATGATGTCCTTGCCCTGGCGGGCGAGCGCCGTCACTTCGGCCAGCACGACAAATGCATTTTCGGTGCCGAGCTCGGCGGTGCGGCGACTGACGGCGGGCATAGGACTGGCCTGGAAGACTTCGAAGGATGTTGATTTTAACGGAAAGCGCGCGTCGTACGCGGGGCGGCCACGCACGGCATGCGGGGCCGGCGCGCGCCGGCCGATGCGAACACGCTACACTACGCGGCCCGCGACGAATCGCCGTTATGAGCGAATGAACAACGCATTTGTGAGGCCGAGCGCCGCCTGGATTCCAGCGAGCTTGATCGTCTTGGCGACGATCGCATGCCCCGCGCTGGTTGAGGCACAAACTGGCTCCGCGGCGGACAGCGCCGCGATCAATGCCGTGAAAGGCCGGCTCGCCGCCGTCCAGACCCAGCGGGATCTCGAGCCGGCCCTCAAGGCCCAGATCGTCGAAACCTACGAAAACGCGATCGCGGCACTCGAAAGCGCGAACAGTCTCCGCGCGGAGATCAATCAAACCAAGAAGATCGCGGCCGGAGCGCAGGATACGATTCGGCGGCTCGAGCGTGAGCTGCGCGCGGTACGCGCCGAATCGGCGTCCCCGCAAAGCCTGCAGAAGATCCAGGAATTGCCGCTCGATGCGCTGGAGCGGCTCGAAAGTCGCGCGCGCGAAGAAGCCGAGCAGGCGCGTCTGCGGGTCGCCGAGCTGCAGCGTCGATACGACGAGATCGTCGCCCGCCCCCTGTCGGCTCGGCTCGAGCAGGCCGAGCTGCGCGAGGAAGCCGCCAAGCACGACTCGCAGGCCACCGAGCGGGTCGGCGGCGGCGTGCCTGCCACGCTCGCGGCAGCCCAGCGCGATCTGGCGCGCGCCAGGGGATCGGTTCGGCAGGCACGTCTCGCCCGCGTCGAACAGGAGATGGCAGCGCAGCCCGCGCTCGCCCGCATCGCGCAGCTCGAACTCTATATCGCCCAGGCGACACTCGATGTGCGCGAGGCCGACTGGCGTCGCGTGCGCGCACTGCTCGGGGAACGCCAGCGGGCCGAGATTGCCAAGGCCCGCGAAGAGGCCGCGCGTGCGCGGCAGCCGGGGGTAGGTCCGCCGGATCCTGCGCTCGCCCTCCAAGCACGTGCGCTCGAGCGCCGCGCTCAGGTTGCCGAGGCGTCACTCGCAGTCAGCGAAGCGCTGGGTACACTCTCCGAGCGAAGAGAACAGCTTGCAGAAGTCGAGCAGATGCTTCGCGCCACAAAGCGGCGTGCCGCGACCATTACCGAAAGCGGCGAGCTCGACAAGCTGTTGCTGAGGCAACTCGGCGCACTTCCGACCCCCGATCAGTTTCGGAAGGCGGCAGAACGACGTGCCGACGCGATCGCAAAAGCCGCCGATGCACGGCTGGACGTGGAGCTGGAACGTGCCAAGCTCGCCGATCTCGAGCGCGCCGTAGCGGAAGCGACGACGGGCCTCGATCCCGGTCTGTCCGCGGAATCGCGGGTGAAGATCGAGCGGCGCGTGCGCGCCGACGTCACTGAACTCCAGCGCCTTCTCGAGCGCGTGGACAAGGAACTTGATGTGCTCCTGCAGACCTTGCGCGCGACCGACGAAGCAGAGTCGACCCTTCTGCGCCGCACCCAGGATGTTCGCGAGGAACTCGTGCGCCTTCTCTTGTGGATCCCCGTGCAGCCGGTCGGCCTGGGGACGTTCGGCGCAATCGGACCGGCAGCCAAGTGGATCGTATCGGGCGACAACTGGAGCAGCGTGACCGAAACCTGGCGGCGCGCGGCGCAGCGCGATCCCGTCCTCCTCCTCCTCGCAGCGCTCGTCCTCATCGGTCTGCTCGCGGCACGAGGCTGGTTCAAACGCAAGCTTCCGACTCTCGCGCCGGGGGCGATTCCGCTGCATGCGTTTCGCTTACGTCACACCCTGGAGGCGCTCGCGCTCTCCCTGCTCCTGGCGCTCCCCGCGCCGTTCGCGATCTGGATGGCCGGCTTCCTGCTCGAGACGACGCACAATGCGCCGCTCTTCACGCAGGGCGCCGGGGTCGCATTCCGGCTCACCGCTGAAGTCGTGCTGTTTTTCAGGGCGATACGCTGGCTCTTCGACCCGGGCGGCGTGGCGATCAAGCACTTCGGCTGGCAAGCGGAGCCGGTGCTGGCTGCGAACCGGGGGCTCCAGCAACTGATGGTCGTGTACGTGCCCCTCGCATTTCTTGCCATTCTCGGGACGATCCACGCGCCTGAACCGGTACGCCAGAGCCTCGGGCGGATCGCGTTCGTGCTCGCGATGATCGCGTTGGCGATTCTGTGGCGGCGCGCGCTGCGTCCCGATCGGCCGCTCGTGCGCGTCGATCGCGACGAGTCGGCGATCGGGCTCAGATTCATCAGGGCCCTGGTGATCCGCGCACCTGTCTGGTTCGGTGCCGGGCTTGCTGTTCTCGCGCTCACCGGGTTCTATTTACTGGCCGCCTACCTGCACAGGATAGTCCTCGAGACCATCCTGCTGGTGTTTTCCGTCGCCATGATCTACGGCCTGATCTCGTTATGGCTCGGCGTGCAGCGCCTCAGGCTGGCCGAAGTGGAGGCGCAACAGGCGAGCGCGGCGGCGGAGCGGGAGCCCGCGGCCTCGGACGAGGCCCCGTTGATTCGGCCTGACGAGATCGACGCGGAGGCGATCGACGCGCAAACCGCGCAGCTTCTCAACATGATCGTGACGGTCGTGATCGGCGCTGGCCTATGGTTGATCTGGTCCCGCGCCTTCGTAGCCCTGGACTTCGGAATCGATTGGTCGCTCTGGTCCTACACCGAGACCGTCGACGGTAAAACGGTGACCCGCACCATCTCGCTGGCGGGGGTGCTCCTGGCAGGGGTGGTCGGTGCGGTGGCCTACATCGTCACGCGCAACATCGGCGGAATGCTCGACATCCTCCTGCTCCAGCGCCTGCGCCTCCAGGCGGACGCCAACTACGCGATCAAGACCGTCGCCCGTTACGCGACGGCGGGAGTCGGCATCTTCCTGGCGGCAAACCTGATCGGCGTCAATTGGTCCAGCGTGCAGTGGCTGGTCGCCGCGCTAGGGGTGGGTCTCGGTTTCGGTCTGCAGGAGATCGTCGCAAATTTCGTCTCGGGGATCATCGTCCTCGGGGAGCGGCCGATCCGGATCGGCGACTGGGTGACTGTTGGAGAGACCTCCGGGACGGTGACGCGCATTCGCGCCCGCGCTACGGTCATCACGGACTGGGACAACAAGGAAGTCCTGATTCCCAACAAGGCCTTCATCACCGAGCGGGTGATCAACTGGACGCTTTCCAATCAGACGACCCGGCTGCTGCTGAAAATCGGCGTCGCCTATGGCACCGATCCCGTGCGCGCCCAAGCAGTGCTCGCGGAAACGGTGCGCGCCAATCCGGAAGTCCTCAAGGAACCTGCGCCCAGCATTTACTTCATGGGCTTCGGCGACAGCTCGCTCGACTTCGAGATCCGCGCCTACGTCGATGCAACGAACAAGCGCCTGCGAACGATGCACGAGCTCAATACCGCCATGGCCGCCGCACTCGCCGACGCGGGGATCGAGATCCCGTTCCCGCAGAGGGATTTGCATATCAGGTCGGCGGAGGGGTTGGATACGTTGGGGAGAGGAGAGAAACCGCAGGTTCCTTGAAACAATCCCGATCGGTCACGAACAGGAGAGAACCGGCTGGTTCCCTCCCGTTACCCTCCTTCCCGCTGAAAGCAAACCGTGCCGAGTTGCGGGCAGGGTTTTCCTCCTCCTTTACAAGTAGGAGTGCCCGCGCAGCCGGCGGGGTAGTTTTCAACGATTCGCGCGAGCGAGGGCGGCGTTCAGCAGCACGTTCACGCCAGCCTCGGTGCGAGCGAGCTCGGCCTTTTCGTTGTTGTTGTGGGTCACCCCTCCGACGCATGGCGTGAAGATCATCGCCGTCGGCGCGACCTTGGAGACGTAATACGCGTCGTGTCCCGCCTGGCTCACGATGTCGAGCACCGGCACGCCGAGATCCCGTGCGGCCGTGCGCAAGAGCCCGATGCACTCCGGATCGAACCGCTCGTTGCCGAACACCCATCGGTCCACCATCCGGATCTCGCAGTGCGAGCGCTGCGCACAGTCGTCGACCGCGGCGAAGAGCTCGGCGACCATCCGATCGGCGAGCTGCGGATCGGCGTGGCGGATGTCGCACGTGAGCTGCGCCCAGTCGGACAGGATGCCGGGCTTGTTGGGCCAGGCGACGAGGCGCGCGGCAGTCGCCTTGCCCTCGGTCGAGTGATACCGCCAGCCGAGATCGTTGACGGCTACTGCCAGCATGGCCGCGCCGACGAGCGCATTCTTGCGCTTGTCCATCGGCCAGGGGCCGGTGTGCGCGGTCTCGCCCTTCACCTCGAAGATGAACCCGCGCGTCGCATAGCCGCCGGTGACGATGCCGACGTCCACGCCTCCCGCATCCAGAATCGGGCCCTGCTCGATGTGCAGCTCGAAGTACGCATCGAGCTGACGACCGCCGACCGGCGCGTTGCCTGCATAACCGATGCGCGCGAGCTCAGCACCGAGCACGCTGCCCGCGTCGTCGGTCCGCGCAAGCACCCACTCGGCGTCGAACACGCCCGCGAAGGCCCCGGAGGCGATCATCGGCGGCGCGAAGCGCGCGCCCTCCTCGTTGGTCCAGGACACAACCTCGATTGGACGCCGAGTCTTCTGGCCAAGATCGTCAAGGGTTCGCAGCACCTCCAGCCCGGCCAGCACGCCGACGATGCCGTCGTACTTGCCGCCGTTGACCTGCGTGTCGAGGTGGCTACCGATCACGACGGGTGGCGCGCCGGCGTCGGTGCCCGCACGCCGCGCGAAGATGTTGCCGACGCGATCGACCGTGACCGCGCATCCCGCCGACTCGCACCATTGCACGAAGAGATCGCGCATCGCCCGGTCGGCGTCGGAGAGCGCGACCCGCGCGAGCCCGCCCGGGCGTCCGGGTCCGATCTCGCCGGAAGCTTCCACCGACTGCCAGAACCGCCGGGAATCGATCCGTGGAATCCGGCTCATGCCGCGTTCCGCATTTCGGACGATTCGCGATTCGATTCCGGCGGCGCGACGACTTCCCGGTACGCATGCCACGTGGCGAGCCCGACCAGCGGCAGCACCAGGACGAGTCCCACGTAGAACGTCGCAAAACCCAGGGCGGTTAGCGCGACGATGATCGTGGCCCAGGTGAGCATCGGCCAGAAATTCAGGCGTAGCGCGTTGAAGCTCGTGATCATCGCTGTCAGCGTATCCATCTTCTCACGGTCGTAGAGCATCGGGAGCGAGACGACCGATGTGGCGAACACGAAGAGGGCAAATCCGAAACCCGCCGCGAGATAGGCGAGCACGAACGTGATCGCCTCCGGGCTCGCCATGACGTCCCGGATGAGCGACGAGGCTGACGGCGGCGTTCCCTCGAAGAAGAGCGCCACGACGACGATCGAGATGCGTATCCAGACCGCGAGCAGCAGCGCCAGAATGATCGCGTAGAAGCCGATCGACGACACGTTCGCCTTCCACGCGACCGTCGTCGGACCGATCATCACGTCCTCGCCGCGCTGCACCCGCCGCGCGGTGTCGTACAGGCCCATGAGCAGGAACGGCCCCACCAGCAGGAATCCGGTGACGAGCGCGAGCTCCACCGCTCCGGTGCCGGGCGAATTCGCAAGTGCCGCCCCCATCGCCGCCAGCACGATTCCGTAGAAGAGGCTCGGCACCGGCGCCTTGCGAAAGTCCGCCCACCCCGCTCGCAGCCAGCGCACGGGCGCATCCATCCCGATTTCCCGGATCTCCGGGAACGGTGAGCCGCGCTCCGGCTCGAGGAAATCTTCGGTCATCACGGTTCCTTACGGACGTGGGCGCCCCGTCCGACTGCAACCCGCACAGAAAAGTCTGCCCTATATGCCGAGCTCCGTGAATACCTCCTTGGCGATCTTGAAGCTCTCCAGCGCTGCCGGCGCGCCGCAGTAGACCCCGATCTGCAGGAAGATCTCGGCCATCTCTTCCTTCGTTACCCCGTTGTTGACCGCGCCCTTCAGATGGAGCTTGAACTCGTTCGAGCGGCCCAGAGCCCCAAGCATGGCCAGGTTCAGCATGCTTCGCGTCTTCCTCGGCAGGCCGGGCCGCGTCCACACCGCGCCCCAGCAATGCTTGGTCACGTATTCCTGGAAATGGCGCTGGAATTCGTCGGCGCTGCTCACCGACTTGTCGACGTATTCCGCCCCGAGCACCTCGCGGCGCACTTTCAAACCGCGGTCGTAGAGTCCCTTCTCATCGGCTTCCATCCGTCCTCCTATAATCGATCGTTGTGGGCCGCAAAACGTATCACACTCCCCGCACTTCGCGCGCTCGGCCGGAGCGCTGCCCGTGACCCGTCCCGACGCGAAACGGAAATCGAGTGTCCCGGCGAGCCGGCTAGGACGCCTCGTCGGGTTCGGCCTGGCCGCAACCGAGCTCGTGCTGGGTGGCCTGGTCGGGGGGCTGCGCGGAACTGGAGCCACCGGGACACGTGGGACTCGCGGCGCGTTCCTGAATGCAGGCAACGCGCGGCGGTTCGCCGAGCGCCTTGCGCACCTGCGCGGTGCGGCGATGAAGCTCGGACAACTGCTCTCGCTGGAGGGCGACGACCTGCTGCCGCCCGAGTTCGCCCAGGCGCTAGCGGTCCTGCGCGCCGGCGCGAACGCGATGCCGCCCGCACAGCTCGCGCGCGTGCTGGCCCGCGAATACGGGCGCGACTGGGAGCGGCGGTTCGCAGAATTCGACCCGGAGCCGATCGCGGCCGCGTCCATCGGCCAGGTGCATCGTGCGCGCGCCGCCGACGGTCGCGAGCTCGCGGTCAAGATCCAGTACCCGGGCGTCGCACGGTCGATCACCAGTGACGTGGACAACGTCGCTGCGCTACTGCGGCTGGCGAATCTGCTGCCCGTCGATCTCGACGTTTCCGGGCTCGCCACCGAGGCAAAACGCCAGTTGCGCCAGGAAGCCGACTATCTGCTCGAAGCGAAGTTTCTGGAACGCTACCGCGCGCTGCTCGTCGACGAGCCCGGATTCCGGGTGCCGCGCGTCCATGCGGATCTCACGACACGCCATGCGCTCGCGATGGACTATCTGGAAGGCGCGCCGCTCGAGACGCTGGCTGCCGCGGGGACGGCGCAATCGCAACGCGACCGGGTCGGGAAGCAGCTGGAGCATCTGCTGTTTCGCGAGCTGTTCGAGTTCCGGTTCATGCAGACCGATCCGAACTTCGCGAACTATCTCTACGACGTCCGGCATCGCGACATCGTCCTGCTCGACTTCGGCTCGGCGCGTGAGTTCAGCCGCGACTTCGTCGCGCGCTACCGCGAGACCTGCCGGGCAATCCTGGCGGGCGACCGCGCGCGCGTGCGGCAGGGCGCGATCGCGATCGGGTACCTCGCGCCGGAAGACTCTGCGCAACGCACGCGCGCGGTGATCGACATGATGATGCTGGTGTGCGAGCCGCTCCGGCATCGCGGCCGCTACGATTTCGCCGCCTCGAATCTCCCCGCCCGGGTGCGCGACCTGGGGTTCGAACTCGTATTCCGTCGCGGGCTGCTGCGAGCACCGCCGCCCGAGACCCTGTTTCTGCATCGCAAGCTGGTCGGCTCGTTCCAGCTGTGTGCGCGGATCGGTGCGCGCGTCGACGTCCGAGGGTTGATAAAGCCGTTTCTCACAGGGTGAATAGCAAGTCGAGTGGACCTTGCAGGGTTCCGCGCGAAAGGAGGGGAAGAGAAACTCCCCTCGCCCCGGCACAGCTTGCTCGCAGCGGGAAGGAGGGTAACGGGAGGGAACCAGCCGGTTCCCTCCTGTTCGTAACGTTCCGGTTTTACCCCTAAGGAGGGGTGCCGCCGAAGGCGGCGGGGTGGTTCCGCGTCGCCTAGTTGACTGGCTCGAGCCGCACGAGCATGCCGTCGGACTCGTCGGTGAGGAGATAGAGGTAGCCGTCCGGCCCCTGCCGCACGTCCCGGATGCGACCCAGCACGCCCTTGAGCATGCGCTCCTCCTTCACGACCTTCTCGCCATCGAGTCGCAGGCGCACCAGCGTCTGGTCGCGAAGCGCCCCGATAAACAGGTCGCCGCGCCAGTGCGGGAACTTGTCGCCGTCGTAGAACGCCATACCGGACGGCGCGATCGACGGTACCCAGTAATACAGCGGCTGCGCCATGCCCGCCTTGTGCGTGCCTTCGCCGATCTTCGTGCCGATGCCGTAATTCACCCCGTATGTGATGACGGGCCAGCCGTAGTTCGTGCCTGCGCGAATGACGTTCACTTCGTCGCCACCCTGCGGGCCGTGCTCATGCGTCCAGAGCTCGCCGGTCTTAGGGTGGAGCGCCGCACCCTGCATGTTGCGGTTGCCGAGCGTGTACAGCTCGGGCTTCGCGCCCGGCCGGCCGACGAACGGATTGTCGGAAGGCACCCGGCCGTCGTCGTGCAGCCGGATGACCGACCCCGCGTGGTCGTCGAGCTTCTGCGCGCGCAGCATCTCGCCGCGGTCGCCCAGCGTCAGGTAGACGAAGCCAGGTCCGTCGAACACGATGCGACCCCCGAAGTGACGGCCCGGGCGTCCCTTGGGCTGCTGGCGAAAGAGCACTTCGACGTTTTCGAGGCGCGTGCCGACGAGCCTGCCGCGCGCGAGTTCGGTGCCGACGCCGTCCGGCCCCTTGCCCGCGTACGACAGGTAGACGAGCGCGTTCTCGGCGAAGCGGGGATGCAACGCTACGTCAAACAGGCCGCCCTGTCCGTACGCTTCGATCGCCGGCAGTCCTGCGATCGGCGCCCGATCGAGCTTGCCGTCTGCACCGACTAGACGCAGCCGTCCGGGCCGCTCGGTCACCAGCATCCTGCCGTCCGGCAACCACGCAACGCTCCAGGGGTGCTCGAGACCGCGAGTCACGGTGACCACCCGCACCGCTTGCTCCTCGGTGGCGACGGGCTTCGACGGAGCCTGCGCGTCCGCGCAGCCTCCTGCGGAAAACGCGATCGGCCCGGTCAGCAAGCCCACGATCCAGGAGCGCTTGCATCGCGCGAACAAAGACTTGTGCATGGTCAAGACGCTCCGGGTGCGTGCTACGGTCGATTCGAAGAGATACCCTGCTCTTCGTCCGTTGATCGACCCGCGGAGTTCCCACGCCGCAGCGGTTTCGGCGCACATGACGTTGGGATGGGATAATTGACTTCTCATTCACTTTCCTCCCGGCCCGCAAGGGCCGCTTCGCCATGGCCACTACCGGAAAGACCGCTACCGAGCTCAAGATGGATCCCGCAGCGCTGCATCGCGAGGATCTCTATACCGACCGCAAGATGGGTACCATCCGCGTGCTCACGCCCGTGACCACCGACGGCGCGACGGATTCCGCGCGGCCGGTCCAGTACCTGGGCGAGGCGCAGATCCTGACGCCGATGGGCGCGATTCCGCTTTCGTTCCAGATCGATGCCGTTTCGCTGGCCGAAGCGATCGAGAAGTTCGCGGACGCGGCAAAAGTGGCCGTCGAGCGCACCGCGCGCGAAATCCAGGAGTTGCGCCGCGAGGCCGCGTCGTCGATCGTGATCCCCGACTCGGTGCCCCCCGGGCTCGGCGGCGGGGGTCTCGGCGGCGGCGGCGGCAAGATCCAGATGCCCTAACCGGGACCCGTGCAATCGGCGCGAGGGCCAGCAGGTGGCCCCCACGCACTGCACTGCTTTGACCGGGGTCAGAAACCCGCGCGGTCGGCGGCCCAAAATGTGGGCAAAGCGGCGTGATGCATGTTGCTCGCGTGCGCTGACATTTCTTGTCAAAGGAGGCCCGATCGCCATGCCACGCCGCCCCGTCAAGTCCGGCTCCCGTAAACCCGCTCGTCGCGCGCCGAGCCGCGCGACATCCCCACGGCGAAAGCAGAAGTGGGTCTACCTGCTCGGGGAGGGAGACGCGACGATGCGCGATCTGCTCGGCGGCAAGGGGGCCAACCTTGCGGAGATGACGTCCCTCGGATTGCCCGTGCCGCCGGGTTTTGTCGTCACCACGCGGGCCTGCAACGCATACCTTGCGGCCGGCGGGTTCCCGGCGGGGATGTGGGAGCAGGTCTTGGCGGCCGTGGCGAAAATCGAGCGGCAGGCCGGCAAGCAGCTCGGCGACCCGTCCCGACCGCTGCTCGTCTCGTGCCGTTCCGGCGCGAAGTTCTCGATGCCGGGAATGATGGACACCGTGCTCAACATCGGCCTCAACGACGCCGTGGCCGAAGGTCTTGTCGCGCTCACCGGCGACGCGCGTTTCGTGTACGACGCCTACCGCAGGCTGGTGCAGATGTTCGGCGGCGTAGTAATGGGTCTCCCCGACGAGCCGTTCGAGAAAGTGCTGGCGGACCATCGCGCCAAGCGCAACGTCGCGAACGACGCCGACCTTTCGCCCGAGGACCTTGCCGCAATCACGCAGGCGTTCCGTGACATCGTCAAGACGAGAACGGGCCGCCCGTTCCCAGCCGATCCGATCGAGCAGCTTCGCTTGGCCACCGAGGCGGTGTTCTCGTCCTGGAACGGCAAGCGTGCGATCGACTACCGGAACGCTGCCGGAATTCCACACGATCTCGGTACCGCCGTGAACATCGTGACGATGGTGTTCGGCAACATGGGCGACGATTCGGGCACCGGCGTGGTCACGACACGCAACGTCTCTACCGGTCAGCGCGAGCTGGAAGGCGATTACCTCACCAACGCGCAGGGCGAGGACGTCGTCGCAGGCACCCGCGCGACCAAGCCGATCGCCGCCCTGAAGGCGGAGATGCCGAAGATCTATACCGAGTTCGAGAAGATCTGCACGAAGCTGGAGCGCCACTACCGTGAGGTCCAGGACGTCGAGTTCACCATCGAGCGCGGCAAGCTCTGGATGCTCCAGACGCGCGACGCGAAACGCACTGCGCAGGCGGCGGTGCGCATCGCCGTTGACCTTGCGAGCGAGAAGCTCATCACCCGCGCCGAGGCGGTGCAACGCGTCACGCCGGAGCAGATCGATTTCTTCCTGCACCCGCAGTTCGATCTGGCGGAGCGACGCGCCGCCATGGAGCGCGGCGACCGGATCGCCACCGGGCTGAACGTCTCGCCCGGTGCCGCGAGCGGTGCGCTCGTGTTCGACGCCGATACGGCCCACACATGGGGCGTGGACGAGAAGAAGGCGGTCATCATGGTCAGGCCCGAAACCAAGCCCGACGACGTGCATGGCATGCTCGCCGCGCGCGGCATCCTGACCAGCCGCGGCGGGCGCACCAGCCATGCGGCGCTCGTCGCGCGGCAATTCGGCAAACCCGCGGTGGTGGGCGTCGAAGCGCTGCGCATCGACGCCGAGGCGCACCAGTTCACCGTGGCCGGGCGTGTCTTCAAGGAAGGCGACACAGTATCGATAGACGGCACCTCCGGCGAGGTCTTCGCAGGCGAGCTGAAGACGGTCATCCCGGATTTCAACGACCCTTACCTCATCAAGCTCCTGAAGTGGGCAGACGGTTTTCGCAAGCTCGGCGTATGGGCGAACGCCGACTATGCGCGCGACGCGAATCGTGCGCGCGGCTACGGCGCCGAGGGAATCGGGCTCTGCCGCACCGAGCACATGTTCTTCGAGACCGACCGTCTTCCGCTCGTTCGACAGATGATCATGGCGTCGACCGACGAGGAACGCGCCGCACCTCTCGCGAAGCTTCTGCCGTTTCAGCGCGACGACTTCATCGACCTCTTCAAGGTGATGGACGGCCTGCCGGTGACCATACGCCTCATCGATCCGCCACTCCACGAATTCCTGCCGAGCCACGACGAGCTGCTGCAGGAGGTTACCGAGCTCGAGACGCGCGTCGAGATCGCAGACGGGACCGGTGACCCGCTCGGCCTCGCGGGTACGCTCGCGCAGAAGAAGAAGGTGCTCGGCGTGGTCGAGGCTATGCGCGAGCAGAATCCGATGCTCGGGTTGCGCGGCGTGCGCCTCGGCATCCATCTTCCCGCGCTCGTGCGCATGCAGGTGCGCGCAATCATCGAGGCGGCGTGCACCTGCGCGAAATCGGGTGTCAAGGTCCATCCCAAGATCATGATCCCGCTCGTCGCCAGCACGAACGAGCTTCGCGTCGAGGAGGGCATTCTGGACGCGGAAGCGAAGGCGGTGATGAAGGAGCAGGGTGTCAAGGTGAAGTACGAGTTCGGCACGATGATCGAGATTCCGCGCGCGGCGCTCGTGGCGGACCGGATCGCCCGGTACGCGCAGTTCTTCTCGTTCGGCACGAACGATCTCACACAGACCACCTTCGGCATCTCCCGCGATGACGCCGAAACAGGTTTTCTCCGCGAATATCTCGAAAAGCGGATCCTGCTGGAGAACCCCTTCGCCACCATCGACCAAGCGGGGATGGGAAAGCTAATGGAAACGGGCGTGAAGCTCGGGCGTGCCACCCGCCCGACGCTCGAGGTCGGAATCTGCGGCGAGCACGGAGGCGACCCGAAGTCGATCGACTTCTGCCACCGGATCGGGCTCGATTACGTGAGTTGCTCGCCGTACCGCGTCCCGGTCGCGCGCCTCGCCGCCGCCCACGCCGCCTTAAACGCGCGCTGATGTCGAGATGACACACCGGGAAGCAGGGTAACGGGGGGAAACCAGGCGGTTTCCCCCTGTTCGTAACGTTCTGCCTTTCTCTTGAGGGAACCAGCCGGCTCCCTCCTGTTCGTCACCTTCCGCTCCTGCTCTAGAGAATCCTGAAGCGGACCGGGAGCAGGATCGTCCTGTTGGCAGAAGACGGCCCGAGCGTCCCGAGCTTGAGCACAGCGCGAATCGCGGCGTCGTCGAGAATCTTGTGGCCCGAGCCGCTTGCGATGGACGCGTCGAGAATTCGGCCGCCCTCGCCGACCTGGACGAGCAACGTCACTTCGCCCTCGAGTCCGCGCTCGAGCGCTTCCGGCGGGAACAGCATCGTCTCCGAAAGTCGGCCGAGCGTCTCGCGCAGTTCGTTCGGCGACAGCTGCTCGGCAGGCGTGCTGGGCGGCGTCCGCAGCCCGATGCCGCCGCGCAAATGCTCGGGCAAGCGGAGATCGAGGCCCTGACGCGGTTCGTCTATCGCCGCGGTCTCCGTGCGCGGCGGCTTCGATTCCGCCGGTTTCGGCTCGGGTTTGGGTTTGGGCTTGGGCTTGGGCTTTTCCGCACGCGGTTCTGGTCGCGGCTTGGGCTTCGGTTTGGGCTTCGGCTCGATCGGGTCCTTGAGGACTTCCGCTTGCGGGGGATCAATGGTGTTCTTGAGCACCGTCGGGGGTGCGGCGGGCTTCTCTTCCGGAAGCGGTGGAGGCGGTTTCTCGACGGGTGGCGGCGGCGCGAGCTCGAGCCGCGCCGTGAGCGCTGCGCCGCGCTCCTCCGGAAGGGGCGCAAGCGGCCGCAGCGGCATGCCTGGCAAGGACAGCACAAAGATATGCAGCGCGATCGATCCGGCAAGGGCCCACCACAGCGGGGCGTTCGAGTCGGGGGCAGCCACCGGCAGATCGACTCGGGGGCTTTGACTTATCGCCATGAATCTCCGACTATGACGGTCGTTGACCGTCGATGGCAAGTACGAATTGAACCACGCTGATCGCGCGCGCCAGTGGTTGGCCGCGGCAACGCTGGCATTGGCCTTGATGGCGCCGGCCGGCGCCCGGGCGGAGCTTCCCGACCCGGTCCGATTCGCCGTCACGATCCAGGCCGGCGACGTCGAAACAGTCGAAGGGTGGCTGAAAGAAGGGCTCGACCCCGAGTTCCGCGCCGATCGCGTCGGGACCGGACTGATGCTCGCTGCGTGGGAGGGCAACATCGAAATGATGGCGCTCTTCGTCGCCTACGGCGCCGACGTCAACGCGATGAACCAGAACCGTGAGCAGCCCCTGATGCACGCCGCGTGGCAAGGACATCGCGACGCGGTTCGCTGGCTGCTCGACCACGGGGCGCAGATCAACCGCCAGGGTCTCGAATGGTCGGCCCTCCACTACGCCGTGTTCGCGGGACATCAGGACGTCGTGAATACGCTCATCGCGCGGGGCGCCGACATCGACGCGCGCTCCACCAACGGCTCCTCGCCGCTGATGATGGCTTCCCGGGAGGGACACGAGAAGCTCGCGCAGCTGCTGGTCAATCTCGGCGCGAATACGGACATCAAGAACGATTGGGGCGACGATGCCCTCGTCTGGGCGATGCGCAACGGTAACCCCCAGATTGCCAAGATGGTGACGACTCCCGAGCGATTCGCCGAAGCGGCGCGCGCACCGCGCGAGCAGTTCGGGGCGGCGACCCGCTCGCTGCCCCTGCCGCAGCGTCTCGCGCACCTCATGAATGCCATTCGTGCCGCGGAGGCAGAAGGGCGTTCGAGCCTCGATCTTCAGGAGCAATATCTTGCCGCCGTGCGCGAGCTTCGCGCGAAGCGCGCGGCCGATGAGGCGCGCGCACGCGAGGAGAATCGGACCCCCGCCGCGCTCGAGATCCGCGCGCAGCGCGGCGCCCCCGGTCGTGAGCAGGCAGTGCTGATCTACGATCGGCGCTCGCAGGATCCGGCGCCCCTCCCCAATCCCCGTAATGCCGCACCCGGCGCGGCCGGACCGTGACCGGGAGATTCGACGCCGCCGCGTTGGGTCGCGACTTTCGCCACGAGACGGTCGCGGCCGCCGACGTCAACCTGCACGTCGTGCGCGGGGGCAAGGGCGACCCCCTCGTGCTTCTCGCGGGCTGGCCGCAATCCTGGTATGCGTGGCGCAAGCTGATGCCGCGGCTCGCAGCACGCTTCGAAGTTGCCGCCATCGACTTGCCAGGCATGGGTGACTCCGAGCGGCCCCGCGAGGGGTACGACGTCTCCAGCATGGCTCGGCGCGTGCACGAGGCAGTGGTGGCGCTCGGCTTCGCGCGCGTGCGGCTGGTCACACACGACATCGGCACCTGGCTCGCGTTTCCCTATGCACACGAATACGGCGCGAGCTTGCGCAAGGTCGTGTTCATGGACGCCGTCATTCCCGGGCTCTTTGCGGCGCCACCCGATCCGAAGCTCTGGCACTTCGGCTTCAACCAGCAGCGCGGCCTTGCCGAGGCGCTGACCGCCGGCCGCGAGCGCGTGTTCCTCGAGTGGTTCTTTCGGAACCGTTCGCTCGTCACCGATGCCATCAGCGAGTCCGATCTGGACGAATACGAGCGCGTGTACAGCGCACCGGGCGCGATGCAAGCGGGATTCGAGTACTACCGGGCCATGCCGGTATCGATGAAGCAGAACCAGGCCTACGCCGCGCGCGGCCGACTCCACGTGCCCGCCGCGGTGTTCGGCAGCGACACGCCGATCGGCCCCGTGATGACCGAGGCGATGAAGCAGCTGTGCGACGACATCGTCGCCGAAATCGTGCCCGGAAGCGGGCACTACATTCCCGAAGAGCAGCCGGACTGGCTGTTCGAAAAGCTGTCGATGTTCCTCACCGATTGAGCCGAGGAGGAGGCATTCGGGCTCACGCCTCCTGCGGTATGCACACGACCGGCTTGATGGTGCGCCCCGATTCGAGATCGGCTGCAGCGCGGTTGACGTCGGCGAACGCATAGCGCGTGACCAGCCGGTCCATGGGGAAACGTCCCGCCCGGTACCGTGCGATCAGCTCCGGAATGAAAGCGTGGGGCCGACCATCGCCCTGGATGCAGCCACGTATCGTTCGCCCGTACTGCAACACGCGCATCTCGAAGCTCGCCTCGACGCCGCCGCGCGCGCTGCCGACGAGACAGTAGACGCCGAGCATCGCCAGCGCATCCACGGAACGCTTCACCATCTCCGGAACGGCAGTCGTATCGAGGATGGCCTGCACGCCGCGACCCGCGGTGATTTCCCGGAGCTCGCCGACCAGATCGGGATCGTTCCCATCGAGCGTGTGGGTGGCGCCGAGCTCGCGCGCGAGCGCGAGGCGATTCGGCTTGATGTCCACCGCGACGATCGGCGCGCATCCCGCGTCCTTTGCCGCCATGAGCCCGGCAAGTCCGACGGCGCCGGTTCCCAGCACCGCGAACGAAAGGCCAGGTCGAGCGGCGAGCACGTTGATTGCCGCGCCGGCGCCGGTGCTGACGCCGCAAGGCATCGAGGCAAGAACCTCCAGGTCGACGTCCGCCGAGACCTTGACGACGTTGCGCTCGGTTGCCAGGGCGTGACTCGCGAGCGAAGACTGCTGGAAGAATGCTCCGCCTAGCTTCTGCCCGCCGCGATGCAGCGTGCTGGAACCGTCCGCGCGCACGCCATTCATCTTGAGGCCCGGCAGCTTCATGCAATACGTGGAATGGTCGGCGCGGCAATTCTCGCATTCGCCGCAGGACGGCGAGACCATCACGACGCGGTCGCCGGGGCGCACGCTCCTGACTCCGGATCCGACACTCTCCACGACCCCCACGCCCTCATGGCCGACCACCGCGGGCGCCGGAATCGGGAAATAGCCATCGCGAGCATGCAGATCCGTCTGGCAGATCCCGCTCGCGACCATTCGCACCAGCACCTCCGTGGGCTGCGGCGCATCTAGATCGACCTCCTCGATCGCGAATGCCCCGCCCCGCTCGTTGATCACCGCTGCCCGGATTCGCATGCCAAGCCCCCCGCGCTTCTCCCAATCATGGTCGACGCCCGTGATTCGCCGTTTCGGTACGCCATCGTTCTGCGAGCTCACGCATCTCGGACTCGAGCGCCGGCTGATTGGCGTCCGGCTGATATGCGTACCGGTAATGCGCATCGACGAGCGCGCACAGCGTGTCGGTGACGTAGGGGCAACGGTCGGAAGCAAGGCGCGCAAGCCAGGCGAGCGGTGTCTCGCCGGGCCGCCGTGCGTACCCCGCGCGAGCGAGCGCCGTCTCGGCCTGGAAATACGCGGAGTCTCTGGCGGACGCCACCGCAACGGGTTTTCGCTCCGGCGTCTTCCTCACGCGCAGCCGCCGGAAGATCCGCCAGTAAAGCCATACGCATACGAGCACGGCGCCGACGAGCAGCCAGCTCCCTGTGTCCTCGCCTTCGCGAGTGCGCCACTCGCTGAACTGCGCCCAGAGCCAGGACATCCGGTCGTAGATCGGCGTGAACCGCCCCGACTGCTCGGCCTCGGCTTCCGCCCAGACTGCCGGCGTCGTGTCCACGTCCACCCAGGTCCCGTCGACGTAGGCCTGGGTCCATGCATGGGCATGGCGCTTGCGCACGACATAGAGCTGGTCGAATTCCCCGAACTCCTGCACCGAATAGCCGACGACGTAACGCGCGGGCACGCCCAGGCTGCGCAGCAGCAACGCGGTGGCCGTGGCGAAGTATTCGCAGTGACCGGAGTGTGATGTCAGCAGGAAATTGCTGAGGCTCTTTCCACCCGGCTGGTCACCAAGATAGAGGCTATAGCGAAAGCCCTCGCCAAAATATCGCCGCACCGCGGTGACAGCGTCGGACGCACTGCGGATGGGCGACCCCATCTGACGCTGCACGTCGCGGAACAGCGGCTCAAGCCGCCGCGGCACGCCCAGATCGGCAGGCGTCGGCGCGGGCTGCAGGATCACGCCGGGCGCATAGGCCACGTTGAACTTGAGATAGGGTGCCGCATCGTCCACCTTCACCGACCCGAGCGAATTGCGCAGGACGTCGTTGGCCGCGAGGGTAGATACCGACCGCGTGCCCGACGGCAGCGCGAGCATTGCACTCCCGTCCCGGGTATGGCCGCTCACCTGGATGTATTCGAGCCGTCCGGCGGGCATACCGAGCATCCAGGTCCGCCCCTGGGCCGGCGCGCCGAGCAACGTGAAGCGCTCGACCGGCGCGCGCCAGATGCTGCCGTCGAAAATCGTGTACGCCGCTTCGAAGAGCAGCAGTTGTTTGATCGGCCGTTCGGTGCGCACCCGCCACACTATCGCGTCGGAAAGCTTGATCCGTCCGACGTCACCGATGCGGGTGCTGGCACGATACGGATCCGGTTCCGCTGCAGACAGCCACTCGAAGGCGATGTCCTCGAGTGCCAGTTGAAGGTGGTTCATGCCCACCGACGTCGTCATTCCCAGTACCAGCGCCACCAGCAGGGCGAGCGCCCAGGCCCAGATTGCGCGGCCGCACGCCCGCACGTTGAACAGCGCGTAGGCAACGAGGAGCGCCGCGACGGGAAGAAACACCTCGAAGTCGTTGACGGCGATGCTCGCAGCGACCATGCACAGCGCGAAGTACGGATAGGCGACGTTGACCGGACGATCGGCTTCCGGCAGCACGCTCTTGCGCAGCGAATAGAAGAGATTTCGCAGCGTCAGCTGTCCGGCTTCCGAGACGAGTTGCGCGAGCAGCACGGGCGCAATCGTCACGGGCAGCCAGACGACCGCTCGCAACACGCCCTGCGACATGCCGAGCGTCGCCGCGAAGTAGCCGATCGCCCCGATCGAGAGCAGGGTGCCTAGATCCGTGACCCGGTTGAATTCGGCGGTTTCGAAGCGGAGCCGCAGATTCGCGGCGAGCAATATCTCGACGAGCGCCCCGAGCAGCACGCCGAGCCACAGCACATCGGCGCAGGAGCCCCAGAGCGCCAGCCCGAGTCCGAGCAGAAATCTCGGCGGCTTCATGATTCTGCGAGCGCCTCGCGCACTGCGCCGGACTGGACCCACCGCACCTCCGGCGAAACCGCCGGAACGGGCACATCGGGAATCGATTCGGCGACGACGTAAGCCCTCACGCCTATGTGCAAGCCGAGCAGGGCCGCAACGAGCCTGGCACGCTGCTCGTCCCAAGCCTGCAGCACCAGGATCGCGCTGCTGATCGCGGGCGCGTGCGCGGTCACCGAGCGCGCCAGGCGCGCAAAGCTCTCGGGAGGAGAAGTTTCGACTGCAGCCAGCACGCGCAGCAGCGTGTCGCTCGTTCCGACCCCCCGCCCCACCGTGATCCGGTGGGCATCCTCCCCCACGAAAAGCAGGTCGAGCAGCGAGTCGGTGCCGCGGCTCGCGACGGCATACGATGCGGCGACCGAGACGGCGGCCTCGAACGCCTCGCCCATCGTGGCCGTCGTCGCGGTATCGAGCACCAGCGCGTGACGGGTGAAGTACTCCTCCTGATACTCCTTCACGACCGGCCGGCCGGTGCGCGCCCAGCTGCGCCAGTGGATTGCGCGCAGGGGATCGCCCGGCCGATAGTCGCGCAGCGAGCGGAATTCCTCCGAGTCGCCGACTCGCGACGCCTGCGAGATGCCGCCCGGCTGGTAATGCCGGCTGCCGCTGAATACCGGCCACTTGACCGGATGAATCTGGGGCAGCACGACCAGCGCCTCGGCTCCTGGCGCATCGTATAGCGACCGCCACAGCCCGAGCGGATCGCCGCGCGTCACTGCGAATCCTTCGAAGAACGCCACGCCGCGATGCAGGGGCTGGAGCGCCAGCGTCACTTCGGCCGATTGGCGGGGCTTTAGAACGGGAATGTCCGCCGGCGACACTGCGACGCGGCGCAAGCGCTGCAGCCAGTCGAGCCAATCCGGGTAGCCCACCGCGCGGTCGAACCAGTTCGTCGCGCGTGTGCGCCGCCTCGCAAAGGCCGCTGCGTCCGGATATCGCTGTTGCAAGCGCTCATCAAGCGTAAGACCGTCCAGCGTGCGGGTCGAAACGTTCCGCAGCGTCACGACATAGTGCGCGGGTTTCCCAACGGTGACGAAGCGAGGCAGGTGTCGGGTGATCTCCAGCGCGGGCCGCAGGCGGCCGCGCCCGATGAAGCCGACCAGCATCAGGCTGATCCCGACGGCGAACACCGTGTGCGCCAGCGAGAGCCGCGTGTCCACGCCGAGCAGCCCGGCGCCGAACGCAGTGGTGACCACAAGCACGCCGGCGGGGGTCATGCGCCGCTGAAACCAGCGGCTGACCCGATACACCCTGCGAAACAGATTAAGAAGCCGCACAGTGCCGGTGGGCCTCGCCGCGTCAGACCGGGACGGGAATCGCTGCGACGATCTCGCGTACGAGCTCGGCCGCGGTGGCGCCCGAATAGTGCGCCTGCGGGTCCAGAGCAAGTCGATGCGCGAGCACGTCTACGGCGATGCTTTGCACGTGATCGGGCGTGACGTAGTCCAGGCCGTCGACGAGCGCGAGCGCACGCGCCAGCTGGAAGATCGTGATCGAGCCGCGCGGGCTGGCACCCATGTGGATCTCGGCGCGGCTGCGCGTGCTCGCGACGAGCGTGACGATGTACTGGCGCAGCGCGTCCGTCACCGAAACGCGGGACGCTGCCACGCGCGCGGCCCGAAGATCATCGAGCGTCGCGCAAGGCGTCAGCGCGTCGACCGGGTGCTCGGAGGGCGAGTAGTCCAGCATGCGCGCCTCCTCCTCCGCCGACACGTAGCCGAGGCTCAGCCGTACCCCAAAGCGGTCGAGCTGCGCCTCGGGCAGCGGATAGGTCCCGTGCGACTCGACCGGGTTCTGGGTAGCGATCACGAAATAGGGATCCGGCAACGCGCGCCGTCGCCCGTCCACCGTTACCTGCATCTCGGCCATCGCCTCGAGGAGCGCGGATTGCGTGCGCGGCGACGCGCGATTGATCTCGTCGGCGAGCAACACGTGCGCGAACACCGGTCCCTCGTGAAACCGGAAGACGTGCTCGCCCTGGTCGTAGATGGACACGCCGACGATGTCGCTCGGCAGGAGGTCGGGGGTGAACTGGATGCGCGAGAATTTCGCGTCGACGCTGCGCGCGAGCGCCTTGGCGAGCGTGGTCTTTCCGGTGCCCGGAAAGTCCTCCAGCAGAACGTGCACACCCGCGATCCACGCCGCCACCAGCTTGCGGATGACCCCCGCCTGACCGCGCATCACCGTCCCGACCTGGGTGGGAATGCGTGCAAGCGGGGGTTGGAAGGCCTGGTTCATGCGCCGCGCAGCCTGGATCAAGGCGAAGCCGGGGAAACGTTCTGGACGATAGCACGAGCCTTACGCGTGTCGAGCCCTCGCTGCACCCGCCTGCGCCACAAGGTCACAAGCGCGACATCGATGAGAACATTTGCGAACGCGAAGACCGTGAAGCTCTTCCGCGGGCCCAGCACCCCTTTCAGCGCCGCGCCCGGGCCGAAATGGAGCGGTGTGATCGGCATCGCCTCGGTCCGCTTTGTCGCTGTGTCGCTGGGTCGCTCCGTACCGGACAGGATACTTCGGCGCAGGCGCGCGACGGGCTACACTCGCGGACTTTCCGTGCAAATTCCCCGCCGAACGTGACCGAAACCATCATCCTGCTGGCAATTGCCGCGGCCAATACCGGCATCGCCATGCGCGTCGTCGAGCCGATGCTCCCGCGCCTCGCGAGCGACTTCGGCACGAGCATCCCCTCGACGGCCGCCGTGATCACCGCGTTCGCGCTGGCGCAGGCGGGCGCGCAATACTTCCACGGCCCGCTCGGCGACCGGTTCGGGAAGCTCCGGGTGGTGACGATCATGATGGGATTCTCCGCCCTCGCGTCGCTGGGCTGCGCCCTGACGGACAGCCTGAATGGCCTGATCGTGATGCGCTTCGCCACCGGACTTTTCGTCTCGGCAACCATGGTGCTGGGCATGGCCTACGTCGCGGACAACGCGCCGTCCGAGACGCGACAGCTTTTTCTCGCGCGCTTCATCTCCGGAACGATCGTCGGCCAGGCCCTCGGGCCGTTCATCGGCGGCGCGCTGACCGACCTGGCCGGCTGGCGCGCGACCTTCGTCCTGATCAGCGTGGTGTTTGCGGTCGCCGGCCTGCTCCTGTTCGTGAGGACACGGCCGCAATGGGACGAGGGTCCGCGCTCGACCGGCCCGCTCTTCTCGCCCGCCGTGCACCTCGCGGTGCTCAGACTGCCGAAGACGCGCGCCGTGCTCATCGCGGTGTTCCTGGAGATGCTCTTCTTCTACGGCGCATTCTCGTTTCTCGGCGCCATGCTGAAGACGAAGTTCGACCTTCCCTTTACCCTCATCGGCCTGCTGCTGATGGGATACGGGTTGGGCGGCTTGATCTACATCGCCACGGTGCACTGGGTTCTTGCGCGACTCGGCCAGCGGGGATGCGTGTTGGTCGGCGGGCTCCTCGGCGGGTTCTTCTACCTCGCCGTGCTGTTCGTGCCGGAATGGCCACTCGTCATGCCCTGCACGGTGGGAATCGGATTCTCCTTCTATATGGTGCACAACACGCTGCAGGCGAAGGCGGCCGACATGGCGCCGCAAGCGCGCGCCACGGGGTTCGCGCAATTCTCGATGTTCTGGGCTTCCGGCCAGGCGGTCGGCGCCGCGCTCATGGGCGCCGGCGTCGCAGCATTCGGCTACACGTGGATGATCGCGAGCTTCGGGCTCCTCTTCACGACGCTGGCCATCACCCTGCGCTTTCAGCTGCACCGGCTATGACCCCGGACCCGCGCTATCGGAGCGCATCCGTCTGATACCCTATCTTCCTTTGTGATCAGGAGCCGGACGTTGAGCGGCATGGAAACGAAGATGCGCGCGCTGCCGCCCGAGGTGCTCAGGGGGATCCGGCGCGGCATCGAGAAGGAGAGCCTGCGCGTGCGGCCGGATGGCATGCTGGCCGACACGCCTCACCCGGCCGGGCTCGGGTCGGCGCTTGCCCATCCGCACATCACCACCGATTTCAGCGAATCGCAGCTGGAGCTGATCACCGGCGTGCACACGGACGTGGACGCGTGCCTCACCGAGCTGGAGCAGATCCACCAGGTCGTCTACCGCGAGATCGGCGACGAAATGCTCTGGTGCGCGAGCATGCCCTGCGGCCTGCCCGCCGACGACGCGATTCCCATCGGGCAGTACGGCCGCTCGAATGTCGGACGCGCCAAGACCGTCTACCGTCTCGGCCTCAGCTATCGCTACGGCCGGCGCATGCAGACCATCTCCGGCGTGCACTACAACTTTTCCCTGCCGGAGACGGCGTGGCCGCTTCTCCAGGAGGTTGCGCGTAGCGACGGCGCCGCGGACTACTATCAGGACGAGGCCTATTTCGCCCTGATGCGCAATTTCCGCAGGCACTCGTGGCTGCTGCTCTATCTGTTCGGCGCATCGCCGACGGTCTGCAGCACGTTTGTTGCCGGTCGCGCCCACCGGTTGAACGAGTTCGGTGCCGGGACACTGTTTCTGCCGCACGCCACCTCGCTGCGCATGGGCCCGCTCGGCTACCAGAGCGATGCGCAAGCGACGCTCGGCGTGAGCTACAACAGCCTCGGAAGCTATGCGAAGTCCCTGCACGGCGCGCTTACCGAACCCTACCCCCCCTACGAGGCGATAGGCATCCGGAACGGGGACGAATATCGCCAGCTGTCCACCAGTCTGCTGCAGATCGAGAACGAGTTCTACGGAACGATCCGGCCGAAACGCCGCATCCGTACGGGTGAGCGACCTCTGCATGCATTGGGCGAGCGCGGCGTCGAGTATGTCGAAGTGCGTCTCATGGATCTCGATCCGTTCTGCCCGCTCGGCATCGCCGCGGGCACGATGCGCTTTCTGGATGTATTCCTGCTCCACTGCCTCCTTCACGACAGCCCTCCGGACACTCCGGAGGAGGTGACCGCGATCACCTGCGACCGTCAGCGCGTCGCCGAGAGCGGCCGCGACGCGGCGCTGCAGCTCGTGGAGCGCGGCACCGGAACGACCGTCGGCGATCGAGGCGCGGCATTGCTCGACGAGTGCGAGCCGATCGCTGCTGCGCTCGATGCGGCGCATGGCGGGTCATCTTATCGGTCAGCGTTGACGGACGCGCGCGCAGCGCTGGGCGATCCCGCGCGAGTGCCTTCCGCGCGGATGGTTCGTGAAATAACCGAGCGCTACGCGAATTCCTACGTCCAGTTCGGCAAAGCGCAATCGCTGCGGCATCGCGAAGCACTGCTGAAGTCGTCCCTGGCGCCGGAAACGCAGTCGCGTTTCGTCCGGCTGGCCGAGGAGTCGCTGGCGGCCCAGCGCCGGATCGAGGCCACCGACAAGGTTCCTTTCGAGACCTATCGCCAGCAGTACATCAATCAGAGCCTGCTCGGCGGACCGCACTTGCGTTAG
>JAJDOG010000083.1 GCA_022340285.1 Betaproteobacteria bacterium
CGGAGAATTGTGCAATAAATGGTAGCCGATTCGAGTTGTTAGGCTGCCATCAATTCCAATTCATCGCTTGCGACAACCACTCGTCAGCAGCTGCTACCTCGATCGATCAGTCCGCAATCGACGGTTGAGCAGGGAGGTCAAATCCGGATTTGCAAAGCCCCTCTATCAAGCGTTGCCTCTGGGAGAAATCAAAGACCGGTGATCGAAAGATGTTCTCAATGCTGTCTCCAGTAAGCCTACGCACAGCGTCCGCTTCTACGCGCGCCTCTTCTAGTCACCCCGTCAGCCTGAATATAGCGGCGAGGAATTGATGTGATCCCGGGAAATCAGGGTTTATTTTCAGGGCTTTCCGGTGGGTCGCAATCGCATCGGCATAACGCTCGGCGCCGAAATAAGCCAGGCCGCGTGTAAACTTGACCAGGAATGAGAAGGCGTCGGCGTTCTCGCATGCGCTCGAAGCCCTTGTGATTTGATCTCAGCACGTCTTCGCGCGCGCCGCGCGCGGGTTTGTCGCTCTGCGGTGCCTGTGTTAGATTGCCTGCAGTCGGCGCGGCCCCGCGTCCTTCGTTTTCTTCGATGTAATCAATAACTTTCTGTCTTTCGGGATCGAGCGCCCGGTCGACTGGCCCGCCGCAGCCACTAGCCGCAGCCACTAACGGGAGTCCGGAAAAACCGTGTTGACCGATCACGACGTCTATCTATTTCGCGAGGGAACGCACGCGCGACTGTACGATGGGCTCGGCTGCCACCTTGCGGCCGACGGCAAGGGTGCGCACTTCGCCGTGTGGGCTCCGAACGCCGAAACCGTTTCGGTGATCGGCGAATGGAATGGCTGGGATCCGGGCAAGAACCCGCTCGCGGCGCGCAAGGATGGGTCCGGCATCTGGGAAGGCAAGGTGGCCAAGGTCGCGCGCGGTCAGGCCTACAAGTACCGTATTCGCTCGAAATTCGGCGGACACGTCGTCGACAAGGCGGATCCGTTCGGCACTTTCTCCGAGTTGTCGCCGGCGACCGGTTCACGCGTCTGGACGCTCGACTACGAGTGGAACGATTCCGCGTGGATGAAATCGCGCGCCGCGAAGAACGGACTCGAGTCACCGATGACGATCTACGAGATGCACCCCGGCTCGTGGCGGCGCGCCGACGGCGAGTTTCTCGACTACCGCGAGCTCGCGCACCAGCTTGCCGATTACCTGAACGAGATGGGCTTCACCCACGTCGAGCTGATGCCGATAACCGAGCATCCGTTCTACGGCTCCTGGGGCTATCAGACTACGGGCTACTTCGCACCCACCGCGCGCTACGGCACGCCGCAGGATTTCATGTACTTTGTCGATCACCTGCATCAGAAGGGCATCGGCGTGATCCTCGACTGGGTGCCGTCGCACTTCCCGACCGACGCACATGGGCTCGCCTACTTCGACGGCACGCACCTGTTCGAGCACGCTGATCCGCGCCAGGGCTTCCATCCGGAATGGAGCTCGAGCATCTTCAACTACGGCAGGAACGAGGTGCGCGGTTTTCTGATGTCCTCGGGCCTGTTCTGGCTCGACAAGTACCACCTCGACGGGTTGCGCGTTGACGCGGTCGCCTCGATGCTGTACCTCGATTACGCGAGGAAGGAAGGCGAGTGGATCCCCAACCGCTACGGCGGCAGGGAGAACCTCGAGGCGATCGACTTTTTGCGGAAATTGAACGAGTCGGCGTACCGCGATCATCCCGATGTCGTGATCATTGCCGAGGAGTCGACCGCCTGGCCGATGGTGTCGCGCCCGGTGTATCTCGGCGGCCTCGGCTTCGGCATGAAGTGGAACATGGGCTGGATGCACGACAACCTCTCCTACATGAAAGAGGATCCGATCAACCGCAAGTACCACCACGGCAAGCTCACGTTCTCGTTGATTTACGCGTTCAACGAGAACTTCGTGCTGCCGCTGTCGCACGACGAGGTGGTGCACGGCAAGGGCTCGTTGATCGGCAAAATGCCGGGTGACGCCTGGCAGCAGTTCGCCAATCTCAGGGCGCTGTACGGCTACATGTGGGCGCACCCGGGCAAGAAGATGTTGTTCATGGGCGGCGAGTTCGCCCAACGCCGCGAGTGGACGCATGACGGCGAGCTCGAATGGTGGGTCACAGAGCGCGACGAGCATGCGGGCGTGCAGCGCTTCGTGAAGGATCTGAACCGCGTCTACCGCAGCGAGCCTGCGTTCTACCAGGTCGACTTCTCCTGGGAAGGCTTCGAATGGATCGACGGTAGCGACGCGCAATCGAGCGTCATCACGTTCCTGCGCAAGCCCAAGGGTGACTCGGGCTCGACGCTGCTGGTTGCGTGCAACTTCACCCCACTGCCGCGCACCAACTACATGGTGGGCGTACCGAAGGCGGGGTTCTGGCGCGAGATCGTCAACAGCGACGCGCGCGAATTCGGCGGCGCGGGCTGGGGCAACCTCGGCGGTGTCGAGTCGGCGCCGGTAAGCGCGCACGGCCGGCCGAACTCGGTCAGCCTCACTCTCCCACCTCTTTCCACCATCATCCTGAAGCATGAACCCCATACCTGAGGCAAACGTCAAATCCGCAGCGAAAATCGAGGACGGCCGCGCGCGTGCGGTGATCGACGCGGTGCTGCCGTGCGTGGACGGCGGGCGCTTTGCAGTGAAGCGCATCGCCGGCGAGCGCGTCACGATTGAGGCGCACGCCCTGACCGACGGCCACGACGTGCTGCGCACCATGCTGCGCTGGCGCAGCGACGACGAGGAGAGCTGGCACGAGGTCGAGATGAAGCCCCTGGGCAACGATCGCTGGAGCGCGAGCTTCGTGCCGCCCGCGCCGGGCCGCTACTTCTACACGGTGACGACCTGGGTCGACCACTTCGAGTCCTGGCACCATGAGATCGAGCGCCGCGTCGAGGCGGACGACATCCACATCGCCGCGCTGGTCGGCGCCGGGCTGATCGAGGCCTGCGCCGCGCGTGCCAAGGGCGACGACCAGAAAACGCTTGCCGACTGGGCCGCGAAGCTGCGCAGCGACGGTGGCAAGAAATCAGGCAACGCCAAGGCGCTCAAGGCATTCGCGCTCGACGAGACGCTCGCTGAGGTCGCCGGGCGCTATCCCGACCGTCGCCTCTCGATCACGCATCCGCTCGACCTGCCGCTCACGGTGGAGCGCGAGCGCGCTCGCTACAGCTCCTGGTACGAGCTGTTCCCACGCTCGGCCTCGCCCACGCCCGGCAAGCATGGCAGCTTCCGCGATGTCGAGGCGCGCCTGCCCTACGTCGCCGAGCTCGGCTTCGACGTGCTGTACTTCCCGCCGATCCACCCGGTCGGACGCGATAAAAGAAAAGGCAAGAACAACACGCTCTCGTCGGGGCCGGATGACTTCGGCAGCCCATGGGCGATCGGCGCGCAAGAGGGCGGCCACAAGGACATCCTGCCCGAGCTCGGCACCATCGAAGACTTTCGCAGGCTGGTGAAGAAGGCGGCCGGGCACGGCATCGAAATCGCGCTCGACATCGCCTTCCAGTGCGCCCCCGACCATCCCTACGTAAAGGCGCACCCCAAATGGTTCCACTGGCGCCCGGACGGCACCGTGCAGTACGCCGAGAACCCGCCCAAGAAGTACCAGGACATCTACCCGTTCAACTTCGAGAGCGAGGACTGGCAGGCACTGTGGCAGGAGCTGAAGAGCGTGTTCGAGTACTGGATCGGCGAGGG
>JAJDOG010000089.1 GCA_022340285.1 Betaproteobacteria bacterium
GGAAACGCGCGGCGCGCCTTGATCGGGTCTTGCCTGGGACCGGTGAAGATCACGCCGTTTTCCACGGTCGCTCGCAGCAGGAGCGATGTGGACGTGGAGCTCACCTTCGAATCCTTTGCGAACGAGGCCTGGGCGCTGCCCTTCGCGCCGAAGATCGCGCTCACCGACACGGACGCGCTGACGCCGAGGCTGTTCATGACGTCGGACTTGTCGGTGACCTCCCGCATCGACAGGGTCGCACGCTGCCCCGTCGCCTGGACGGGCGCGAATTCCACGCAGCGATTCGAGACCACGCTTCCGGTTCGCGTGTTCCATCCCCAGCCGAGCTCCACGCCGGACTCCGGAATGCCTTCCTTCTGGGCGAGGCGGCGCGAGGTGCTGGGGCCCGGGGCGGGAGGTCTGCCCGAGGCGGGAGGATTCTCGGATTTTGTGGAGACCGGTTTGGGTTCCGGTGCCGTATCCGGCTCGCGTTGACAGGCCGTGAGGCCAAAAGCCAGGGCAAATGATGCTCCAACGACTGCTTTGACGATGTGCCGTGAAACGGCGGTCGGTTCCCTCATGCCGGTGTTTTTCCTTTGTTGGTGTCGGTCGTGCGGCGATAGTAACTCACTCCTCCCCGCCTCAGAGCGTGCGCAGGCCGCGCCGCGTGCGGAACAATACAAGGTTGATTTGCTCTAAAATCCGAAGCAGAAGCACAACCTATCCGCGCCTCGAGCGGAAAGCACGGATTCCTTTTTACGGATGCCTGATTCCTACGCACAAGCCGAATCCCCCGCCGCGCCACTACCCTGGCGGCTGGCGGACATCGATCTGACCGCGATCGATCGCGAGCGGGTTCGCTCCGACGAGACCCTGTTCTACCTGCTCGCGACCTCGTCCTTCGTGGAGATCGCTTCGGCGCTGTATACGCGCAACCTGTCTGCCTACTACGCCTCCGACGAGGGGGTGCTCGAATGGCTCAACGGCTACTGGGAGCAGGAGGAGATCCAGCACGGTCGGGCCCTGCGGGCGTACGTGCAGGCGGTGTGGCCGGAGTTCGACTGGGAAGCAGCGAACGCCGCGTTCTATGCGGAATACGCGGCGCGCTGCACGCTCGAGGAGTTCGAGCCGACGCCGGCGCTCGAGCTGGTGGCGCGTTGTGTCGTCGAAACATCCACCGCCACGTTCTATCGCACGGTCCACCAGTACACCGATGAGCCCGTTCTCAAGGAGATAACCGGACACATCAAGAGCGATGAGGTCCGGCATTACAGCCACTTCTACAAGTTCTACCAGCAGCACCACGCACGCGAACGGGTCGGGCGCTCGAAGTCCATGCGCGCCATCGTCAGGCGTGTGATCGAAGTGGCGAACGACGATGGGCTGATCGCCTTCCGGCATGCGTTCGCATATCGCTATCCGCAGCGCGTCTTCGAGCGCCGCCACTACGACGCCTTCTTGGGCGACGTGAGGCGCATCATGCGCCGTCACTTCCCCGTCGAAATGGCGCTGAAAATGCTGCTGAAGCCGCTCTATCTGCCCGCGCGGCTGCAGCGCGTTGTGCTGCCACCGCTCCGCGTGGCTACGAGGCTGGTTCTGGGCTGAAACGAGCGGAAGTCGCGGGCCCCGTGTCAGGCGCCCCGTGGTCCCCACGTCCGGGGGCGACCGGTGTCGAGATGCACGAAGTCGGAGTGGGGGTAGTAGCCGACGCCGCCGCGGCCGAGCGCGATCGCCGCATCGCGCAGGCGCGCGCTGCTGAATCCTGCGAGCCGAACATCGATTGCCCGACCGTCCATGTGCAGGCTGCGCTTCGCGACGCCGCCGCCACCGGTCTTGCGGAGCATCGCGTTCGTTTTCGGGGAGCGATAGCCCGATATAATCTCGAAGGTGTCTCTTCCGCACGCGAGGCAAACCGCGAAGAGCGTGTCGAGCAGGCGCGGATCGATCGAATGCACTTCGCCGGTGCGGAAATCGCGCAGCAGCCATTCGACGCGTTCGAGCGCCTCGGGCAGATATGCGCCGCGGGCGAAGTACGCGATGCGCAGCTGCTCGCCGGTGTGCGTGTGACGAAACGCGAGGAAGCGCTCCGCCGATTCGGTCGACGCGGCCGGACGCGCATGCGCGAGGCCGAACGGCACGAGCGCGAGACCGGTCAGAAGCTGCCGCCGACGCTGCCCGGCACGATCAAGGAACGTCACGATGTGCTGTCTCCCTGGGACAAATCGAATCCAGCGCGGATCGTATACCAACTCCGCGGACTCGCGCAGGCACTCTGCCCGCATCGGCAGCCCCGCATGACGGGTTGGCGGTTCAGCGTCGTCTGCTTCGGCGCGATGCTGGTGGCGCTGGGACGGGTCCATGCGGCGGATGCCGTGGCGGATGCGCTTTCTGCGCGCGTGACGGACCTGCGTGCGGGACGCGAAGTGCGCGTCGAGGGCGAGCGGATCGCATCCCGCAAGCTGATCCCGGACTTCTACGCGCAGCGCGGATTCCGTCCAGCCTGGACGCGGCCAGCGCAGACCAAAGCACTCCTCGCCCTGGTCGAGCAGAGCAGCAGGCACGGCCTCGACCCGGGCGACTATCACGTCGCGGCCCTGCGCCGGCTGGCCGATGCGCCTGCCGCGGCGAGCGCGGATGCCGTTGCCGAGGCCGAGCTGCTGCGCACCGATGCACTGGTGAGACTCGCCTACCACCTGTACTTCGGCAAGGCGAACCCACGCGAGCTCTATCCGGACTGGAATTTCACCCGCTCGCTCGGCACGATCGATCCCGTGCAGGCGGTGGAGGAGATCGTAGCGGCCGATCGACTCGCCGACGCGGTCGAGCGCTACGCACCGCACATCGAACCGTATCGGCAATTGCGCGAGGCCCTTGCGCGCTACCGCGCCATCGAGGTGATGGACGGCTGGCCGGAACTACCGTCCGGGCCGAAGCTCGAACGCGGCAGCGAGGGTCCGCGCGTCGAGATCCTGCGCAAGCGCCTCACGGCGACAGGCGATCTGCGCGCGGTCGGCGCGGCCGCGCCGGCGCAACTCGACGAGGTGCTCGAGACGGCCGTGCGGCATTTCCAGGCGCGCCACGGCCTCGAGGTCGACGGCGTCGTGGGCCGGCAAACGCTCGAAGCGATGAACGTCACCGTCGCGGAGCGGATCGATCAGCTTCGCGTGAACCTCGATCGCCTGCGCTGGGTCGCACAGGATCTCGTGGGCGATTACCTGCTCGTCGACGTGGCGGGGTTCTCGGCGCGCTTGGACCTGGACGGGCGGCTTGCCTGGTCCTCGCGGGCGGTCGTGGGGCGGCCGTATCGCAAGACGCCGGTATTCCGCGCCACGATGGAGTACGTGGTGCTCAACCCCACCTGGACCATCCCGCCCACCATCCTCAGGGAAGACGTGCTGCCGAAGCTCGCCAAGGATCCCGGCTATCTCGCGGACCACCACATGCAACTCGTCGACGCGCAGGGCCATCAGGTCGACGCGAGCCGCGTCGAGTGGAGCCGTTATCCGAAGGAGGGGTTCCCCTATCAGATCGTCCAGGCGCCGGGCAGCGACAACCCGCTAGGGCGCCTGAAGTTCCTGCTGCCCAACCGTTATTCCGTCTATCTGCATGACACCCCGACGGCGCGACTGTTCTCCGCGCCGCAGCGGGCTTTCAGCTCCGGCTGCATCCGGCTCGAGGCGCCGCTTGCGCTCGCGGAGCTGCTGCTCGACGATCCGGTGCGCTGGAGTGCGCCGGCAATAGACATCGCGCTCGCAGCCGGCACGACGCGCACCTTGCCGGTGAAGAAACAGGTTCCCGTGCTGTTTCTGTACTTCACAGCGGAGGCCGACGCAGACGGCACGGTTCATTTCCGGCGCGATCTGTACGGGCGCGATCCGCGGGTGCTCGCCGCGCTGCGCGCGCCTTTCCGCTTTAGCCCGGTGGACGAGCGTCGCTAGATTTTCCGCCCGCCGGTGCGGACACGCGATTGCGTCGCCCCCAGCGCTTTTCGAGATCCGAGATCGCATCGCGGTGCGCGATCACGATCACCTCGTCGCCCTCGCGCACGCGCGTGCTCCCGTCGGCCAGAATGAATTCCTCCTTCCGGTAGATGCACACCACACGGCTCGTCTTCGGCAGGCCGAGCTCGGCGATCGTCGCCTCGTCCTCCGCGCGCGCCACGAACGAGAAGATGCGTGCGTCCCCCCGCACCATGGCCGTGATCTCGAGCGGGTCGCGCCCCTCGAAGAGATCGGCAAGGTAGCGCCCGACGCTGCGCGACGGAATGACCGTGTGCGTCAGCCCGAGCTCGATGCAGATGTGATCGAACTCGGGGTCGTCGATCTTCGGCACCACGGCGCGGAACCCGAGCGACTGGCCCACCAAACCGGCGATGATGTTCGTCTGATCGGAGCCCGTGAAACAGAACAGGTAGTCGGTGTGCTCGGCGTCGGCCTCCTTCAGCACCGCGGGCTTGGCGCCGTCGCCGTGCAGGAAACCGCAATCCAGCTCGCCGGCGAGCGCATCGATCACCTCGCGGTCGCGCTCGATGATCACGACCTCGTGGCCGCGCCCCAAAAGCTGGCGCGCGGTGCTCACCGTCAGGGTTCCCGCACCCACGAAAACGGCTCTCATTGCTCCGTATGCCTCCTGGCGAACCAGGTCGCCGGATAGATCAGGACGAGCACGGCGAAAAACTCCACGCGGCCGAGCAGCATGTCGATGCCGAGCACCGCCTTGAGGGCCGGCGCAAGGTGCGGTGATGTGACGCCTGTCGACAGGCCGACCGTGCCAAGCGCCGATACTACGTCGAACAGGCTATCCAGGGGATCCAGGCCCGCGGCCAGGAACGGAAGCCACGAGACGAGCGCGGCGATCGGAAAGAGCATCACCACCGCGAGCATCGCGAGGGCCTGATCACCTGAAACCGGCCGTCCGTGGACGCTCAGCTGTGCGACGGCGCGGCTCGGCATCGCGGCGCGGCGCAACAACAGCCCCAGGAGACCGACGAGCACGAGCAGTCTCAGGAGCTTGATGCCCCCCGCCGTGGAGCCGACCGAGCCGCCGGTCGCCATGGCGACCATGAGCACGAGCTTCGAGGCCGCGTCGAGCTCGCCGGGCGGCGCCGCGGCGAACCCGGTGGTCGACTGCGCCGAGACGCCGAGCAACAGACGATCGGCCACCGACGCCGAACCATCGATGACGAGGCCGAGCAGGGCCAGTGCGCCGCAGATCAGCGCTGTCATTACGAGGAGCGCTCGCAGTTCCGTATCGCCGAGCACGCGCTGCCATTCGCGACGGGCGAGCGCGCCGACGAGCGGCAGCGAGATCGCGCCGACGAGGCCGATCGTCGTGATCGCCGTGCGTGCGGGCCAGCCCTCGATTGCGGCGAGGCTTTGCGCGTGCGGCGAGAATCCCCCGGTCGAGATTCCCGCGAGCGCGTGGTTGACCGCGTCGAACGCGCCCAGCCCGAGCGCCGCGAGCGCCGCCACGGCAAGAAGGGTCAGTGTCACGTAGGTCCCGGCCACGCGGCGCGCGAAAGCGCGCGTCGTCGTCGCCAGGTGCTCGCCCGTGGGGACCGGGTCGATTAAGCGCCGCGCCGCGACATCGTTCCCCATCAGCAGCGCGATCGACAGGACGACGATCCCGAGCCCGCCGCACCACTGCAACCACGAGCGAACGAACACCAGCGTCCTCGGCAGCGACGCGACATCCGCGATCATGCTGAGACCCGTCGTCGTGATTCCGGATACGGATTCGAAGACCGCATCGGTCCACGCGAGCCCTGCCGAGGTCATGGGATAGGCCATCACAGCGCTGGCGAGCAGGTAGGCGGCGGCGGTGACGACCAGCGCCTCGTTGGTCTGAATGCGGGCCGGCGCGGGGAGTCGCGTGAGCAGCCCGCCCATCCCCGCAAGGATGAGCGCGACCGCCAGGTAACGCGACGCGATGTCGTACTCCGCGAACCAGACGCCCACGAGCGCTGGCGCAATGGCGACCGCGGCGAGCACCAGCGAGAGCTCGCCAAGATAGCGCGCCACGACCGCCGGCCGCACCGCGTAGGTCAATGCCTCGAGACCTTCGTTCGCCATTCTCGAAGTTTTATATTCCAGCGATCTCTCGGTCTCGGGCGGCTGTTCCGCTCGCGCTGATCCGGACGCCTGCGTCGAATATACCCGCGTCAGGCGTGACTTGATCCTGGAAGAAGGAAACCCGAAGACCGCCAAGGGCCGACCGCCACACCCGCCCAACCCGCGGATTCCGCAGCCACCGCACCCGCGCGAGCGGCGCGTCCCCCTGCCAGGGCATCGCCCCAAACCGGTCGAGGAAGATCCGGACGCCGCGCAGCGTCTGAAAGCGATCCTGGCAAGCCCGAGCTACCGCGAGGCCGACGAGGAGGTCGCTCAGGCGCGGCCGATCCCGTCCTCGTGCCGCAGAATCCAGCGTGCGATCTCGGGCCAGCGCTCGCGCAGGGTCCTCTCTCCCATGAACAGGCCGACATGCCCGCCGGGCGCAAGCGCCTTTGCAATCTCGGTCTTGGGCGTGCCGACGAGATTCTCGGCGGCGAACACCTGCTCCTTGGGAGTGATGTCGTCCGCGTCGCCCGCGAGCAGATAGACGGGACAGCGGATGTCGCCGAGCGACAAACGGCGGCCCAGCCCGATGAACTGCCCCTTCGCCAGGCGGTTCTCCCTGAACAGTTCGTTGACGGCCTGCAGGTACCAGCGCCCGGGCAGGTCGATGGGATTCTCGTACCATCTCTCGAAGGCCTCGGTCTTGCTCACGTAGTCCGGATCGTCGATGTGCTCGTACAGGCGCAGATACTTGTCGACATACTGTGCCTCGGGATGCATCGCCTTCCAGCCCTCGAGCATGAAGCGCCCGCGCATCAGGCCGCCGCCGGCCTGGACCAGTTCCTCGTAGAAGCTTGCCGGCATCCCGTTCACCATCTGCTTGAGCGGGCCGTCCCCGGCCTGCGTGTCGATCGGCGAGCCGGCGAGCACAAGCGTTGACACCTTTTCGGGATAGCGTGCAGCGTACATCGCCGACATCCACCCACCCTGGCACAGTCCGACGAGGTTCACGCGCCCCCCCGCGTCGTCGATGCAAACGTTGAGCTCGGCGAGATAGTTGTCGATGTCGTAGTCCCTCATGTCCGGCCCGGCGCTCTTCCAGTCAGTCACGAGCACGCGCCGGTGACCGTTGGCGAGCAGCGTCTCGACCAGACTCTGGCCCTTGTGGTAATCGGCAATGGTGGCGGTGTGCCCCGCATACGGCGCGTCCACAAACGTCGGAATTGCGCTCGACCCCGCGTCGCCAAACTCGCGCAGCCGCAGCGTGTGCAGATCGAGCGTCGCGGCGTTGGCGGTCGCGAACTGCGGCGTGAGCCCGAGTTCGACCTTCTCCGTCTCGGCGAGGAATTTCAGGTTCTTCTTGAACAGCGCAAGCTCCGCCTCTTCCATGGCATAGGCGACAGCCAGCGGCCAGAACAGCGGGACACTGTGTTCGTCGATCTTGCGAAGGCTCTTCGCTGCATTCTTCGCCATGACAGGCTCCGGTCTTCAGATTTGGTTCAACCGCTACGTCGACAGGACTCCCCTGGACCGAAGCAGCCGGTAAGTGCTCTTCTTGACGACGTCGTTCACGATGAACCACCCCAGCGCATAGATCCACATCCACAGGGCGTACTTCCAGCCGATCGGGGTAATCAGGAGTCCGTAGACCGCGATCAGCGTGCCCAGGATCTCGGTGCCGAACGTGGCGCCGAACAGCAATGGCGACGGGAACGGCCGCTGCCAGAACCAGCCCGCGGTGCGCGTGATGTAGAGGGTGCTGTGACCGGCCACGATCAGCTTGAGGAACAGCATCGTGCGGATCATGTCTTCCGAGAAGCCGGTTTCCTTGAGCAGGAAGAACAGCAGGAACGACGCGACCACTCCGCTTATGCCCAGCACGCTCGATACGGTCAGCATCTCCTGCATGTTCCAGCGCACCGGATTGCGATCGACCCGCGTGTTGTCATAGGCGATCGCCAGGATCGGAAGGTCGTTGAGCAGCGCCAGCAGGATGATCATGAGCGCCGTGATCGGGTAGAAGCTGAACACCACGATGCTGAAGGTCATGAAGAGGATGATGCGGATCGTCTCCGCGATGCGGAAGATCGAATAGCTCTTCATTCGCTCGAAGGTGATGCGTGCCTGCTTGATCGCCTCGTTGATGACGTCCAACCCCGGCGCGGTGAGGATGATGTCGGCGGCGGCGCGCGCCGCGTCGGTGGCGTTGGATACCGCGATGCCGCAATCGGCTTTCCTGAGGGCGGGCGCGTCGTTCACGCCGTCTCCGGTCATCGCGACGATGTGGCCTGCCTTCTGCAGCGTGTCGACGATACGGTACTTGTCCTCGGGGACCACCTCCGCGAAGATGTTCACCGACTCGATCATCTCGACGATCGCGGACTCATGCGTATGCAGGAATTCGCGTTCGATCAGGCTGGTGTCGTACAGGTCGCGGACCGCCTGCATGACCTCGTCGGCGAAGCGCCGCGCGTCCTGGCGCGAGACCTCGGGCTTGAGGCGCTGGTAGATCGCCGCCGACAGCACTGCGGCAAGGTCGAGCAGTTCGTTGGCTGCGCTGCCCGAGAGCTGGCCGGAGGTCATGGTGCGCTGTTCGAGGCCCAGGATCCGGCCGATCTCGCGCGCGATGGCGGCGTTGTCGCCGGTGACCATCTTCACCTCTACGCCGTACGCGCGCATGTCCTCGATCACCTGCTTCGAGTCGTCTCGCGGGGGGTCGTAGAGCGGGATCAATCCGAGCAGCTGCAGCGCCTCCTCGCCACGCTTGCGTCCGACCGCCAGGGTGCGGTAGCCCTTCGCGGCCAGCCCGTCCACGGTCTTGCGCACGCTCTGAGCCTGGTCGTCCGGGAGTTCTGCCATGCCGAGCAGAACCTGGGCCGCCCCCTTGATTGCAACGAAGCGTTCCCCGCCTTTTTCGACCTGCGCCTCCGTGCGCTTGCGCACCGGGTCGAACGGGGTGAAGGCGGACTGGCGGTAGCTCTTCCAGTCGAGGTCAGCAAAATGCTGGTCGATGTAGTCGAAGATCGGCAGCTCGATCGGATCGCGGTTCTCCGGCCGCGAGGCGAGCGCCGCGGTGAGGAACAGCTCGCGTGCGTCGTGTCCCTCGAGCGCCACGGGCTCGGCGACGCGCATCTCGTTCTTGGTCAGCGTGCCGGTCTTGTCGGAGCAGAACACGTCCACGCCGGCCAGCTCCTCGATCGCTGTGAGCCGGCTGACGATCGCCTGGCGGCGCGCGAGATTGACCGCCCCTACGGCCATGGTGACCGAGAGTACGGCCGGCAGCGCCACCGGGATCGCGGCGACGGTCAGCACCAGCGCGAAGCGGGCGATTTCGAGGAAGGCCTCGTGGCGGAACAACGCCACCATGACGATCAGCATCACCAGAACGACGGTGAGCATGATGAGGAAGTCGCCGATGCGGATGACCATCTTCTGGAAATGGCTGCGTTCCTCGAGCGATGCCTTGGCTACGAGCGCGACCACGGCGTGGAAGTTGGTGCGGCTCGCGGTGTTCACCACCACCGCGAGCATCTCGCCCTGCTTGACGATGGTGTTGGCATAGGCGACTTCGCCGGCCTTCTTGTTCACCGGCAGCGACTCGCCGGTGAGCGCCGACTGGTCGACGCTCAAGTATTCGCCTTCGAGCAGCTGTACGTCGGCGGGAACCACGTTGCCGATGCGCAGTTTGACAACGTCGCCCGGCACCAGCTCGCCCGCGGGCACGGTCTTGAACGCACCGTCGCGCAGCGCCACCACCTCGGTGGCAAGGCGCTGCTTGAGGGCCTTGAGGGCGTTCAGCGCCCGGTGCTCCTGGAAGAAATCGAGCCCCGCATTCACCAGCAGCATGACCGCGATGATGGCGAAGTCGTCCCACTTCTGGACCACTGCGGAGAGGATGGCCGCAGTCTCGATCATCCAGGGAATCGGACCCCAGAAGCGGCG
>JAJDOG010000091.1 GCA_022340285.1 Betaproteobacteria bacterium
AGGCGTCGGTCCCCGGTACTGTCCGTCTATCGAGGACAAGATCCACCGGTTCGCGGACCGGTCCAGCCACCAGATCTTTCTCGAGCCGGAGGGGCTTACCACCAACGAGTTCTATCCGAACGGAATCTCCACCAGTCTTCCGTTTGACATCCAGGTCGAGATGGTCCATTCCATCGCGGGGCTCGAGAACGCCCACATCCTTCGACCAGGCTACGCGATCGAATACGACTATTTCGATCCGCGCGCGCTCAAGACATCGCTCGAGACCAAGGCGATTACCGGACTCTTCTTTGCCGGACAGATCAACGGCACAACCGGGTACGAGGAAGCCGCCGCACAGGGCCTGCTAGCCGGCCTGAACGCCGCCCGGTCAGCTAAGAATCACGAACCGTGGTCCCCGCGGCGCGACGAAGCCTATCTCGGCGTCTTGGTAGACGATCTGGTGACGCGTGGTGTCACCGAACCTTATCGGATGTTTACCAGTCGCGCGGAGTACCGCCTGTTGCTGCGCGAGGACAATGCAGATCTCCGACTCACTGAGACGGGGTATCGGTTGGGGATCGTTGACGGCCCCCGCTGGGAGGCGTTCCAGCGCAAGCGGGACATTATTGCGCGCGAGCAGGAGCGATTGAAATCCACTTGGATCAGTCCCCGGGTGTCTTCCGCGGCGGAGGTCGAGCGTGTCCTGGGGCAACCCATCGAGCGCGAATACAGCGCGTTCGATCTCCTGAAGCGCCCAGGCGTGACCTACGCGTCGCTGCTATCACTGCCCGGCACGGGGACGCCCGTGGGTGATCCAGCCGTGGCCGAACAAGTTGAGATTCAGGCTAAATATCAAGGGTATATCGCCAGGCAGCGGGGTGAAGTCGCGCGCAACCAGCAGCTCGAAAGTACCCCGCTTCCGGTCGATCTTGATTACAAGTCGGTGCGGGGGCTTTCGGCGGAAGTGCAGCAGAAGCTCTCGCGGCACCGGCCCGAGACCATCGGTCAGGCTTCCCGCATCTCCGGTGTCACGCCGGCTGCCATATCCCTGCTCTTGGTCCATCTGAAGCGTGGTAATCCGAGTGGTCATCTGCCCAAACAACCCACTGCGGCATGAGCCCAGATGCCGCACTAGCGGTCGGTGTTCTCGAACTCGGCCTTGCGTTGCAGGCGTCTCAGCGGAAGCAACTGCTTACTTATATTGACCTGCTCGCGAAATGGAACAAGCTCTACAACCTGACCGCTATTCGGGACCCGCATGAGATGCTGAGTCATCACGTGCTCGATTCACTGTCGATCGTCCCTCACGTTTCGGGTCGCCGCTTCCTGGACGTCGGGAGCGGCGCAGGCTTGCCTGGCGTCCCCGTGGCGATCGCGCAGCCGGAATGCGAGGTCACGCTGCTCGACAGCAGTCAGAAAAAGACGGCGTTCCTCCAACACGTCGCGATCGAGCTTGAGTTGGGCAACACCACGATGTGCGCGACACGTGTCGAGTCGTGGCACCCGAACCAGCGCTTCGACACCATCGCCTCGCGCGCATTCTCCGAGCTTGCCGAATTCGTCCACCGATCACAGCATCTTCTCGCCGAGCACGGCGTGTTGGCGGCAATGAAAGGCGCCTATCCCCATGCGGAGATCGAGCGCCTGCCGGAAGGTTTCAGGATCCGAGCGGTGAAGCGCCTCGCCGTTCCGGGCGTTGCCGGAGAACGTCATCTTGTCCTCGTGGAGCGTGCAACGTCATGACGCGCATTATCGCGATCGCCAATCAGAAGGGCGGCGTGGGCAAGACCACGACAACCGTCAATCTCGCTGCGGGTCTTGCACTTTCCGGCAAGCGCGTCCTGCTCGTGGATCTCGATCCCCAGGGCAATGCGACGATGGGCAGCGGCGTGGACAAGCGCGCGCTCACGCACACCGTCTACCACGTGCTGCTGGGTTTGAGCGCCATCCAGCAGGTGCGCGTTCGTCCGGACGGAACCGGCTACGACGTGTTGCCCGCGAATCGTGAGCTGGCGGGCGCCGAAGTCGAGATGGTCGCGCTCGAGAATCGTGAGCTGAGGCTCAAGGCGGCCCTTTCGCCAATCACCTCGGATTACGACTTCATCCTGCTCGATTGCCCGCCCGCGCTCAACCTGCTGACCTTGAACGGCCTGGTTGCCGCCCACTCGGTCATGATTCCTATGCAATGCGAGTACTACGCGCTCGAAGGCCTCACCGACCTTGTCAATACGATCAAGAAGGTGCGCGCTCATCTCAATCCGCATATCGAGATCGACGGTCTGCTGCGGACGATGTTCGATCCCCGCAACACGCTCGCGCAACAGGTGTCCACGGAGCTGCAACAACACTTCGGCGCCAAGGTGTACGACACGATCATTCCGCGCAATGTCCGAATCGCCGAAGCGCCGAGCTACGGCAAATCCGCGCTCGACTTCGATCCGACCTGCAAGGGTTCACAGGCGTACGTCGCACTGACGGCCGAGCTCCTGTGGCGCGAGAACGCTGCACGAGCCGTCGCCTAGCGGAGCGCAGGCGGCATAGCTGATACCGAGGGAGACTTCACCATGATCAAAGCGAAAGGGCTCGGCCGCGGCCTGGACGCCCTGCTCAACAGCGACGGGGGCGGGGAAACGCGGGAGACGCTCGCGACGGCCCGACTCGAGCAGCTTCGACCCGGTCGATATCAGCCCCGCACTCGAATGGACGAGGAATCACTCAACGAGCTCGCCCAATCGATCCGGAGCCAGGGGCTGATGCAGCCCATCCTCGTGCGCAACATCGACTCCGACCGGTATGAAATCATTGCGGGCGAGCGTCGATGGCGTGCGGCGCGCATCGCAGGCCTCGCAGAAGTTCCCATCGTGGTGCGGGACGTTCCGGATCAGGCTGCGCTGGCCATGGCGCTGATCGAGAACATTCAGCGTGAGAATCTCAATCCCCTCGAGGAAGCGACCGGGATCCAGCGCCTCATCGACGAGTTCAAGCTCACGCATCAGGAGGCGGCCGATGCAGTCGGGCGCTCGCGTGCCGCGACGACCAATCTCTTGCGACTTCTGAACCTCGAGCGGCCCGTGAAGGAGCTGCTCATGGAAGGCCGCATCGACATGGGTCATGCGCGGGCGCTGCTCGCGCTCGAGGGGACGCGTCAGACGGAACTCGCAAAGAAAGTGGATCGCGAAGGCTGCTCGGTGCGGGAGACGGAGCAGCTTGTCCAGGGCGTTCTCACTCCGAAGGTGAAGAAGCCGCCCATGCGTCCCCGCACCGACCGCGATATCGCGCGCCTGGAGGAGGAGGTCTCGGCCCGGCTGGGAACGAGTGTCGAAATCAAGCCAGGCAAGAAGGGCGCGGGAAAGCTCGTCGTGGGGTACATGAGCCACGACCACCTGGACGAACTGATCGGCAAACTGACCCGCTGACTCGCGCCGATGCCAGTGTCATAATGCGGACGCTGGGGAAGTGTGCACTCTGCCCGCTGCGTCAGATCCAGGGGGTGGCGGCCAACGTATCAAGGCGCACAATTGCAAATGGAGTCGGTGGTTCGGCCAGCCCCGAGGAATGGCTGACCGGGATAGGAGGTCGGCATGAAACCAGGGATCATTGCATGCACTGCCTTGGTGGGCGTGCTCGCGGCGGGTACGAACGCGGTTGCCCAGAACGCGGGTATCGGTGTCGTGGGCGCGCGAGGCACGGGATTCACGGTCCACCCCGAGGACGCTCGAGCCGCGATGCCGACGTCGCTTTCCGGATTGCGCCTCGATGCGACGGAAACCTGGTGGGGACTCGCTGGCACCGGGCAGCATGTCCAGGTCGGCATGTCGCTCGCCCCAAGACTCGGAACAGGGGTTCCGTTTCCCGCCCTGGCGTATTCAGACAGACTCGAGCAGCCGGTCGAGCTTGGACCAGGCCTGCGGTGGCGGTCCGCTGCCGGAACGCTCAGCGCAAGCTACCGGATTGATCCCACAGGGTCGACTCAGGGCGATAGCCTTCGCCTGAGTTTTAGCCGGCCGCTGATCTCCGACCAGGGATTTCGCCTCCTCGCGTATGTAGGGGCGGAGTGGCAGAGCGGTCGTACCATACCCACTGTCCCGGGCGGGTTCGGGGCGGCTACCATGCGGCCGCTCTTTTCGGCTGGCGGCGCTGCCAACGTGGGGTTCGGCCTCGATACGCACTACCAGTTGACCCGATCGAGCGCGATAGTCGTGGGTGCGAGCGGGTTGCGCTTCGGTGGCGCGCCCGTCGAGGGCGCGCTGTACGCGGATCGCTGGCAGGCGACGCTGTACGGCGGCTACTCGTTCCGTTTCTGACAGGCGTCAGTCGACGCTGACGAGGTCCGCGAGAACGCGCGTCCACGCCGCGGCAAGATTTCCCAGGTTGTAACCGCCGCCGCCGAACACCATCATCCGGCCTCCGGCCGTGTCGTTCGCAAGCCGGACGAGATCGCGTGCGACGCGCCCGTGGGCCGCGGGCGTGAGCCGTAGGTCGGCAAGCGGATCCCCCAGCAAACTGTCCGCCCCGCACTGCAGAATGACAAACTGCGGCGCGCGCGCGCGCAAATGCTCGAGTCCGCGCTCCCACGCGGCGAAGAAATCACGGTCCCCGGCGCCGGGATCCAAGGGCAAGTTGAGCTTGGTGCCCTCGGCCGCGCCGCGACCGGTCTCGTCGGCATGCCCCGTTCCTGGGTAAAGGAAGTGCCCACTCTCGTGGATATCCACGACAGTAAGGCTTGGATCGTTTTCGTAGGAATAGAAGATGCCGTCTCCGTGGTGGACGTCGATGTCCACGTACGCAATCCGGTCGAGGCCGAACCGGACGCGCAGGGTGTCAATGACCACGCCGAGATCGTTGAACACGCAGAACCCGGCCGACTGGCCACGTCGAGCGTGGTGGAGACCGCCGATCGGCTGAAAGGTCTTCGCGGCCTCGCCGGCCATGATCCGCTCCAGCCCCTCCAGAGCAGTTCCCGCAACGGCTGCGCCCGCATCGAAGACGCCCGGGAACGCCGGCGTGTCACCGTAATCGAGATAACCCTCGCCCGCTTCTGAGCGTGACTCGACCCAGCCGATATGCTGCGCGGTATGAAATCGCTCCAATTCTCCCCGGGTAGCAGCCCGGGGGGCGCGCACGGCGGCCCGGCGGTGAAGGTTTAGTTGCTGCGCGGCCGACCAGAACGCCGCCTGCCGATCGACGCCCAGCGGATGGCCGGCCGGAAAACCATACTTCGCCAGCGCATCACCTACAAACAGAATGACGTCTTCCGCCATGGCACCCGAATCGTGCTGTCGCACGCCACCTCCATTATCGCAGCCCTTAGCGAATCGGACGCATCGAGCGTCCTCGTGCACAATTCCTGACCTCTCTGTGGCCCGGACATTCGCGAATGAAGCTTTGCCGTTTCGACAATGATCGCCTCGGAATCGTCGAAGGCGACGAGGTTTTGGATGTCAGTGACGCGCTCGACGCCATTCCCCCGGCTCGCTGGCCGTTTCCCGTCGGCGATCCGCTGATCATCCATCTCGAGCGGGTGCTTGCCCGGGCGCTGTACATGGCGAGTTCGGCACCGAGGAGACCGCTCGCCGGCGTGCAGCTGCATGCGCCCGTCGCGAATCCGTCCAAGATCATCGGTGCTCCGATCAACTATCGCGAGCACGTCGAAGAGGCGCGGCGCGATCCAGGCATTTCCCACGGCCGCGAGATCAAGACCATCGGCGACTGGGGGCTGTTTCTCAAGGCGACGAGCTCGCTCATCGGACCGAGCGAACCGGTTCGGGTGCGGTTTCCCGATCGACGCAACGACCACGAGATCGAGTTGGCGCTGGTAATTGGCAAGCGCGGCACACGTATCCCGCGTGCGCGCGCTCTCGAGCATGTATGCGGTTACGCCATCGGACTGGACATGACGGTACGCGGCCCGGAGTTGCCCAGCTTCCGCAAATCGATCGACACGTACAGCGTGCTCGGGCCCTGGCTCGTCACCTCCGGCGAGATCGCGAATCCGAACGACCTCGAGCTTTCGCTTGCCGTGAACGGAAAGATTCGGCAGCGGGCGAGCACCCGGTCGCTCGACTACGATTGCGAGCGACTGATCGAGTTCGCGTCGCGTTTCTACACCCTCCACCCGGGGGACGTGATCATGACGGGTACCCCGGATGGAGTGGGTCCGGTGCAGCCGGGTGACGTGATCGTCGCTGAAGTGGCAGGGGTCGGCAGGATGGAGGTTCGCGTGGTGGCGGACAGTTCCGAGCCGGCGTCTCCGCGAGGCGTTTGACGCACCGCGGCACACCCATTTACAATCCAGCGGTTTGTTTGCGGGCGACAGGGGAGGCCTTCGTACCGCGCGCCGAATTGGGCCCAATGCGCGAATTCGCGAGCGCGGGAGCGACTTCCCAGCGAGCGGCGTTCGAGCATCGCGACGGTAATCCAGAGAGGGTGGTGGCGTGGCACTTTCGCGCGCCACGAGCGCTGGACGTTGCGAGTTGCGCGGAGCCCCTCTCCGAGTCACCCGGGAGAGTTGTGGGACCCCGTGCAGCTCAAGCCCTTCCGTACCGTCCTCCGCTGGCAGCTTGCGGCGACTGGCGTGATGGCGGTGATCGGGGGCCTGCTGGCCGGGCGGCACGGCGCGATATCCGTGTTGTTGGGCGGCGTGGTGGTGAGTGTTGCGGCGGGCGCTTCCATGCTCGTGGCCTCACTCGGGGCGCGCGCGAACGCAAGCCCGGGCGGCGCCCTGCTTGCGATGTTGCGGGCCGAGGCGGTGAAGATCGCCGTCATCGTCCTGCTGCTCTGGCTCGTGCTGTCGTCCTACAAGGACGTGGTGGTATTGGGATTCATCGGATCCTTCATCATTTCGGTGGGGATCCTCGCAATGGCAATCGTGGCGCGTGAATCGGCGCGCAACTAGGAAAGCGTGATTGGGCGAAACCGATGGCGACTGAAGCACTGACCCCCACGTCGTACATAACCGGCCACCTGACGTTTTTCGCCGAGCCGATCGGCAAGGGCGGTTTCTGGGTCTTGCACGTCGACACGTTTGTGACGTCCGTTCTGCTGGGCGTGCTGGGAATCGGCTTTCTCTGGTGGTTCGCCCGCGGTGCGACGTCAGGCGTCCCGACACGGCGGCAGGCGCTCGTCGAGCTCGCCTTCAACTTCATCGACGACCAGGCCAAGGAAATCTTTCACGGCGAACGGAACACGCTGATCGCACCCCTCGCGCTCACGGTGTTCGTCTGGGTCCTGCTCATGAACGCAATGGACGATTTGCCGCTCGACATCATGGCGCTCGTAACACACGCCGTCGCCCATCATTGGCGCCTAGTGCCGACGGCTGACGTCAACACCACGTTCGCGCTGTCGCTATCGGTGTGGGGTCTGATGATCTTCTACAGCGTGAAGGTCAAAGGGCTCGGAGGCTGGATACACGAGCTCTTCTGCGCGCCGTTCGGATCGAATCCGCTGCTCTGGCCCGCGAACCTGCTTCTGAACATCGTTGAATATGTCTCCAAGCCGCTGTCTCACTCCCTGCGGCTTTTCGGAAACATGTACGCAGGCGAGATCATTTTCATGTTGCTCGGCATGTGGGCTGCCACCGGCATCGCCGGGGCGTTCTTCGGCACGATCCTGAATTTGGGCTGGGCGATCTTTCACATCCTGATCATCGTGCTGCAGGCCTATATCTTCATGATGCTTACCGTCGTCTACCTGGCGATGGCCCACGAGACTCACTGACGCAATCACACTTCAACTTTCATCACGCGAACGCGAAAGGAACGCGCAATGGAGAAGCTCCAACTTCTGGCGATGATCCAGGCCTACACCGGGGTCGGGATCGGCCTCATGATCGGCCTCGGTGCCGCCGGCGCCTGCATCGGCATCGGAATCATGGCAAGCCGCTTTCTGGAGGGCGCCGCGCGCCAGCCCGAACTGATGCCCGCCTTGCAGGTGAAGGTGTTCCTGCTGCTCGGCCTGATCGACGCGTCGTTCATCATCGGCGTCGGCCTCGCGATGCTGTTCGCCTTCGGAAATCCGCTGCTCGCTGTTGTCCAGCAGGGATGACCGGACCCCGCCACGCGGCACCCTGAGAGGAAAGCATGAACATAAATCTCACGTTGCTCATGCAGGCGGTGGCGTTCGGGCTGTTCGTCTGGTTCACGGCCAAGTTCGTCTGGCCGCCGTTGCTGCGCGCGATCGAGCGCCGGCAAAAGGAGGTGGCCGAGGGTCTTGCCGCCGCCGAGCAGGGTCGCAACGAGCTTGCGGAGGCCGGAAGGCGGTCCGAAGCGGAATTGGCCGATGCTCGCGCAAAGGCGCAGGAGATCATTGCCAAGGCTGAGAAGCGCGCGACCCAGATCATCGACGAAGCCAGGCACGCGGCGCGGACCGAGGGCGATCGCCTCATCGCCGGCGCGAAGGCCGAAATGGATCAGCAGGCCACGAATGCCAAGGAACAGCTCCGCGAACAGGTTGCGTCACTGGCCGTCGCCGGCGCCGAGAAGATCCTGCGGCGCGAAATCGATTCGAAGGCGCATGCCGATCTCCTCTCGCAGCTGAAGCAGGAGCTCTGAGCCGCCATGGCCGAAATCGCCACGATTGCGCGCCCGTATGCGGAAGCGGTGTTCAAGCTCGCAGAACTGGACGGCCGGTTCGATGACTGGTCGGCGCTGCTCGAGCGGCTCGACGCGGCGATCGCCGATGGCGAAGTGCGGGCCTGCGCGGGCAATCCCAAGGTCCGCGCATCGCAGCTTACCGAGCTGCTCGTCTCCGTGATGGGCGACGGCGTATCGGCGGAGGCGAAGAATTTCATCCAACTGCTGGTTGCCAATCGGCGCCTCGCGGCCGTCCCCGAAATCCGCGAGCTCTATGAAGCACTGCGGCGCGAGCGCGAGGGAGTTGTCGAGGCCGAGATTGCCAGCGCGTTTCCTCTCGACGATGCCCAGCTCAAGGCCTTGGTCTCCGATCTGGAGCGCCGCTTCAAGCGCAAAGTAGAGCCACGCACGAACGTGGACAAGGAACTGATCGGCGGCGTCCGCATTGCGGTCGGCGACGAAGTGATTGACGGCTCAGTGCGCGGCAAGCTCGCCGCAATGTCCACCGCGCTGCTGAAGGTTTGAACTCAAGGAGCGACCATGCAACAACTCTCCCCCGCTGAGATCAGTGACCTGATCAAGAGCAGGATCCAGAGCCTCGCGCTTTCGGCGGATGTCCGCACGCAGGGTACGGTGGTGACCGTGACGGACGGCATCTGCCGGATCCACGGCCTGTCCGACGTCATGCAGGGCGAGATGCTCGAATTTCCGGGGAACACGTTCGGCCTTGCGCTCAATCTGGAGCGCGATTCGGTCGGCGCGGTGATCCTCGGCGCATACGAGCACATCACCGAGGGCGACACAGTGAAGTGCACCGGCCGGATTCTCGAGGTCCCGGTCGGGCCCGAGCTGATCGGCCGCGTGGTGAACTCGCTCGGCCAGCCCATCGACGGCAAGGGGCCCATCAACGCAAAGCAGTCGGACGTCATCGAGAAGGTGGCGCCCGGCGTGATTACGCGCCGTTCCGTCAGCCAACCCGTGCAGACCGGGTTGAAAGCCATCGACTCGATGGTCCCGATTGGCCGTGGACAGCGCGAGCTCATCATCGGCGATCGTCAAACCGGCAAGACTGCCGTGGCGGTGGACACGATCATCAACCAGAAGGGCAAAGATCTCTTCTGCATCTACGTTGCGATCGGCCAGAAGGCCTCGACCATCGCCAATGTGGTGCGCAAGCTCGAAGAGCATGGTGCGATGGAGTTCACGATCGTCGTCGCCGCAACCGCCTCCGAGTCGGCGGCCATGCAATACATCGCCCCCTACTCCGGCTGCACGATGGGCGAATATTTTCGCGACCTCGGTCAGGACGCACTGATCATCTATGACGATCTCACCAAGCAGGCGTGGGCGTACCGGCAGATCTCCCTGCTGCTGCGCCGGCCGCCAGGCCGCGAAGCGTATCCCGGCGACGTGTTCTACCTGCACAGCCGGTTGCTCGAGCGGGCCGCTCGAGTGAACGAGGAGTATGTTGAGAAGCTCACCGGTGGCAAGGTGAAGGGCAAGACCGGATCGCTCACCGCCTTGCCGGTCATCGAGACGCAGGCCGGCGACGTCACCGCGTTCGTGCCGACGAATGTCATCTCGATCACCGATGGCCAGATCTTCCTCGAGACCGATCTATTCAACGCGGGGATCCGCCCCGCAATCAACGCGGGCATCTCGGTATCGCGGGTGGGTGGCGCGGCGCAGACCAAGGTGATCAAGAAGCTTGGCGGCGGGGTGCGATTGGCGCTTGCCCAGTATCGCGAGCTTGCGGCCTTTGCGCAGTTTGCGTCCGATCTCGACGAAGCCACTCGCAAGCAGCTGGAGCGCGGGCGCATGGTGACCGAGCTGATGAAGCAGCCGCAATACCAGCCGCTACAGGTGTGGGAAATGGCGCTGACGCTCTTTGCGGTGAACCACGGCTACCTCGACGACGTCGACATCAAGAAGGCGCTTGCGGCGGACAAATCGATGCGCGACTACATCAAGGAGAAATATGCGGCGATCTGCGACCGCATCGAGTCGACGAAGGATCTCTCCAAGGAAGACGAGGAAGCGCTTCACGAAGCCGTCAAGGACTGGAAGAAAAATGCCACTTACTGAGATGGCACGTTCGCGACCACGCTAATCGAACGGCGCAGCGAGAACCGAGACTATGCCCGGCACACGCGAAATTCGGAACAAGATCAAGAGCGTCCAGAACACGCGCAAGATCACCAAGGCCATGGAAATGGTCGCCGCCTCGAAGATGAGAAAGGCGCAGGAGCGCATGCGCGCGACGCGACCGTATGCGGAGAAGATCCGCAATATCGCTGCCAACATCTCGCATGCGAACCCCGAATACAAGCATCCGTTCCTGATCCATCGTGATTCGGTGAAGGGCATCGGCGTGATCGTGATCACCACCGACAAGGGATTGTGCGGAGGGCTGAACACGAACATCCTGCGGCTCGCGCTCGGCAAGTTCAAGGAGTGGGAGTCGGAGGGCGAGACCCTCGAGGCCTGCACGATCGGCAACAAGGGCCTCGGATTCATGCAGCGGCTCGGCGTAAACGTCACCTCTCAGGTCACGGGCATGGGCGACGCGCCCCACCTGGAAAAACTGATCGGCGCTGTGAAGCTCATCCTGGACGGCTATCTGGCCGATCGATTCGATCGCGTCATGCTCTTCTACACCCGGTTCGTCAATACGATGAAGCAGGAGCCCGTGATGGAACAGCTTCTGCCGCTCTCCGGTGAGCGACTCGGCGCTCCGGAAGGCTCCTGGGATTACATCTACGAGCCGGATGCAAAGGAAGTGCTCGACCACGCGGTCACGCGTTACATCGAGGCGATCATTTACCAGGCCGTTGCGGAGAATCTGGCTTCTGAGCAGTCGGCCCGGATGGTCGCGATGAAGGCGGCATCCGACAACGCCGCGAGCGTCATCGACGAGCTCACCCTGATCTACAACAAGAGCCGGCAGGCGGGCATCACCAAGGAGCTTGCCGAGATCGTGGGCGGCGCGGCGGCTGTCTGACGCGAACCTCTTTCAAGAGACATTACGAGCTAGGAAAGCATTCATGGCACAAGCACAAGGCACCATCGTTCAGTGCATCGGCGCGGTGATCGACGTCGAGTTTCCTCGGGAGGCGATGCCGCATATCTACGAGGCGCTGGTTCTGGCGGATACAGGCTCGTCGTTCGCCGAGAGCGGCCTCACTCTCGAGGTGGAGCAGCAGCTCGGCGACGGCGTCGTTCGATGCATCGCGCTCGGCTCCTCGGACGGTTTGCGCCGCGGCATGAAGGTGGCGGGCACCGGCGCGCCGATTTCCGTGCCCACCGGTGTTGGCACGCTGGGTCGCATCATGGATGTGCTGGGGCGCCCGATCGACGAGGCGGGACCGATCCAAGCCGACGAGCGCCGTTCGATTCACCAAAAGGCGCCGCAGTTCGATGAACTCTCATCGGCGGTCGAGCTACTCGAAACCGGAATCAAGGTGATCGATCTCATCTGCCCGTTCTCGAAAGGCGGCAAGATTGGCCTGTTCGGCGGCGCCGGCGTCGGCAAGACCGTGAACATGATGGAGCTGATCAACAACATCGCCAAGGCGCACTCGGGCCTGTCGGTGTTCGCGGGCGTCGGCGAGCGCACGCGCGAGGGCAACGACTTCTACCACGAGATGAAGGACTCGAACGTCCTCGACAAGGTCGGCATGGTGTTCGGCCAGATGAACGAGCCGCCGGGCAACCGCCTGCGGGTCGCGCTGACCGGGCTCGCGATGGCCGAGCGCTTCCGCGATGAGGGGCGCGACGTGCTACTCTTCATCGACAATATCTACCGCTTCACGCTCGCCGGAACCGAGGTGAGCGCGCTGCTCGGCCGGATGCCGTCGGCGGTCGGCTATCAGCCGACGCTCGCCGAAGAAATGGGGCGGCTCCAGGAGCGCATCACCTCGACGAAGACCGGCTCGATCACCTCGATCCAGGCCGTGTACGTGCCCGCGGACGACCTGACGGATCCGTCGCCGGCCACGACCTTCGGCCACCTGGATGCGACAGTGGTGCTATCACGCGATATTGCATCCCTTGGCATCTATCCCGCGGTGGACCCGCTCGATTCGACGAGCCGGCAGCTCGATCCGCTGGTGGTCGGCGAGGAGCATTATGGCGTCGCGCGGGCAGTGCAGGCGACACTGCAGCGCTACAAGGAGTTGCGCGACATCATCGCGATTCTGGGCATGGACGAGCTCTCTCCCGAGGACAAGCTCGCCGTGGCGCGCGCCCGCAAGATCCAGCGTTTCCTCTCGCAGCCGTTCTCCGTGGCGGAGAACTTCACCGGCCAGAAGGGCAAGTACGTTTCGCTCAAGGAGACAATCCAAGGCTTCAAGGCGATCGTCGACGGCGAGCACGACAGCCTTCCCGAGCAGGCTTTCTACATGGTGGGCGGAATCGAGGAAGCGGTGGAAAAGGCGAAAACCCTGCAGTAGGAGCCAGCCATGGCAAGCACCATCAAGGTCGATGTGGTCAGTGCGGAAGAGGCGATCTTTTCCGGCGAGGCGGAGTTCGTCGTGCTTCCGGGCGAGGCGGGCGAGCTCGGCATCTATCCGCGCCACACACCATTGATGACGCGCATCAAGCCGGGCGCGGTGCGGATCAAGCAGCCCGGCCGGGACGACGAGGAGCTGGTGTTCGTCGCGGGTGGCATCCTCGAGATCCAGCCGGGTCTCGTGACGGTGCTCGCCGACACCGCAATTCGCGGCCACGATCTGGACGAAGCCAAAGCGCTCGAAGCGCAGCAGCGTGCCGAGGAAGCGCGGCGCAACGCCAAGGACCGCCAGGAAGTCGCCACGGTCGAGGGCGAGCTCGCGATGCTCGCTGCCCAGCTCGCTGCCATTCGGAAATTGCGCGGTCGCCGGACCTAGCATCGCGCGCCCACGTCCGGGCGCGTCATAACCGCATGACGCCCACCGAGCGCTACGACCTCGTCGTGATCGGCGGGGGCATTAATGGCGCGGGCATCGCTCGCGACGCGGCCGGCCGCGGGTTTACCACGCTGCTCTGCGAGCAGAACGACCTCGGCTGGGCCACCTCCTCCGCCAGCAGCAAGCTCGTACACGGGGGGCTGCGTTATCTCGAGCACTTCGAGTTCGGTCTCGTCGCCGAAGCGCTCGCCGAGCGTGAAGCGCTGTTGGCCATCGCGCCGCACATCGTCTGGCCGCTCGAGTTCGTACTGCCGCACGAGCGGCATCTGCGCCCGCGCTGGATGATCCGACTCGGGCTTTTTCTCTATGACCACCTCGGACGTGCCCGACTAGCGCTCACGGGGCGCCGCTCGAGCCTGCCGAAGTCACGGTCGGTCGCACTCGATGCAAGCGCTCTGGGCCGTGCGCTGAAGCCCGATTTCCAGAGGGGATTCGCGTACTTCGACGCCTGGGTGGACGATGCGCGCCTCGTGGTGCTCAATGCGCGCTCCGCCGTGGAAAAGGGCGCAGTGATACTGCCCCGCACCCGCTGCATCGGTGGCTCGAGATCGGGTGGGCTGTGGCGACTCGAACTCCGCGACGCGCGGACGGGGGTCGTGCACAACGTTGAGGCCCGAGCGGTCGTGAACGCCACGGGGCCGTGGGTGAAGCAGGTGTTGGATCACACGCTGCGCACGCCGTCGCGCTACGGCGTGCGGCTGGTCAAGGGCAGCCACATCGTGGTGCCACGCCTCTATGAGGGCAATCACGCCTACATCCTCCAGCACGCGGATGGCCGCGTGGTGTTCCTGCTTCCATACGAGGAGGCGTACACCGCCATCGGAACGACCGAAGTCCCGATGAACGACCCGGACCGCATCCCCGCGTGCTCGAGTGCAGAGATCGCGTATCTGTGTGACGCTGCAAGCCGCTACACGGCGACGCCGGTCACGCCGCAGCATGTCCTCTGGACCTGGAGCGGAGTCCGGCCGCTTTTCAATGATGGGCACGGCAAGGTCTCGTCGGTGACCCGCGATTACGTGCTGCATCTCGACGCCGAGGGCCCACCGCTCGTTTCGGTGTTCGGCGGCAAGATCACGACCTACCGCACGTTGGCGGAGGCAGCGCTACAACGGCTTGAGCGCTGGCTCGGACGCCGGCGCGCGTGGACGGCGCGCGAGCCCCTGCCGGGAGGCGATTTCGGCGGCGCGGACTTCGTGGACGTCTTCGAATCCTATCGGCGTCGCTATCCCGCCCTGCCCGCGCAATGGCTGAACCGATTGCTGCGGCGGCACGGCACGTGTGCTGCCGATATCCTCGGCAACGCTGCTTCCGAGTCCGACCTGGGCCGCAATTTCGGAGGCGGTCTCTATGAGCGCGAGGTCCGCTATCTCGTCGAGCGCGAATGGGCGATCGACCCCGACGACATACTCTGGCGACGCACGAAATGCGGATTGGGCATGAGCGCGGCGCAGCGTGGCGCGTTGGGAGACTGGCTTTCGCTCAACCGCCGTTCGGTGCGACTGTGATGCAGCGCCCGCCAACCGAGGGAAGACGATGAGCTCGGCACGCCTGCAGTTTTGGTTCGAGTTTGCCAGCACCTACTCGTATCCGGCGGCCATGCGAATCGAGGCGCTCGCCCGCGACGCCGGTGTCGGCATCGACTGGGAGCCATTTCTCCTGGGCCCGATCTTCCAGGGCCAGGGCTGGAACGATTCGCCGTTCAACCTGTACCCCGCCAAAGGTCATTACATGTGGCGCGATCTCCAACGTGTCTGCGAGCGGCATGGCTTGCCGTTCCGGCGACCCGCGATCTTTCCGCAACGCTCACTGCTCGCTGCTCGCACCGCGTGCGTCGCGAAAGGCGAATCCTGGATGCCGGATTTCGTGCGCGCAATCTACCGCGCCAATTTCGCCGAAGGAGCCGACATCTCCAGCCCGGAGACGGTTGCCGCCTGCTTGCGCAGCGCGCGGCAGGATCCGGACGGCTGGCTGGCAAGGGCGCAAGCGCCCGAGCACAAGTCCTTGCTGCGCGAACAGACCGATCGGGCGGTCGCCCTGGGAATCTTCGGTGCGCCGAGCTTCATCTCGGGAGAGGAGCTGTTCTGGGGCCACGACCGCATCGAAGAGGCGCTTGCCTGGCACCGGGAGCGACCGTGAAGCCGCTGGCCGAGATGTCGCGCGAGGACGCGCGTGCGGTTCGCGGCATTCTGTGCGACATCGATGAAACGCTGACGACCCGAGGGCAGCTCACGGCGGACGCATTCAGCGCCCTCGGCCGGCTCCGGAACGGCGGCTTTCTCACGATCCCGATCACCGGCCGGCCAGCCGGGTGGTGCGACCACATTGCGCGCATGTGGCCGGTGGACGCAGTGGTGGGCGAGAACGGCGCGTTCTATTTTCGCTATGACCGCGTAAAACGCAAACTCGAGAAGCGGTTCCGGGACAGCGTCGAAACCCGCGCGGCGAACCGCGTCCGGCTCCTCGCCGTGCGCGACCGGATCCTTGCCAGTGTGCCCGGCGCGGCCGTGGCGTCAGACCAGCTGTATCGCGAAGCGGACCTTGCCATCGATTATTGCGAGGACGTGCCGCGGCTCCCCGAGGCAGCGGTCGATCAAATTGCGGCCATCATGCGTGCGGCGGGAATGACCGCAAAGGTGAGTTCGATTCATGTGAACGGCTGGTTCGGAGACTACGACAAGCTCGGCATGACCCGCCTTCTTTTGCGAGAGCGATTCGAAACCGACCTCGACGGCGAGCGCGCGCGCTTCGTGTTCGTCGGGGACTCGCCGAACGATGAGCCAATGTTTTCGTTCTTTCCGAACGCCATCGGCGTGGCAAACATCCACGCGTTCGCGGCCCGCCTCGAGCATTCGCCCGCGTTCGTGACTCGAGCGGAGAGCGGAGCGGGATTTGTCGAACTTGCGGAGTTCCTGCTCGCCGCACGCGGTTCCGGCGGTTGACCGGCTGCACCGATCGACGCGCGCTCATGGAATGGCTCGTTGGATACCTGGCTGTGGGAGCCGTGATGGGCTTCTTCGCGGGAATGCTCGGCATCGGCGGTGGCGCCCTCATCGTGCCATTGGTCATGATGCTGTTCGAAGCGCAGGCTCTGCCGCGCGAGCATATCCTGCACCTGGCCGTTGGTACTGCCATGGCTTCCGTGCTCTTCACGTCCGTCTCGAGTCTGCGCGCACATGCCGCACGCGGCGCGGTGCGCTGGGAGGTGTTCCGCCGCATCACGCCAGGCATTCTTCTCGGCGGCCTCATCGGCGGACTGATTGCCGGGATACTGCCGACGCGATGGTTCGCCCTGGTCTTCACGGGCCTCGTCTACTACGCGGCCACGACGATGCTGTTCGAGCTCAAGCCCAAGCCAACGCGTCAGCTGCCCGGTCCGGCAGGCATGTTCGTTGCCGGTGTAGCCATCAGCGGTTTCTCCGCGCTCGTCGCGATCGGCGGCGCGGTGATGTCGATTCCGATGATGGTGTTCTGCAACGTCCCGATCGTGCAGGCGATCGGCACTGCGGCAGCCATCGGCTTTCCAATCGCTTTGTCCGGTACCGTCGGGTATGTGCTGACCGGTTGGAACGCCGACGGACTCCCGCCCTACTCTCTTGGATTCGTTTACCTGCCGGCGCTCGCCGGCATCATCTTGGCGAGCGTTCTTACGGCGCCGCTGGGTGCCGCCGTGGCCCACCGCGTACCGGCGAGGCGACTGCGACAGGTCGTCGCGGTGCTGTTCTACCTCCTCGCTACCCGTATGCTTCTCAAGCTCTGGTAGAAGGGCGCCGCGTTCCCTAGGAGCGATTCGTTGTCTCGCTCTCGGTCTTGTGGGATCATGGTCCGCCCATAGGCGAAATTCGAACCCGCCCGTTCTGAGGAGGACGAACATGAAATCTCACCGCACACTCTTGGCGGCGGTCGCGGCAGTCGCCACGCTCGCGATTCCCACAGCGCACGCCGAGACAACCCTTACGCTGGTCTATCCGTTTCCCGATCAGCTGATCTACACCAAGCTGTGCAAGGAGCTGGTCGACAAGATCAACACGGGCGCCAAGGGGCTGCTCAAGGTCGACGCCAAGCCCTTCAACTCGATCAAGATGTTCGAGCAGCCGACCGCGGTCTCCAAAGGGGTGGTCGACATCGCCTGTACGCCGGCAGCGTTCTACGCCCGAGCGATTCCCGAGAACGAGGCGATCTCGACCTCGAACTCTTCGCCGGCGAAAGTGCGGGCAAACGGCGGGATGAAGATGATCGACGAGCTGCACCAGAAGCTCTTCAACATGAAGTACCTCGGCTGGACCGCGTCCGGCGGTCGCTTCCGCATCTATCTCAAGGATGCTCCCAAGTTCACCGCGCAGGGCTTGCCGGATCTCAGCGGGATAAAGATGCGGGATAACCCGATCTACGGGGCGTTTCTCAAGGCGCTCCACGCGAGTACGCACCCCATGGGTTCAAACGAGGTCTATTCAGCGCTCGAGAAGGGGGTGGTGAACGCGACGGCGTGGGCGACGATCGGTCTGATTGACTACAAGTGGGACAAGTTCCTGCACCACGCGCTCGAGCCAGAGTTCTACCAGACCGACATCGGTTGGATCATGAATCTCGACAAGTGGAAGTCGCTGAGCCCTGATGCCCAGAAGCGCCTGCAAGAGATCGTTATCCAGCACGAAAACGCGGCCCGCGCGAAGCTCGAGGAACTGGCGAGTGCGGAGCGCGCAGCACTCGTCAAGGAAGGCATGCAGTTCCACACCGTGCCCAATGCGAAGGGCTATCTCGATCTGGCGGTGAACTCGGCTTATGACCGCATGACCCAGCGGATCAAGGAAGCGAAGCGCAACACCGCGGACGTTGCGAAGCTGCGCGAGCTGTTCATCGAGCAGTAGGGCGCACGCGATCCCGAACCGAGCCCGGAGCGCACGCTCCGGGCGATTTTGCGTGCCTGGCGCGGCCAGATGCTGAAGAAACTCGGCAGATTGTACGAGGGCCTGCTGTGGCTAATGATGGCCGCGGCATCGCTCTACATCGCGCTGATGATGCTCGGCATCGTCTATTACACGGGCTTTCGCGCTCTCGGGTGGCGCTATAACCCCTACACGTTCCCGCTCATCGAGTACGGATTCATCTACGTTCTGATGCTCGGCAGTCCGTGGCTGGTGCGCACCCGCGGCCACATCCACATCGAACTGCTCACCGCCGCCGTGCCGGCGCGGGCCCGCAACGTCCTTTCACGTTCCGTTGCCGGACTATCTGCGCTCACTTGTCTGGTGCTGGCTTGGTACACGGGCGTCCTCACCTTCGAGGACTTTACCGGCAACCGCTATGACGAGCTGCGCGCGCAGCTCGACCTCAAGCGCTGGATCGTCATGGTTTCCATGCCGATAGGCTTCGGTCTGATGGGGATCGAATTCCTGCGCTACGTCTTCGGCAGGCAAATCCTGCACACCGGCAAGGCCGGGCTCGCCGGCGAAGGCTAGCGGGCGCGATCCGGCCCGCGGGGACGAATCATGGAGTGGTACTGGGCACTGGCCATCCTGCTTGGCGCCATCCTGCTGTTGATGGCGCTGGGTACCCCCGTAGGAATCGCGTTTCTGGGCGTGAACGTCGTCGCCGCGGTGTTCTACTTCGGCGGCAGCGGCCCCCTGTCGGTGCGAATCGTCAACGGCATCGGCACGCTAGCGGGCAACGCGTTCGAGTCGATGGCGAATTTCGCGATCGTCCCGATTCCGATGTTCCTGCTCATGGGGGAGCTCTTTTTCCATACCGGGCTCGCCACGCGCATGTTCAATGCGGTCGACAAGCTGTTGGGCAAGGTGCCGGCGCGGCTCTCCTATGTCACGGTCGCCGGCGGCACTGCCTTTGCGACGCTTTCGGGTTCGTCGATGGGCTCGACGGCGTTGTTGGGCACGCTGATGGTGCCCGAGATGTCCCGGCGCAAATACAAGAAAAGCATGTCGATCGGCCCGATACTCGGAACGGGCGGCCTCGCAATGCTGATCCCGCCGTCTGCGCTCGCCGTGCTGCTCGGCACGCTCGCGAAGATCGACATTGGCCGACTGCTGGTCGCCGGCATTGCGCCCGGCTTGATCCTGGCAGCGCTGTATGCGGTGCTGATCTATGTCCGTGCGCGGCTCGATCCCGATGCGGCTCCCGTCTACGAGATCGAGTCGATTCCCGCACTTGCGAAGCTGCGGCTTTTCGCAGTGGATGTCCTGCCGATGATCTCGATCGTCGGTATGGTCATCGTGCTGATCATGGGCGGCATCGCGACCCCCTCGGAATCGGCGGCCTTCGGCGGAGTGGGAGTGGTGATTCTCGCGTTCGTGTACCGCTGCTTCAGCTGGAGCGCGATGTGGAAATCCCTCGAAGGCGCGACGCGGGTCACGGTCATCGCCCTCCTGATACTTTTCGGATCGCAGACGTTCAGCCAGATCCTCGCGTTTTCAGGCGGCAGCGCAGGGCTGATCAATTGGGTGACGGGGTTCGACGTCGCACCGGTCACGATGCTGCTGCTGATGTTCGGAATTCTGCTGATCCTCGGAATGTTCATGGACCAGCTTGCGATGATGCTCCTGACGGTGCCGATCTACTTTCCGATCATCGCAACGCTCGATTTCGGCCTTCCGCTTGAGATGAAGATGATCTGGTTCGGCGTGATCATGCTGCTCGCGCTCGAAATCAGCTTCACCACGCCCCCGTTCGGCCTGCTTCTTTTCGTGATGCAGGGCGTCGCCCCGCCGGGAACGCGCTTCAGCGAGATCTGCCTCGCGGCGGTGCCGTTCATGGCCTGCGCGATGCTGCTGGTCGCGTTGATCATCGCGTTTCCGGCCATCGCGACCTGGCTGCCGTTCCTCAGCTGAAGCGCGGCTCTAGACCCAGACCTGCAAGACGTAGTCGTAAGCGGCTTGTGCGTTCGTCATGTCGACGCGCTGCAGCTTGATTCGATAACCGTCCTTCGTCCGTTTGAGGTGGTGGACGTAGGATCCCGCGAAGTGGCGGACGTCGTCGCGGCGGAGCTCCATCATGTGGAACCGCGAACGGACCACCACGTCGCCGTTTGGCTTCTCGCTCTCGATCGTCACGTTTCCGACCACGTGATTGGTGCCCCAGAGCGGGCGTTGCGACCACGCGTCCGGATGCAGGACGCGGTTCATGCGCACCGTCATCAGGTTTTGGTCCTCGGCGAAGATCGCCGGCATGCCCTCCCAGGTCGTGTGCGACGGATCGGGCGGCATCCAGTAGATCCCGTCCCCGCTGAACAGGTCGATGTAGTTCTGCCAGCGCTTCGTGTCGAGGTATTCGGCCTGACGGTAGAGAAACTGCTCCACGGCATGCTGGGTGTCGCGGCCATTCAGCCTGGTCACCGCCGCGGATTTCACAGCGCGCGCCGGCTTCGAAGACCGGACTGCCCTCTTCTTCAGCGCCTTGCGCGGTGACGCCCCCTTGCGTTTCGTTGCCATCGATCTATTCCGCTCCTCAATCTTTGCTCATGAGTTCGGACCACGCCTTCATCTGGTTGCGCATGGGCGCCTCCGAGGTTCCCATGTTCGGTCCAGTCTCGACGTAACCTTCCTTCGCGATGTCCCGACCGAAGTGGCGGTGGAAGCTCACCCAATCGCCGCCTTCGGACGCCAGCCCCTGCTGGCATTTCCAGAAGTTCTCCAGATCGTCTGCGTTGATCATGGTGGCCGGAGAATTCACGAGGTTGTAGTAGGCGAGCGAACGGCGATAGATCGGCTCGGGCGCCCCTTTCAGGCGGAAGTGCCAGATCTCGGTCAGCGTCTTATCGACGCCTAGCGGACGCACTGCGCGCAGCTGCTGCAACGGCGACTGGACCGAAAGCCCTGGATAGATCAGGACGTGGTGAATGTTCACGCCCAGAATCTCTTCGGCACGCGCCTTGCCGTAGGCCTTCTCCATCACGCGCTCGTAGGCGAGCGTGTCGGGGTCCTTGGGTCGCAGGCCCATGTATCCCGTGAGAATGCAGTGGCCGTGCGGATAGTTGAGCGTCTGGAAGACATCCCACTTGTCGATCGTCACCGTGGCGAACGCGGAAAGCATGTGATACGAAAGCGGCGCGTGACCGGTGCGCTTCTCGATCGCGATCTCCACGTCGCGCGCCGCACGCCCGGTAGACTGGTGCGTCACCGAGGGGTGCAGGGCATCGAGCTGGTTCTCGAGAAAGATCTTCCAGTTGGAGTGCTGCACCACGCGGAAGCAGTTCGGCACGATCTCGACTTCGCCTTCGGGCGCCCGATCGCACATATCGTCGAACGCGATGCGAGACGGGCCAAGAAACTCCGCGAGCGTCGGTCCTTCCTCTGAGAGGCTCGCGAACACGAATCCCCGGTATGACTCGACGCGGGCCGCGCGCTTCATGTTGCAGTCGGGATTGTCGCGCGTCCAGCGCGTGCCTTCGTATCCCGACTCCATCATCGGGATCGTGCGCAGCGTCCCGTCATGCTGGAAAGTCCAGGAGTGGTACGAGCAGCGAAAGAACTCACCCGCCGAGCCGTGTCGGTCGCCGCACATCATGTTGCCTCGGTGCGGGCAGCGGTTGTAAAGCACGTGAACGCCACCGTCCTTGCCGCGCACCATGAGCATTGGCTGGCGGCCGATCTGCACCGCGTAGTAATCGCCCGGCTGCGGGACCTGGCTTTCGTGGCCACAGTAGATCCAGACGCGCTCGTGAATGCGCTGCATCTCCAGTTCGAAGATCGTGGGATCCGTGTAGACCTCGCGCCGCACCCGGTCGGGCTCGACGAACTTGGCGAGATCAGGAATGCGCTCCTGAAGCATCGTGTCCTCCTGGAATGAGCGAGCCAAACTCGAAACGCGCTGCGAGCGACCGTGCGCCGGGTTTGCCCGAGACCGGCGCAAGCTACTCCCGACGACCTGCGGTGGCAAGGTTTGGCGAGCGCCGAGAGACCACGCGTTAATGCTGCAGCGCAATATCGCTGCCGAAGGATCTTCCGCAAGGCGGTCGCCTGTGTGTCGATGCGAATGGGTCAACGCCCATCGCTCGAGATACGCCTGGGTCCTCAAACTTGCAACCGCTAGACCTTTTGGCCATATTAGGACCTCAGCGGCGCCACGCGCCGCACGAGGAGGAGAAAAACCATGAGACACGGTATGAAGCGGCTGCTCATCGCAGCCGCAATGAGCGGCGTTGCCGCGCTCGCACAGGCGCAGACGGTCAAGGTCGGGGTGGTCCTGACCTACACCGGCGTGGGCGCCGAGTTCGGCCAGCAGATCACCCGGGGCATGGACACGTTCATGAAGCTTCACCCGGACGCTTTCGGGTCGTGCAAGGTGGAGCTCATCAAGCGCGATTCGAAGAACCCCGGAGGTGCCGAAGCCAAGACCGCGGTACAGGAGCTGATCACGCAGGACAAGGTCGACATGCTCACCGGCTTCGTCTTCTCGCCGAACGCCATCACCACGGCGTCGCTCGCTACCGCCGGCAAGAAGCCGATGATCATCATGAATGCCGGCACGGCGTGGATCACGAATCTCTCGCCGATGATCGCCCGGGTCTCGTTCTCGATGTGGCAGTCGGGCTACACGATGGGACAAGTTGCCGCAAAACAACTCGGCGCGAAAACCGCAGTCGTGGGCTATACCGACTATCCGCCTGGCAAGGACGAGCTCGCCGCGTTCAAAGCCGGTTTCGAGAGCGCGGGCGGAAAAGTGATCGACGCGATCCCGATGGGCGGACCCGGTAAGGTGCCCGATTTCACGCCGTTCTTCCAGCGCGCCAAGGACAAGAAGCCCGACGTGTTCTTCGTCTTCGTCCCCGCCGGTGACCACGCGGTTGGCGTCGTGAAGACCTATGGCGCGCTCGGGATGCGCGCGGCCGGAATCAAGCTCATCGGGCCGGGGGACATCACCCAGGACAACAAGCTTCAGGCGATGGGCAAGGACGGGGTCGGCCTGATCACGGTGCATCACTACAATGCCGACCTCGACAACCCCGAGAACAAGCGGTTCGTGGCCGCCTGGAAAAAGGAATACGGTGCCGACTCGACACCGGATTTCATGGCCGTTCAAGGTTACGATGGCATGGCCGCGATCGCGCATGTGGCGAAGACCCTCAACTGCAAGATCGATCCCGGGAAGGCGATGGCTGCCTTGAAGGGGTGGAAATTCGACAGCCCGCGTGGCCCGATCATGATCGATCCGGATACGCGCGACATCGTGATGAACGAGTACTTGAGCGAGCTGGTGGAAAAGGACGGCAAGCTCTATCAGAAGAATCTCGCGACGACGATGGCCGTCAAGGACAAGTGCAAGGAGCTCGGCGTCGGCAAGTGCAAGTAGCCGAATCGGGCGACCACCTGTTCCACATCAGCAAGGCCGCCGCCCCGGAACGCTAACGGGCGGCGGCTTTTTTTCGCCGCGCGCATGGATCTAGTCAGTATCGCACTGGGAGGCGTCGCTTCCGGCATGGTGCTTTTCATCGTGTCGGTGGGGCTCTCCGTCACGATGGGGCTGATGGGCTTCGTGAACCTCGCCCACGGCGGCTTCGCGATGCTGGGCGGCTACGTCATCGTGTATGCGATGGACGCATGGGGCCTGCCATTCTTCGTTGCGCTCGCGACCGGATTCGTTGCGGTGGCGGCAATATCGATCGTGCTCGAGCGTCTCCTCTATGCGCCCCTTTACCGGGCCTCGGAGCTCGATCAGGTTCTTTTCACCATCGGCCTTGTGTTCGTGATGATCGCCGCGATCACGCTCGGCATCGGGCCCGAGACGCAGGCCCTCGTGCTGCCGGATTGGCTGCGCGGCCAGACCGACCTGGGGTTCATTTCATACCGGACCTACAGCCTGATGGTGATCGTCGCCGGCACGCTGCTGGCGATCGGATTATGGCTCGGCTTCGAGCGCACACGGTTCGGCGCGCAGATCCGCGCTGCCGTGGACAACCGGCGCATGGCGCAGTCGCTGGGTGTGGACGTGGGCAGGCTCTTCACCATCACGTTCGCTTTCGGCAGCGGGCTGGCCGCGGTGGGTGGCGGTCTGGGCGCCGAGATCCTCGGCCTCGATCCGCAGTACCCGCTGCGTTATCTCGTGTACTTCCTGATCGTGGTCTCGGTCGGCGGGCTGGGCCGCGTCAGCGGCGTGTTCTTTGCCGCAGTGCTGATCGGCATCCTCGATTTCGTGCTCAAGCTCTACTATCCGAAGGGCGGCACGCTGTTCATCTACGCGTTTACTTTGGTCGTCCTGCTGCTTCGCCCGCAGGGCCTGTTCGGAAAGCGCAGCGGATGACGCCGCCCGGGTTCGCCGCTGCACAGGCGCTTGCCGCACGCCACCGATTCAAGTGGTGGGAGGTGCTGCCCTGGGTCGCCGCGATCGCGGCGTTCTTTCTGTTTCCTACCTATCTCTCGTTCGGCACGCAGGTGCTGATCACGATCCTTTTCGCGCTTTCGCTCGATCTCGTCATGGGCTACGCGGGAATCGTCACGCTCGGCCATGCCGCGTTCTTCGGCGCAGGCGCCTACACCGTCGGCATTCTCGCCCTGCACTTCGGCTGGAACGAGCCGCTCAGCGGTCTCGTCGCCGCTGCGGTCGTGGCCGGCGCGATCGGGTTCGTGAGCGGGGTCGTCCTGCTGCGTACACAGGGCCTCGCCCTGCTGATGGTGACTTTGTGCACCATGGCCTTGCTGGAGGAAAGTGCCAACATGGGCGCGGCCTACACCGGCGGCTTCGACGGCATGCCGGGGCTCGAATTCGCCCCGATATTCGGCGTGTTCCAGTTCGATCCCCTCTTCTTCCGCGCGCAGTACCTGTACGCGCTGGCGGTGCTGCTGGTCTGCTTCGTCCTCGTGCGAGCGCTCGTGTACTCGCCGTTCGGGGAGAGCCTCACAGGAATACGCGAGAACGTGCTGCGCATGCATGCGGTGGGCGCGCCGGTACAGCGGCGGCTGGTCGTCGCCTACACGATCTCGGCCGCGCTGGCCGGCGTGGCGGGCGCCGTGTTCACCCAGACGACCGCGTTCGTCAATCTCTCGGTCCTGGGGCTGGACCGTGCCGCGGGCGTCCTGATCGTCCTCATATTGGGAGGCTACGGGCGGCTGTACGGCGCCTTCGTTGGCGCGGTCGCCTACATGGTGCTGGAGCACACTCTCGCCAAGGCCTATCCCACGGCCTGGCAGCTGGGCATCGGCATCGTGCTCATCGTCGTCGCGCTCTACGCGCGCAACGGCATCCTTGGGATCGCGGAGACGCTGCGTGGCCGGCTGCGCATGCGGCGCGCATCATGACGGCAGTCCTGCTGGAGACCCGCGGGCTCTGCAAGAACTTCGGCGCGCTCGAGGTGGCGCGCGAGGTCGGCATTCGCCTCGAAGCGGGTGCGCGCCACGCGCTGATCGGGCCGAACGGTGCAGGCAAGACGACGCTGGTGAACCTGCTCACCGGCCTCCTGCGGCCGTCGCGCGGACGCGTGCTGCTGCGCGGCGAGGATGTCACCCATCTGACGCAGGCGGGTCGCGTGAAACGCGGCATCGCCCGCACCTTTCAGATCAACCAGCTGTTTCGCGGTTTGACCGTGCTCGAGAACGTCTACATCGCCGTGGCAGAGCGCATGGGCGTCGCGTCCTCGATGATCCGTCCCGCGGGCCGCCGCCGCGACGTCATCGACCAGGCGTTGCGCCTGCTCGAGACGCTGAAGCTCGCGGACGACGCCGGTCGCCGGGTCGCCGAGCTGCCCTACGGTCGGCAGCGCCTGGTCGAGATCGCGATTGCACTCGGGCTCGAGCCGCGGGTCCTGCTCCTCGATGAGCCCGCCGCGGGCGTGCCCGGTGCGGAGAGCCACATCATTCTCGATGCCATTGCCGCGCTTCCGGACGAGATCGGCGTGCTCATCATCGAGCACGACATGGACCTCGTATTCCGCTTCGCCCAGCAAATCACGGTGATGGTGAGTGGCGAAATATTCGCCGAGGGCACGCCCACCGAGATCGCGGCGAACCGCGACGTGCGCGCGGTCTATCTCGGGAGCGCAGCCGCAGATGGCTGAGGCGCTCCAGTTGCGGAAGGTCTCGGCGGGGTACGGCGAGACGGTGGTGCTCGAGGGCATCGAGTTGGTGCTGGCCGCCGGCGAAAGCGTCAGCGTTATCGGACGCAATGGGGTCGGCAAATCGACGCTTCTGGCAACCGTCATGGGTCACACGACGTTGCATCATGGCGAGGTCATGCTGAACGGCGAAAGCCTGGCCCGCGTCCCGATCCATGGGCGGGCCAGGCGTGGCCTGGGCTATGTGCCGCAGGAGCGCGAGATCTTTCCGTCGCTCTCGGTCCGCGAGAATCTCGAGCTCGGCGCGCGGCCCGGCGAGTGGACCGCGACCAAGGTGTTCGAGCTCTTCCCCAACCTCAGGGAGCGCCGTCAGCACGCTGGCAACCATCTCTCCGGTGGCGAGCAGCAGATGCTGGCGATCGCCCGGGCGCTGATGACCAACCCGAAGGTGCTGCTGATGGACGAGCCGACCGAAGGGCTTGCGCCGGTCATTGTCGATGCGCTGACCGACGTGCTATTGCGCCTGCGCAACCAGGGTGGACTCTCCATCGTCCTGATCGAGCAGAACAGCCGCGTGGCGCTGGCCTTTTCGGAGCGCGCGATCGTCCTGGACAAAGGCCGGATCGTCTATGACGGGTCGTCGGCGCGGCTGCGCGACGACCCGGAGTATCTCGCGAGCCTGGTGGCGGCGGAATAGGCGGGCGCGCCGCCGTCGCGTCATCCTGAAAACTTGTCGCGCAGCAGAGCCTTCTGGACCTTGCCCATCGCGTTGCGCGGCAGTTCGTCGACGAAGAACACGCGCTTGGGAACCTTGAAGCCCGCGATCTCGCCGCGCACATGTGCGACGACCGCCTCCTCGGTCAGCGTCGCGCCCTGCTGCTTGACAATCACTGCCGTGACCGCCTCGCCGAAGTCCGGGTGCGGAACGCCCACGACGGCCGATTCCATGACGCCCGGGATCGCGTCGATGACGAGCTCGATCTCCTTGGGGTAGACGTTGTACCCGCCGGAGATGATGAGATCTTTCGCGCGGCCGACGATGGAGAGATAGCCGTCCTCGCTCCATTGCCCCACGTCGCCGGTCCGGAACCAGCCATCGGAAGTGAACTCCTCGCGCGTCTTGTCGGGCATGCGCCAGTAGCCGGAGAAGACGTTGGGTCCCCTGATCTGAACGGCACCGGGCTCTCCGACCGGCAGGGGCGCGTCGTCGGCGCCCGCGATACGCAGTTCGACGCCCGGCAGCGGGAAACCGACCGTTCCACCGCGGCGCTCGCCCTCGTAGGGATTCGACGTGATCATCCCCGCCTCCGACATGCCGTAACGCTCGAGGATCGTGTGCCCGGTTCTAGCCTGCCATTCCGAAAAAGTGTCGAGCAGCAACGGCGCCGAGCCGGAAACGAAGAGGCGCATTCCCCGCACGGCGTCCTGCGTCAGTCCCGGCTCGGCGAGCAGCCGCACGTAGAAGGTTGGCACGCCCATCAGCGAAGTCGCGCGAGGCAGGGCGGCAAGCACCGCTCTCGCGTCGAACTTGCGGTGGAACAGGATGCGGGCACCCGCGAGCAAGATCGGGTGAACGGCCACGAACAAGCCGTGCACATGAAACACGGGCAGAGCGTGAATCAGCACGTCGCGCCCAGTGAATCCCCAATAGTCCTTGAGCACGGCGGCGTTGGATGTGAGGTTGCCGTGCGTGACCATGGCGCCCTTCGAGCGCCCAGTCGTGCCCGACGTGTAGATGATCACCGCGAGGTCGTTGGTGCCGACTGGCCGGGTATCGAAACGTAGCGGAGCGCCCGCGAGCCCGTCGGCCAGCGTGCCCTCCCCGCGAGCGCCGAGCGTAAGCAAGTGCGTGACTTTGCTAGCACGCGCAACCTCTTCGTAGCCACCAGCGCGCGCGGGATCACAGACGAACACTGAGGGCTCGGCGTCGCCCAGGAAATAGGCGATCTCGCCCCTCTGGTAGGCAGTATTGAGCGGGAGGTAGCAAAGTCCTGCGCGGAGCGTTCCGAGATACAGAAAGAGGCCCTGCGGCGACTTCTCGATCTGCGCGGCGACACGGTCGCCCGGCCGCAGCCCCAGCCCGGTCAGGAACGACGCAACCTGCGCGGTCTCTCGGTCGAGGTCGGCGTATGCATAAACGCTGCCTGTTTCGTCCTCGAGAAAGACCTCTTTATCGCGCGCGGCAAAGGCGGCGCGAAAATACTCGTAAGCATTCATTGTCGGGACAGTCCCCGTGCCGTCCGATTATCCCGCTCCCAGCATCTGGTTGGGCAGCCAGAGCGCGATTTCGGGAAAAACCGACAGGATGACGATCGCCAGAAACATGAGCAGCACGAAAGGAAACGAGCCCTTCAGTACGGTCACGAGCGGCACGTCGGGTGCGACGCCCTTCAGCACGTACAGATTCAGCCCCACGGGCGGCGTGATGAGCCCGACCTCCATGTTGATGGTGAGGATGACGGCGAACCAGATCAGGTCGAAATTATTCGCCTCCAGAACCGGCGACAGGATCGGCATCACCATCAGGATGATGGCCACCGGTGGCAGGAAGCACCCGGCGATCAGCAGGAACATGTTGATCGCGAACAGCATGACCCAGGGATTCAGCTCCAGGTCCACCATCCACTGCGCGGCGGTTTGCGTGACGTAAAGCAGCGACAACATGTAGGAGAACACCGCCGCCGCGCCGATGATCATCAGGATCATCGTGGACTCGCGCACCGTCTCCCGAAAGATGCGCCACTGGTCTCCCAGTCGCCAGGCTCGGTAGATCACGACTACGAGGATGATTGCGAGCACCGCCGAGATCGCCGCCACCTCGGATGGCGTCGCGATGCCGCCGTACATCGCGTAGGCGATCGCCACCACGATGCCGATGAACGGGCTCACGCGCCCCACTCCTTCCATCTTCTGTGTGAGGGTGAAGCGAGGCAGGTCGCCCGGATCCATGCCGCGCTGCGCACGGACCGTCACGATCCATGCGTAGGCCGAGAACATCAGCACGAGCATTGCGCCTGGCACGACTCCCGCGAGAAATAGCCGCCCGATCGACGTCTCGGTCGCGATTCCGTACAGGATCATCGTGATCGAGGGCGGAATCAGGATGCCGAGTGTCCCGCCGGCGCAGATCGCCCCGGTCGCGAGCGACGCGGGCACGCCACGCCGCATCATCTCGGGCACGCCGGATTTGCCGATCGCTGCCGCCGTCGCAGGACTGGAGCCGCAGATTGCGGAGAAGATGCCGCATGCGAGGATGTTGGCGATGACGAGGCCACCCGGCACCCGGTCCAGCCAGCGGTGCAACGACTCGTAGATGTCCTTGCCGGCCGCCGAGGCGCTGATTGCCGCGCCAAGCAAGATGAAGAGCGGGATGGTGAGCAGCGCGAACGAGGCAAGCTCGTCCATCATCAGGATCGGCACGTTCGCAAGCGTTTCGGGTCCGGCGAATACCAGGAGAAAGCCGATCGACACGAGTGTCAGTCCCCACGCGATGGGCAGCCCGGAGAAGAGCACCAGCAGCGTGACGACGAGGACGGCGAGACCGATCTGGATTTCGCTCATCGCTCAGGCACGCCTCGACGCGTTGCGCATCAGCTCGGCGATATATTGAAGCGCGGTCAGCCCGAGACCGACCGGCATGGACAGGAACAAGGGCCACTTGTACGGTGCCCAGCTGGTCTCGGTCCGCTCGCCCTGGCTGAAGGAATCGATCGTGAGCTCGGCCCCCGCATACGCGAGATAGGCGCAAACGGCGAGGCCGATCACCGCCGTCGCAACGCCGAGCCAACGTGCGGCGCGCCGCGGAAGATAGTGCGAGAGGAGATCCACCGCTACGTGGCCCTTTGTCTGGAGGCAGTAGGGCGACGCGAGAAAAAGCGAGCCGACCATCATGAAGACGGAGAACTCGATTTCCCAGTATGTCGAAGCACCCAGCGCCCGGTAGATCACGTTCCAGGTGATCACCATCGCCGCAGCCGCCAGCATGACCGCCGCGATCGCCGCACAGGCGACCGAAAGGCGATCCATGAAGGAGACGAAGCGACTCATCGGATAGACCGAGCGACGGCTCGCAATCTTCGAACCAGAAAATGGACCGGGCCGGTCGCCCGGCCCGGTCGTTCAGGATCGAGCGTCTATTTCACCGCGAGGAGCAGTTCGAGAAGCTCCTTCGCTTCGGGGGACTTCGCTGCGTACTCGGGATAGGAGGTCTTCTTGGCGAGCGCGACCCACTCTTCGTATTCGGGCTGAGTCATCTGGTGGACCTTTGCGCCGGCTTTCTTGAATGCAGCCTCCATCTTCTCGACGGCCTCTGTTTGCAGGCCGAGGAAGAACTCGTCGGATTTGGCTGCCGCGGCCTCGAAAATCTTCTTCTGCGCGGGCGTGAGCTTGTCCCAGTGCTGCTTGGACATGACGAGTGGCTGGAGCAGCATCCACAGCGCGTACTTGCTCGGTGTGGTGGCGAACTTGGTCTGCTCGTAGAGCCGCATGCTCACGAACGTCTCCGCCGACGTCAACGCGCCGCTCAGCACGCCGGATTGCAGCGAGGGATAGATCTCGCTCGAAGGCATGTTGACCACCGACGCACCCGCCGCCCTGAGCATGACCTCGAAGGTCGGATCCGCCGCGCGCATCTTCAGGCCGTCCACGCTCTTCGGGCCGGTGATCTCCCGGTCCTTGGTCGCGAACGCTCCCGGCGTCCACCACCAGGTGATGATGCGGACGCCATTCTTTTCCGAGATCTCGTTCAGCTTCGCCTGGAACGGCGTGCCGCGCAGCTTCATCGCGTGGGCCAGCGTCGGCACCGTTCCCGGCATGATGATGATCGAGAGCTCCGGGACTTTCCCGACCGCGTAGGACATCGGGAAGACGGCCATCTCCAGCGTGCCGTTCTGTAGCGCGTCAAACTGCGCAACCGGCTTGATGCCGAGCGATCGGGCGGGGTAGATGCGGAACTTGAGGCTCGGATCGGCCTTGTTGACTTCCTTGACGAAGACGCGCGCCGCTTTGTCGCGCCCGTCGACGTTTGCCTTCCACTGATGAGAGATCTTGATGTCCTGCGCCTGCACGGCGCCGGACGAGAATGCCGCGAGAGCAAGCGCTGCCGCAGCGTGACGAATCGACTTCATGACTCCTCCTTTCGGGAACAAATCGGCCTTGCTGCCGGCCATTTCTTGGCGTTGGCTGATGGCCCGGTCGCGTAATCGGGTGGCCGGCCGGGCCGGCAATTTTACGTCCAAACCGATATCCACGGCGGAAAGCTTCACGATTCGAGCGCCGCACCCGACGCCACCAGCGCGTCGATTTCGGCATCGCTGAACGCCGCTTCGCGCAGCACTTCGCGCGTGTGCTGGCCGAGCATGGGCGCGGGTCGACGCACCGTTCCGGGCGTTTGCGAGAGCTTGATCGGAACACCGAGTGACCTGGTAGGCCCTGCCACCGGATGCACCGTCTCGATCACCATATCCCTTGCGAGTACATGGGGATCAGCAAGCATGTCCCCGATGCGGTTGACCGGACCGGCGGGAATCCCCGCGGCATCGAGCGCCTCGACCAGGTCTCGCGTCATGCGCTGCCGCGTCTTCGCCGAAAGGATCTCGATCAACTCCGCGCGATGCTGCATACGGTCGGAGTTGGTTCGGAAACGCGGATCGACGATCAATTCCGCCAACCCCATCATTCGCGCAAGGCGTTCCCAGTTCGCGGGATTCGCTCCACCGATGGTGATCCAGCCGTCGCGCGTCGGAAACGCCTGATAAGGCGCGGATAGAACATGCGCGGACCCGGTCGGCTCCGGCGACATGCCCGTCGCGAGAAAGATCGCCGAGTGCCAGAAGGTCGTGTGAATACCGGCTTCGAGCAATGACGTGTCGACCATTTGTCCCACTCCCGTCTTCAACCGGTGCACGTACGCCGCAACGATCCCGAGTGCGCCCAGGATCCCGCCGTTGATGTCGCATACCGGCGGGCCGCACTTCACCGGCTCCTGGCCGGGTTCTCCGGTGATGCTCATCAGTCCGGATATGCCCTGCGCGATGAGGTCGAAGCCGCCCTTGTCGGCGTACGGGCCGGTGCGTCCATATCCGGTGATGGCGCAATAGATGAGCCGCGGATTCGTTTCCTTCAAGGCTTCGTACCCGAGACCGAACTTCTCCATCGTACCTTTGCGGAAGTTCTCGACGAGCACGTCGGCGCCGACGATCAGCCGCTGGATTGCCGCGCGCCCCTCCGCGCGTTTCAGGTCCAGCGCAATCGACCGCTTGTTCCGATTCATGGCGAGAAACGCCGCCGACTCGCCATTCACCTGGGGCCTGTCGTAGCTGCGCGTGTCGTCGCCGCCGGGCAGCTTTTCGACCTTTACGACGTCGGCGCCCAGGTCGGCCAGCAGCATCCCGCAGGTCGGACCCGCCATCACCTGGCAGAGCTCGAGAACTTTCACACCGTCGAGGGGACCCTTGAACGCAGTCATCTGCTCTTCGCGAGCGACGGTCATCGTCCTTCGAACCGTGGGGTGCGCTTCTCGAGGAACGCCGCGGTGCCTTCGCGAAAGTCTTCGGTGTCGAAGCAGGCAAACGCCTCGTCGCGCTCGGCTTCGGTGAGCGGACGCGGATCAGCCAGCCGCCGTGCGAACTTCTTGTGCCAGCGCGCCGCGAGCGGCGCGCCCTCAGCGATGCGCCGCGCGGTCGCCAGCGCCTCCTGCTCGACTTCGGCGTCTGGCACCACGCGATTGACCAGCCCCTTCTCGTATGCCTCCTGCGCGGGCCAGATGCGGCCCTCGAGGATCATCTCGAGCCCGTTCGCGTACCCAAGCAGGTCGAGCATGCCCTGCATCTCGACGTGCGATTCGACCAGTCCGAGCCTCTTGACGGGCACGCCGAAGCGCGCGGACTCGCCCGCGATCCGGATATCGCAACGCGACGCAACCAGCAGCCCGCCGCCGACGCAGGCGCCGTGGATCATCGCCACGGTCGGATGTCGGCAATCGGAAATCGCGCGCATCGCCCGCTCGACGCGGATGCCGTATGTTTCGGCGAGCTTCGAGTTCGCCCGCGTCGCCGCGAACTCGGAGATGTCGGCGCCCGCGCCGAAGGCCTTCTCGCCTGCGCCCCGCAACACGATGCAACGCAGCGCCACGTCCGCGTCAAGGTGGAGCATGGCGTCTCCGAGCTTCTCCCACATCGGGAGGCTGAGCGCGTTCAGCCGCTCGGGGCTGGAGAGGGTGACCGTCGCGGTCGGCCCATCGCGCGCGATCAGGATGTCGCCGGACATACGGGCTCCTATCCGTAAAAGAGACGAACAAGTGAGAGCGGAATCGCCGGAACGTAGGTCACCACCAGCAGCACGACGACCAGCACCCCGATGAAGTACACGTTGGTTCGTGACACGGCCCAGATATCCTCCTTGGCGATTGCACAGGCAGTCGCGAGCACGCTCGCGACCGGCGGTGTCTGCTGGCCGATGCCCAGATTGACCGTGACCACGAGGCCGAAGTGCACGGGGTCGATGCCCACGGCGTTCACGAGCGGCATCACCACCGGAACGGTGAGAATGATCGCGGCGGCGGAGTGAAGGAAGAGGCCGAGCAGCAGGAAGAGCAGGTTGAGGATCGCCAGCACGACCCACTTGTTCGACGTGAGGTCGATGATCGCCATGGCAAGCTTCTGCGGAACCTGCTGTTCGGTCAGGTACACGCCGAGCAACGCGGAAGCCGCCACGAGCAGCATGACGACCGCCGTCTGCACGCCGCCATCGATGATCGCGTCCCGCAAGTGCCGCCAGTCGAGTTCGCGATAGACACCCATCCCGATGAACAGTGCTGCGACAACCGCCAGCGCGGCTCCCTCGGTGGCGGTTACGACACCACCGAAGATGCCCCCCAGGATGATCAGCGGAAGGGTGAGGGCCCAAAACGCCTCGCGGAACGTACGGCGCACTTTGGCCCAGTTGAACGACTGCTCCACGGGATAGTTGTACCGACGCGCGAACCAGTAGGCCATCCCCATCAGGCCGAGCCCGCCGAGCACCCCGGGCACGATGCCGGCGACGAACAATTGCACGACCGACGCGTCGGCCATGACCGCGTAGAGGATCATCGGGATGGACGGCGGGATGATCACCGCGAGCGTGGCCGACGAGGACATCACCGCGGCGGCGAATGCGGGGGGATAGCCGCGCTTCTTCATCGCCGGAATCAGCACCGAGCCGAGTGCTGCGACGTCGGCGACGGCCGAGCCGGAGATCTCGGCGAAGAAGAGTGAGGTGCCGATCGCGACCATGGAAAGCCCGCCGCGAATGAATCCGAGGACTGCGGAGGCGAATGCGATCAGACGCCGGGAGATGCCGGAGGCATTCATGATGGCCCCGGCGAGGATGAAGAGCGGTATGGCCAGCAACGGGAAGCTCGTCGCGCCGCTGTACATGACGAGCGCGACGTTCGGGAGCGTATCGACGCCCTGCGTCGCCACCATCGCCGCGACCGCGACGATGCCGAGCGCGACTGCGATCGGCACATCGATGAGCACCAGCGCGACAACCCCAACAAACAGCAGCAGGATCGCCATGGCTCTGGCTAGTGCAACCTCTCAGCCACGCTCGCCCCGGCCGCCCGGCCCACGCGCGCATCCCGCAGCGTGTCGGGAAGCAGGAGGAGCTCGGCGATGACGAAGAGCGTCGCGCCGATCGGAATCACCGACTGCACATACTGGTTCGATACATCGGGAAGGCTGACGAGATAATCGGTCGCGAGCACCTCGAGCACGGTCCAGCCGACCCATGCGAGCAGTACGAAGAAGCCGATTGTGAGCGCTTCCGCGAGGACCACCACCCAGATGCGCGCCGCGGGTGCGAGGCTCCTGACGAACCCGGGGAAACCGATGTGCGCGCGCTTGAGGGCGGCAAGCGCAGCACCGTAGTACGTCAGCCATGCGAGCAGCACGGATGCGACCTCGTCGTACCAGACGAGCGGCCGCCCGACCATGCGAAAGACCACGCCGAGCGTGACCTCGCTGAAGAGGACCAGCATCAGCGCGATGACGATCCATTCCATCAGCCGCTCGAATGCGGCGCGCAGAGCTGCAGCGCGGTCGGCCACGTCGTCCGGAAGCGAAGTTGGAAGTGAGAAAGGAGCGAGGCGCCAAGAACGCGCGGCAACGGCCACGAGGCCGTCGCCACGCTGATCGCCTGTTAGCTATCGTGCGTCGTGCGTCGCCTCACTTGCCGAGCGCGATGGCGCGGTCGATCACTTCCTTGGATCCCGACACTTCCTTCGCGAACTCCTCGTAGATCGAACCCGAGGCGGCGATGAAAGCGGCCTTGTCAGCCTCGTTGACTTTAATTCCGCCTGCCTTCAGCTTGCCGAGCAGATCCGTATCAGCGGCCGCCGCCGTCTGATACACGAATCCCTGCGTCTCCTTGGCCGTGTCTTCGAGGGTCTTGCGGACGTCGGGGGGCAGCGAGGCCCATTTCTTCGCACCGACGGTCACGTAGGCCGGCGTGTACACATGGCCGGTCAGCGAGAGGTATTTCTGAACTTCCTGGAATTTCTGGCTGTATATCTGGATCAACGGGTTTTCCTGTCCGTCCATCACGCCGGTCTTCAGCGCGGTGAAGACCTCGGAGAGCGCCATCGGGCTCGGGTTCGCGCCATAGGCCTGGAACATCTTTACACGCCACTTGCCCTTCGGCGTACGTAGTTTGATGCCCTTGAGGTCGTCGGGCTTGACGATCGGCCGGACGTTGTTGGTGATGTGCCGGTAACCGTTCTCCCAAACGGCGATGACTTTGAGGCCCTTCTTCTCCACCGCGGGCTCGAGCTTGGACCAGAAGAGCTCGGTCTCGATACGCTTCATATGATCGCGGTTCTTGACGAGGTAGGGCATTTCGAACACGCCGAAGATGTCCGCTTCGGACGACATCACTGTCGAAGGAAGCGCGAAATCGACGGTGCCCAACTTCAGCTTCTGAAGAAGCTGCCGGTCATTGCCGAGCTGGCTGGATCCGAACACCACAACGGTCGCCTTTCCGCCGAGCTTGGTATTGGCGCGCTTCGCGAACTCCTCCGCGCTCGCCGCGAACAGCGAGCCGGGCGCGCCAACGTGCCCGAATTTCAGCTCCATCTGGGCCACGGCAGGCGCCGCGAACGACACGCCCGCGAGGGCGACAAGCAGATTACGTAGTTTCATGGTCCTCCTCCTTCTCCGGTTTGCCGAGCGTCGCCGCGGTCAGGCCGCCGCGCGCGCCCTGGTCTGGTGACGTTCTGTCAGGAATTGCATTGCTGCATTCACACCGCCCGCCTGGTGGGGAATTCCGGCGAGCGCGAGGCCCATCTCGACGCCGGCGAGCGTGCCGACCAGCGTCAGGTCGTTGAAGTCACCGAGATGTCCGATCCGGAATACCTTGCCGGCGACCTTTCCCAGTCCCGTGCCGAGCGACATGTCGCAGGCCTCGAGAACGACCTTGCGCAGATGATCCGCGTCGTGCCCGGCCGGCACCATGATTGCCGTCAACGAGCTCGAATATTCCTCCGGCACGGCGCACAAGATTTCCAGTCCCCATGCCCGAACGGCACGGCGCGTCGCTTCCGCGTGCCGTTCATGACGTGCGAACACGTTCGGCAGCCCCTCTTCCTGCAACATGGCGAGCGCTTCGCGCAGCCCGTAGAGAAGATTCGTGGCCGGCGTATAAGGGAAGTACCCGCTCTTGTTTGCCGCGAGCATTTCGTCCCAGCTCCAATAGGATCGGGCGAGTTTTGCCTGCTTCGACGCGGCGCGCGCCTTCTCGCTGGGCGCGTTGAACGAGAGCCCGGGTGGGAGCATGAGCCCCTTCTGCGAGCCCGCCACGGTGACGTCGACGCCCCACTCGTCGTGCCGATAGTCGATCGACCCGAGGGAAGAGATCGTGTCCACCAGGAGCAGTGCGGGGTGGCCGGCCGCATCGATCGCCTTGCGAATGAGCGGAATCCGGCTCGTGACGCCCGTGGACGTCTCGTTGTGCACCACGCACACGGCGCGAATCGCACGCGCCTTGTCATCGCGCAGCCGTGCTTCAAGCACCCCCGCGTCCGCGCCGCGACGCCAGTCGGTCGGGATGAACTCAGTCTGCAAGCCGAGCCGCGTAGCCATCTTTTGCCAAAGCGTGGCGAAGTGGCCGGTCTCGAACATGAGGACCTGATCGCCCGGCGAGAGCGTATTCACGAGCGCGGCTTCCCAGGCGCCGGTTCCCGAGGCCGGATAGATCACGACCGGCTGGCGCGTCTGGAAGACGCGCTGGAGTCCCTCCAGCACTTCCAGACCCAGGCGGCCGAACTCCGGTCCGCGATGATCGATGACCGGCATGTCGATCGCGCGCAAGACGCGATCTGGAACCGTCGTCGGACCGGGAATCTGCAGGAAATGGCGACCGGCACGATGCGTCACGGCGAAGCGTCCTCGTACTGCGGAGGCTGCCATGCTAGTGCGTGCGCCCCGGCGCTGGCAAGGCCCTTTTTGTATGCAAACTGCTGCTCTGCAGCAACCGGTAGCAGAACGAGTCCACAAAGCATTGAAAAATAACGATTGATGAAAACAGGCGTGGCAAACACCTGGAGAGTTTTGTATTATCTTCGAGTGAAGCCGACTGAACCGGTCCATGCCGAACGCTATGGGTGATGCACTCGACACGATTGCCGCGGAAACCGTGCGCCAGCCGCTGGCGGAGCGTCGGCTGCTCCACGAGAGTGCGGTCGACCGTTTGCGCGACATGATCGTCCAGGGCGTGCTGACGCCCGGGACCAAGCTGAACGAGCGCGCGCTTTGCGAGCAGCTTGGCATCTCCCGAACGCCGCTGCGTGAGGCGCTGAAGGTGCTCTCGACCGAGGGACTCGTCGCGTTGCAACCGAATCGTGGCGCCGTCGTCGCGACGCTCACCGAGGACAGGGTGCGCGAGATCTTCGCCGTGATGGGGGCGCTGGAGGCGCTGGCGGGGGAGCTGGCCTGTCGCAACATGACGGCCGACCAGCTGAACGAGATCCGTGCACTGCACTATCAGATGCTCGCGCACCACGCGCGCGGTGAGCTCGCGCCGTATTTCCGGTGCAACCAGGAGATTCATCTCGCGATCGTCGAGGCCTCCGGCAATGCAACGCTTGTGGCCAGCTACGCGAGCCTCAATGCACACGTCCGCCGGGCGCGCTATATGGCGAACCTTTCGCAGGCGCGGTGGGATCAGGCCGTGGCCGAACATGAGAAGATTCTCGACGCGCTGGGCAGGCGCGACGCAGGTCCGCTGCAGGACTTGCTCAAGAATCATCTGGGAGCCAAGCTGACCGTGGTGCTCGCCGCACTCGGCGCGCTGGCCGACAACGCGAAGGAGACCGCTGATGCCGCTTACGATTGACATAGTGTCCGACGTCGTATGCCCGTGGTGCTTCGTCGGCAAGCGCAAGCTCGCCGCGGCCCTCGAGCTCTACGCGCAGGAGCGACCCGACGAGCCGGCGCCACGCGTGACCTGGCGGCCGTTCCAGCTCAATCCCCAGATGCCGGCGGAAGGCATGCCGAGGTCGGAGTACGTGCAGCGCAAGTTCGGTCGCAGCGGCACCGAGGTGTATGCGCGGGTCTCGCAGGCGGGCAAAACCGTCGGCATAGACTTCGCGTTCGATCGCATCGAGCGTCAGCCCAACACGCTTGCGCCGCATGCGCTGGTCGCGCTCGCGGATCAGCACGGCAAGCAGGACGAAGTCGTCGACGCCCTCTTCAACGCCTATTTCCTGGAGGGCCGCGACCTTACCGATGCAACAGTCCTCGCGGAAGTGGTCACCGATGCAGGATTGCCGCGCGATGCCGTGGAAGCCTGTCTCGCCGATGACCGAGCACGCGACATTGCGGCCAGAGAAGACGAGCAGGCGCGTGAGATGGGCGTGTCGGGCGTGCCGTTTTTCATCTTCAACGGTCGCTACGCGGTGTCCGGTGCGCACGAGCCCCAGACCCTTTTGCAGGCGATGCTGAAGTCCGAGGCCGAGACGGCGGAAGAGCGCTGAAGCGCGCGCCGGGCACTGCAATCCGGGCGTAGAGAGCCGTGGCCGCCAATCCACAGGCCGTGAGTTTCGTCCCGCGCAGCGCGGGGCTTGCGGAGAGTGCGCTCGCCGCACGGTTGCGGCGAGAAGTCGACGGCGAGGTGCTGTTCGATGCGGCGAGCCGCGGCCGCTATGCAACCGACGCGTCCATCTACCAGGTCGAGCCGATCGGCATCGTCGTGCCGCGCACCGAGGACGCAGCGCAGGCCGCGCTCGAGATCGCCGCCGAAACCGGCGTGCCGATTCTGCCGCGCGGGGCGGGAAGTTCGCAATGCGGGCAGGCAGTCGGTGCGGCGCTCGTCGTCGACAACACCAAATACCTGAACCAGATCGTCGAGTTCGACGCGGCACGCGGCGAGGCGACCGTACAGCCCGGGCTGGTGCTAGACCGTCTGAACGCCTGGCTGCGCCCACACAAGGTGTGGTTTCCGGTAGACGTTTCCACTGCCGCGCAGGCAACACTCGGCGGCATGGCGGGCAACAACTCGTGCGGCTCGCGCTCCATCCGCTACGGCAACATGGTGCACAACGTGCTGGGCATCGAGACGTGGCTCACGACCGGCGATGCGTTCACGTTTGGCCCCGCGGAAGACGCGTCGGGTGCGCCTTCCGCCTATCGAGCGCTCGTCGAGAAGATTCACGCCATCGCGCGTCGCGAAGCCGCCGAGATCGATGCGCGCTGGCCCCGCGTACTGCGCCGCGTGCAGGGCTACAACCTCGACATGGTGCAGCCGCGCACGCCGCATAACCTCGCGCATCTGCTGGTCGGTTCGGAGGGAACGCTCGGCTACTTCCGGCGGCTGCGGCTGAAGCTCGCGCCGATACCGCCCGCGAAGACGCTCGGCGTGTGCCATTTTCCGACCTTCTACCAGGCGATGGACCTCACGCGGCACATCGTCGAGCTGGATCCCGACGCCGTGGAGCTGGTGGATCGCACGATGATCGGGCTGGCGCGAGAGATTCCGGCCTACCGAGCGACTGTCGACCGATTCATCCGGGGCGAACCGGACGCAATTCTCCTGGTCGAGTTCGCCGGCGAGCACCAAGACGAGCAGCTGAGCAAACTCGCCCGCCTCGTGGAGCTGATCGGCGACCTCGGGCTGCCGGGAAGCGTGGTCGAGGTGACCGACCCGTCCCTTCAGAAAGAGATCTGGGAGGTACGCAAGGCCGGCCTCAACATCATGATGTCGATGAAGGGCGACGGCAAGCCGGTGTCGTTCATCGAGGATTGCGCGGTGCCGCTCGAGCATCTCGCGGAATACACCGACCGGCTCACCCGCGTGTTCGAAAAGCACGGCACTCGCGGCACGTGGTACGCGCACGCTTCGGTCGGAACCCTGCACGTACGTCCCGTGCTCAACATGAAGGAAGATGGTGCGCACAAGATGCGCGCAATCGCAGAGGAAGCCTGCGCGATGGTTCGCGAGTTCAAGGGGTCGGCGTTCTCCGGCGAGCACGGCGACGGACTGGTGCGCTCGGAGTGGATCGAGCCGATCCTCGGGCCGCGGCTGGTTCGCGCCCTCGAGGAGATCAAGGCGCTCCTCGACCCGAAAGGCCTGATGAATCCCGGCAAGATCGTGCGGCCATCGAAGATGGACGATCGAACGCTCTTTCGATACAAGCCGGGTTATGCCACGGCGCCGATCGAAACGGCGCTCGACTGGTCCGACTGGGGCGCGCGCGAACGCGGCGCCGGCTTTGCGGCGGCAGTCGAGATGTGCAACAACAACGGCCACTGCCGCAAGTTCGACGCCGGGACCATGTGTCCGTCCTTCCGCGCTACCGGCGACGAGCAACATCTCACCCGCGGCCGCGCGAACACGCTGCGACTCGCGCTGTCCGGCCAGCTAGGCCCGGACGCCTTGACTTCCGACGCGATCCGCGAGGCGATGTCGCTCTGCGTGAGCTGCAAGGGCTGCAAGCGCGAGTGCCCCACCGGCGTCGACATGGCGCGGATGAAGATCGAGTTCCTGCACCATTACCACAAGCGCCACGGTTACCGGCTCAAGGATCGCCTCGTGGCCTATCTTCCGCGGTACGCTGCGGCGGCGGCGAGGTTCGCGCCGTTGGTCAATCTGCGCAATCGCTTTTCTGGGCTCGCATGGCTCGGCGAGCG
>JAJDOG010000084.1 GCA_022340285.1 Betaproteobacteria bacterium
AGCCGCAGGCGGAGCAGGGCGCCGTCGCGGTCGAGCCAGACCCTGAGGGGCGTATCGCTCATTTGGCTTTCGCTTTCGGCTGGATCTCGTCGTGCAGCGAGCCGACCCAGCTCTGGCCCTGCGCGAGCTTCTGGCGCAGCAGCACGAAGTCGACCTCGCGATCTTCCTTGGTTCCCTCGTTGAACGCGGTGAATCCCGAGCGCGCCTCGGTCACCATGTTGAGCGCGAGCCAGGCGCGGTGATTCTCCTTGTTCCGGTTCCACGCCTCGAGCTTGGGCTTGCGCAGCTCCTCGATCGTCTTGAGCGTGCAGTCCGGAAACGTGAGCAGGAGCTTCGCACAGTACTCCTCGACCTTTTCATCGAGAAGCGACAGATCGACCGTGCCCTTCGTGAGGATCGCCTTGCCTTCCTTGGCGGCGGCCCCGGTCTTGAACTCGCCGTAGATGACGCGGCCGTACTCGTCGGTGAACTTCTGGGTCTCGACGAGCGGGTTGGCCACGAACTTGCCGTCGATCTTCAGGGCCGGAACGATGTCGGCGAGCATGCCCCAGTGATGGGCGCGGTGCGCCGAGAACGGCTCGCACATCACGCAGGCCCACATGGCGCGATCGGCACCCATGACCGGCGGCAGGAAGTCGGTGGCGCCGCCGATCGGCGCCGAGCCGTGCTTGGGCCCGGCCTGACCGAAGCGCGCGAGATCCTGCGCGATCGAGAAATCGCAGGCGAGCCCGATCTCCTGCCCGCCGCCGACCCGCATGCCGTTCACGCGGCAGATCACGGGCTTGTCGCACGCGAGGATCGCGCTCACCATGTCGTTGAAGATCCGCATGTACTGCCGGTATTCCTGCGGGTGGCCCGCGTAGTACTCGGCGTATTCTTTCGTGTTCCCGCCGGTGCAGAACGCCTTGTCGCCGGCGGCGGTGAAGACGACGGTATTCACGTCGCGCGAATTCGACGCGGCGCGGAACGCGAGGATCACGCCCTTCGCCATCTCGGTGGTGTAGGAGTTGTACTGGGTCGGGTTGTCGAGCCAGATCCACGCGTTGTAGAGACCCGGGACGACCTTGCCGTCCTGGGTCTTCGCGGGGCGCTTCTCGAAGCGCACGCCGGGCTTCGAAAAATCCTCGAACAGGTCATGATTCTTGAATTCGCGTGCGGCCATAAGATCTCTCCTGCGGTTTGGTCAGGGAACGAGGACGGCGCGCCGTTTGATTTCGCGGTGATGCACGGCCTCGAAGACTTCATTGATATCGGCAAGCGGATGCGTCTCGACGAACGACTTGACGTTCACCTTTCCGTCCAGCACGAGCTCGAGCGCGGCGGGGTAGAGCTCGGGCGGGCAACCCCAGTTCCCGATCGCCCGTGCGTCGAACGCCATCAGGTTGGAAAGCCGTACTTCGATCTTGTCCATCGTGAAGCCGACGACGCTGAGCGTGGCGCCGTGCACGAGCAGTCCGTACGCGGTCTGCTGGCCGGCCGCGGTGCCCGAGCACTCGAAGATGAACCATTCGGTGGTCGGCAGGTCCTTTTCCTTGGCGAACGCGCTGATCGCACTCTTCAGCGCCTTGCCTTCCAGCTCGCGCGCGTTCAACGTGAGCGCGGCGCCGCCTTCCCTGATCGCCGCGAGCTTCTCGGCGTCGACGTCGATCGCGACCACGGTTGCGCCGAAGGCTCTTGCCACCTGGACGCAATAGCCGCCGACGCCGCCCGCGCCCACGACGATCGCGAGCGTTCCGGGCTGCACGCCCGCACGGCTGACCGCCTGGTAGGGCGTGGTCAATGCATCGGCCACCACCGACACGTCGGACAGCGCGATGCCCGCCCTGGCGAGCCGGGACTCGTCGACGGCGCACAGGCCTTTGACCGGCACGACAATGTGGCTGGCAAAGCCGCCTTGGATATCGTTGCCGGGCATCTTCTGGCTGCGGCAGATGTTCGGGCGGCCCCGCTTGCAAGGGCCGCATTCCCCGCATGGAATGACGGCCGGAACGATCACCGCCTTGCCCACCCAGGCTTCGGCCCCGGCGCCGGCCGCGGTGACGCGGCCGCTCACTTCGTGCCCGAGCGCCAGGGGAAGGGCGTGGTTGGTGCGGACGCCGTCATAGAAATAGCCGAGATCGGTATGGCAGACGCCGCAGCCGGCCACTTCGACCACGGCCTCGCCGGCCTGCGGCGCGGCGTCGAAGGTCTCGCGAATCATGGGCGCCTTGGGCGCCGTCATCATCCACCGGTAACCAGCCGTGGCCATGGATCCAACCTCCTCGACTTAGGGGGCGGCCCGTCTCGGCCGGCGCGTCCCCTGGTGTTTACTATGCCGCTTGACTCTCGAACGGCGTTAATTTAGCATTACGGTACCAGAATACGAGAATGCAGTCAAGACACCGATCTGGATCGCCGGCAAGACAGCCGGCAAGCGGTCGGTGTTGCTGCACTGCGAGGAGGTCACATGGCAGAGGTTAGAGCCCGCACGAGCGTCTCGATCGCGATCGCCGGAAGCGGCGGGGCGGGCGTCATGACGGCAGGCAACATGCTCCTCGAGGCGGCAGCCAAGGCCGGGTGGTATGGCCTGATGGTCCGCTCGAGCGGCCCGCAGATCCGCGGGGGCGAGGCGGCGGCGCTGATGCGCATCGGCACGCATCCGATCGACGGGCTGGACGACCGCTTCGACATCCTGCTTGCCATCGACTGGCAGAACATCAACCGCTTCGCGGACGAGCTCCCGCTCGACGGCGGAAGCCTGGTCGTGGGTGACCCCGATCAGGGCGAAGCGCCCGAGGTGTACGTGAAGTCGCCGGCGCGTCAGGCCAAGGTGTCGATGAAGGCGACCGCCAAGTCGATCCCGGGTAGCTGGCCGAACATGGTTGCGCTCGGCACGGCGGCCGGACTGATCGGCTTGCCGAAGACCGAGGTCGCGAAGGTCGTCGAGCAATCGCTCCGCAAACGCGCCGACACGCTGAAGGCGAGCCTCGAGGCCGTCGATGCGGGCTATGCGGCGGCCGCGGAGATCGGCGCGGATTACGCGCTCGCCGCGCCGGGTTCGGCCCCGAGTGCGCGCTGGCTGGTGAGCGGAAACCAGGCCGCCGGGTATGGCGCGATTCGCGGTGGCGTGCGCTTCTGCGCGGCGTATCCGATCACGCCCGCAACGGAAATGCTCGAATACCTCGCGCCCGCGCTCGCCGACGTAGGCGGCGTACTGGTGCAGGCGGAAGACGAGCTCGCGTCGGCGAACATGATCATCGGCGCATCTTTCGGTGGCTTACCGTCGATCACCGCCACCGCCGGCCCCGGCCTGGCACTCATGACCGAGGCGATCGGGCTCGCCGTAGCGTCCGAGGTGCCGATCGTGGTCGTGGACGTCATGCGCGGTGGGCCCTCCACCGGCATTCCCGCGAAGAGCGAGCAGAGCGATCTCTCGATGGCGGTATACGGCCTGCACGGCGACGCGCCGCGCATCGTCGTCGCGCCGAACTCCATTGCCGACTGCGTCGTGACCACGCAATGGGCGGTGCATCTCGCCGAGGCGCTGCAGTCGCCCGCCCTGGTGCTCTCCGATCAATACTTCGGCCAGACGCGCGCGGTGGTCGATCGCCCTGCGGACGTGACGTTCGTGGGCAGCCGTCTCACCGCGCAGGCCAATACGGAAGGCTACCGGCGCTACGCACTTACAGAGTCTGGCGTCTCGCCGATGGCGATTCCGGGCACGGCAGGCGTCGCCTATACCGCCGACGGTCTCGAGCACAACGAGCGCGGCACGCCCTCCAGCCAGTCGAACGACCATGCGAAGCAGCTCGCCAAGCGAGAGCGCAAGCTCGTCGGCCACGACTACGGCGGTCAGTGGGCGGACATCGAAGGCGACGGCGACATCGCGGTGCTCACGTTCGGCTCCTCGACCTGCGCCGTGCGCGAGGCCATCGAACGGGCGCGGCGCGACGGCTTGAATGCAAAGCTCGTCTCGGTGCGGCTCCTCGCTCCCGCCCAGCCGGCGCGACTCAAGGCCGCGCTCGAGGGGGTCAGCAAGGTTCTCGTCGTCGAGCAGAATTTCGGCGGCCAGTTTCACAAGTACCTGCGCGCCGAGTACGACATCGACGCGGACGTCCGGAGCTTCAGGCGACCGGGGCCGCTCCCCATCCGGCCGGACGAGGTCCACCGCGAACTCACCCAATGGAGCCGCGCATGAGCACTGCCCCCGCGCAAGCCGTCACCTGGACGCCGCAGGACTACAAGTCGGACTACAAGCCGATCTGGTGCCCGGGCTGCGGCGACTATTCCGTCCTCTCGTCGGTCACCAAGGCCTTCGCGGCCCTGCAACTGAAGCCGGAGGACACGGTCGTCGTGTCGGGCATCGGTTGCTCGTCGCGCATTCCCGCCTACACCTCGTGCTACGGCTTCCACGGCGTGCACGGACGTTCGCTCGTCGCCGGGACCGGCCTCAAGATCGCGCGGCCGGAGCTCACCGTCGTCGTGGCGGGTGGCGACGGCGACGGCTATTCGATCGGCGGAAACCACTTCCTGCACGCCTGCCGCCGCAACGTCGACATCACCTACATCGTCATGGACAACCATGTGTACGGCATGACGAAGGGGCAGCCGTCGCCCACGACCGAGCCCGACTGGGTCTCGAAGCTCTCGCCGGGCGGCACCGGCGTGCGCACATTCCATCCGCTCGTGATCGCGCTCGCCGCCGGTGCGAACTTCGTCGCGCGGGCATTTGCGGGGGATCCGAACGGCACCGCCGAGATGATCGCGGAGGCCATTCGCACGCCGGGATTCTCGTTCATCGAGATCCTCTCGCCGTGCGTGACGTTCCGGCCCGAGCAGCGCGAGTGGAAGAAGGTGGTGCATCCCGCATCGGTGCAGTGGACCGACGACCCCGCGCGCGCCGCGCGCCGGGTGATGACCGACGACGGATTCAACGTGGGCGTCCTCTACAAGGGCATCCGGCCGCCGTATCAGCCGCCAGTGGGCAAGGCCCGCAAGCGGGTTGCGGATCTCGAGAAGGAGTTTGCGATATGAGTCCCGCCAAGAAGAAGGCGCGCCGCGCTCCCGTCACGAAGAAGGTCGTTCGCAAGCCTGCCACCGCTACGCGCAAGGTGGCACCGAAGCGCACGCCGCTCAAGGTGGTGTCGACCCCCGCTGCCGCGTCGCCCGCGTCTCCGATCGGGAGCATCGATGCGCTCATGGCGTACGCTTTCGCGCTCGAGGCGGAGGCGTCCGAGCGTTACAGCGAATTCGCCGACGCCATGGAGACGCACAACAACCGCGAGGTCGCGGAGCTCTTCCGCAAGCTGGCGCGAATCGAGAACCTGCACGCCGAACACATTCTCGAAGAGATGGGCTGGTCGACCGCGCCCCCGCCCCCGTCATCCGGATGGCGGTGGCAGGGGCTCGAGGGGCCCGAAACCGCCGAACACACCGACTTGCACTATCTCATGCAGCCATACCACGCGCTGCAGATTGCCCTGCACAACGAACGGCGCGCCGAGGCGTTCTTCGCGGATCTCGTGAAGAAGGCACCGAGCGGCAAGGTGCGCGACGCCGCCAAGGAGATGGTCGCCGAGGAGACCGAGCACGTGCGGCTTGTCGAGGAATGGCTGAAGCGCACGCCCAAGCCGGACAGCGACTGGGCGGTGGACCTCGATCCGCCGCGGTGGGCAGATTGAGCGAGGAGAGGGAGTTCTAGTTAGTTTCCCCTCCTTTCCAAGGAGGGGTGCCCGCGCAGCGGGCGGGGTGGTTGCGGTTGCGATCAGGGCATCCACCACCCCGGCGCTTCGCGCCATCCCTCCTCAAAGAGGAGGGGAAAATAAAGCAAAACCCGTCGCCCGAATGCTGCGCGATTATTTCGGCTGAGAAACAATCCTGAGATAAGGCCGCGGCGCCTTCCAGCCCGCAGGAAACGTCTTCTTCGCTTCCTCGTCGGGCACCGAAGTGAGGATGATGACATCGTTGCCCTGCTTCCAGTTCACCGGTGTCGCGACCTTGTGCTTCGCGGTCAGCTGGATCGAATCCAGGACCCGGAGTACCTCGTCGAAATTCCGTCCGGTGCTCATTGGATACGTGAGCGTCAGCTTGATCTTCTTGTCCGGTCCGACGACGAATACCGAGCGCACCGTCTGATTGTCCGCGGCGGTGCGCCCCTTCGAGCTGTCGCCCGCATTGGGGTGGATCATGTCGTAGAGCTTCGCGACCTTGAGATCGGAATCGCCGATCAGCGGGTAGTTGAGCCTGTGGCCCTGGGTCTCCTCGATGTCCTTCGCCCAGCGCTCGTGGTCCTCGACCGGATCGATGCTGAGGCCGAGTATCTTGGTGTTGCGCTTGTCGAACTCCGGTTTGAGCCCGGCCATGTAGCCGAGCTCAGTGGTGCAGACCGGCGTGAAGTCCTTCGGGTGCGAGAACAGGATTGCCCACCCGTTTCCGATCCAGTCATGGAACTTGATGGTTCCCTCGGTGGTCTTCGCCGTGAAGTCCGGCGCTTCATCGCCTATTCGAAGTGCCATATGTGTCCCTCGTGGTGTGTCTCGTTGGTTGGGAGTCCCGGGCACGATGCGATCGCGTTGCGCGCTCGTGACTTACCCCTTGAGAGCCCGGGGTTTTTCGGGAGTGCGCTCCGTCGGAACGCACCCTGCGATTCTAGACCCGCTTGGCGCGGAGTAAAGGCCCGCCCCCGGCCTGCTCAGACCAGTCGCTCGCCGTTGAAGAAGGCCTTGCGCCAGCGCGCGACGGTGACCTTCTCGAAGAGGCCCGCCTTGGTGAACGGATCCTCCGCGGCGAAGCGCTCGGCTTCCTCGCGGTCGTCCGTGTCCACGATCAGAATCCCACCGCGGCCGCCCGTCCCGTCGTCCTCGATCAGCGCACCGGCCGCGAGGAGCTTGTGCTTGTTCGCGGTGAGGTAGGCGAGATGCTCTTCGCGCGCAGACGTGCGCAAGTGCAGATGGTCCGGCTTGTCAACGGTCAGGATGGCAAAGGGCATCTCCGGGCTCCTTGTGTGATTTGCCGACTGGAACGGCCCGATCGTAGCAGGGGAGTGCCCGATCGACCCTGCGACATCCCGACTAGAAAACCGGACGACGCATCTGGACGATAATGCGGGTGGGATTCATCTGTTCCGGGAGGCAAGCGATCATGGCCATGACAGTCGGCATCGTGGGGATCGGCGCCATGGGGGCGCCGATCGCGGGGCATCTCGCCAAGGCCGGGCACCGGCTCGTCGGCTACGACATCGATCCGCAGCACGCGGCCGCACTGACGGCGCTCGGCGGGAAGCTCGCCGAATCGCCCGGCGCCGTTGTCGCGACGGCGGACGTCACGCTGCTGCTGCTGCCCAGCCCCAAGGCGCTGGATGACGTCGTGCAGGACATCGTCGCGCGCGCGCCAAAGGGCGCGCTCGTTCTCGAGTGCGGCACCTTCCAGATCGGAGACAAGGAGCGCGCGCGCGACGCGCTGGCGGCAAGCGGCGTGTCGCTGATGGATTGCCCTCTCAGCGGAACATCCGCCCAGGTGGCCGAGGGACACGTTTCGATGTTCGCGAGCGGCGAGCGGCGCGACTACGAGCGGGCTCTCCCGGTGATCCAGGCTTTCACCCAACGGTCCGACTTCGTCGGCCCATTCGGAAACGGGATGCGGATGAAGCTGGTGGCGAACACGCTGGTCTGCACGAACACTGCGGCGGCGGCCGAGGCGCTCGCGTTCGCGCAGCGGATCGGTCTCGATATCGCGCTCACCCACGAAATCCTGAGCGCGAGCCCGGCGGCGTCCTCCACGATGCTCAAGCACCGCGGCGCACTCATGGTGAGCGGCCGCTACGAGCCTGCGGGTGGCGCGCTCCAGATCCTGGTGAAGGACGCCGGAATCATCGCGGACGCCGCGCAGGCCGCGGGCGCGGATATGCCGCTCTTTCTCGAATCGAAGGCGCGCTACGAAAGCGCGATCAAGAAGGGGAAGACCCGCGACGCCGCGGCGATCTACGAGGAATTCTCGCCGCCCGCGAGAAAGGGCAGCGCCGCGTGAGCGAAAAGCTCTCGCTTGTCGTGGTGCTCCACGTCAACGCCGGTCGCGAGGCGGAGTTCGAGCGCTTTGAGACAGCGGTGGCGACCATCATGCAACGCTATGGCGGCGCGCTCGAGCGGCGAATCGCGATCGAGCCGCGAGACGACCCGTCCCAGCCGCACGAAGTGCACGTCGTGTCGTTTCCCGACCGGGCGGCGCTCGACCGCTACCGCGCCGACCCGGACTTTCAGGCGCTCGCCGGACTGCGCGCAGAGGCGATCCGCGAAACCGTCTTCTGGTGCGGCGCCGATCGAGCGCCGTTCGGGGCGCAGCCGGCATGACGCGACGATTACCCGTTCAACTCTTCATCGACGGGAGGTGAAATGCCGTACCTGGAGCTGCCGGATGCAAAGATCTTCTACCAGAGCCGCGGCGACGGCGAGCCGCCGATCGTGTTCGTGCACGGGGCGCTCTGTTCGCACGAGGACTGGAATCCGCAGTTCGAGCACTTCGGCGCGCGTCAGCGGGTGGTCGCGTGCGAGCTGCGGGGCCACGGCAAGTCGCCGGTGGCCGACCCGGACAGCTGCTCGATCGAGGCCTTCGCATCCGACGTCGTCGCGCTCATGCGCGCGCTCGACTTGCCGCCCGCGGTCCTGGTCGGGCACAGCATGGGCTGTCGCGTCGTGCTCGAAGCGAATCTCCAGGCGCCCGACCGGGTGGCGGGTCTCGTCCTGAACGATGGCGGACGGCTCGGTCAGGGCGACCCGGAGGCGGCCGAACGCAAGCTGCGCGCGGAGATGGCCGCCGCCTACGAGAAGGTGATGGGCGCATTGTTCGCCGGCATGTTCAACGAGAAGAGCGATCCGGAGCTCCGGGACCGCCTGGTGCGTCGTGCCCTGGCCATCCCGCAGGCGGTCGGGCTCGCGTTCTTCCCGAGGATGATCGCGTGGGATGCGGGCCGGTTGGAGGAGGCACTGGCAAGCGTCCGCGTGCCGACGCTCGTCCTGCAGAGCACGTTTACCAACGCGCAGCGGGTTCGTGTCTCGCTGGAGCCACGCGCCGACAACTACTGGTTCGAGGTCGTGAGGGAGCACGCGCCGTCCGCGCGCATCCAGATCGTTCCGGGCATCGGCCATTTCACCATGCTCGAGGCCCCCGAGCAGACGATCCGCGCGATTGCGGGCCTCCTCGAATTGGTGCCGAAGCTCAGGCGCTCGGAGAGATAGAACCTATCTCGAGCGCGATCCTATTTGCGATAGCTTCTAGCCCGCGGGCGGCCTGAGCAGGCCGAAGTGCCTGAGGAGGGCGACGTAAGCGCCGAGTCGCTCGCGCTTGAACCGCGCGACGTCCATGTTCCGGAAGTCGTAGAAACCCCGGCCCGTGCGCAGCCCGATGCGCCCGGCGTGCATGTTGTCCTCCACGATCTTCGGCGCCGCGAAACGATCCTCGCCGGTCGCCTCGCGCAGGTAGCGGCTCGCATAGTAGAGGATGTCGCCGCCGCCCCAATCGATGAACTCGATCAGTCCCAGCACGGCGTAACGCAGGCCGAAGCCGTACTTGATCGCGCGGTCCACGTCTTCGGCGCTCGCGACGCCTTCCTCGACCAGGCGCGCCGCTTCGTTCATGGCAAGCGCCTGGATGCGCGGGACGATGTAGCCGGGGCTCGCCTTGCACACGACCGGGACCTTGCCGATGCCCTCGAGCAGCGTCTTCAGCCGTTCGACGACCGCCGGGTCGGTGCGCGCGCCGGGACTCACCTCGACGAGCGGCACGAGATAGGCGGGGTTCAGCCAGTGCGCGTTCAGGAAGCGCGCGGGGTGCGTCACGAGATCCTGCAGCTCGGTCGAGAGCATGGTCGACGTGGTGGACGCGATGATCGCGTCTGCCCGCGCCGCCGTGGCGATCGCTTGGAGCGCAGATTGTTTCGCTTCGCGCGTTTCCGGCACGCCCTCGAAGATCACGTCCGCATCGGCAAGCGCATCCACGCCGGCGTGGATGGAAATGCGTGCTGCGATGGGTTCCACGGCGTCGCGAGGCATGACCCCGAGCTCGCAGAGCGTGTCGAGCGCCTCGTCGATCTCCTGACGCGCCTCAGACGCGACCCGCTTGAACTCCGCGGCGTCGCGCGGCTTCAGGTCCACGAGCCGGACCGTGTGTCCCGAGTACGCGAACACGACCGCGATGCCCCGTCCCATGCGTCCGGCGCCTGCGGCGGCGATGCGCTCGCGCGTCATCGGGTGAGTCCCTCTGCCAGCAGCGTTCGCATCGCCTGGCGATCGAGTCCCGCGAGGTCGAGCCGCTCCAGGGTGCGACCGCTCGCGCGGAAATCCTCCCCGCACACCGCCGAGCCGAGCGCGAGCAGCCCGCGCGCGACGGGCGTATGCACGTCCGCCCATTCCGCCACGGACACGAGGAATGCGAGCCCGTAAGCGATGTCCTCGCGCATGTAGCGGTGCTCGGTGAGCACCAGCCGTTCGCGCCAGTCGCCCGAGCTCACCAGCCTGTCGTGCGCGAGATTGCCGTACATCCACTCGTCTCCGTCGGCCTGGTAATGATCGCGGAGCGGAAAATGCGGCGGGCCGTAACCGAGCGTGGCGCGCACTGCGATTCGCTCGGCATCGAGCGCGTCCGTGACGCGGCGGATCGACGGCGTGGTGCCCTCGTTGTGGATGTCCCAGTGCTCGAAATGCTCGATCGGCCCCGCGTTCATCGTGATGAGCGGCGGGTGGATGATGGGACCGGCATTCATCAGTGCGCCGGAGAGCGCGTCGCCCGCATCCTCCACGCTCGGATAGGCGCTGCGAATCACGGTCAAGGCGCGCTCCTTCTCGGCGAGCGGAAAGACGCCGGTGGGTAGGCGGGTCGCACGGGTGGCGATCGCGATCGCGCCGGGGCCGTGCTTGCGGGTGAGGTAGGGAAGGGTCCCGGCTTCCGCGAACGCCACGCGTGCGCGGCTGCCGCGCGCGCGCGCAGTGCGCGCCATCACGTAGCTTCCGAACGTTCCCGGCGGAAGAAAGACCACCTGACCGTCGGCAAGGTGCGGCGCTATGGCGGCGGCGATCGATTCCTGCGCAAAGGCCGGCGCCGGGCAGATCGCCAGCGCCGCGCCGGTGAGCGCTTCGCCGATATCGGCGGTGACAAGCGCGATGTCGACCTGTCGTTCGCCGCGATAATCCTTCAGCACGAGGCGATTGCCCGCCTCCTTGAGCGCGGCAACCGCTTCGGCGTCACGCCTCCAGAACCGGACGCGATGCCCGGCTTCGGTGAGATCCGCCGCGGCCGCGTGCGACCCATTGCCGCCGCCGAGTACTGCGATCTCCATATGATGGGATATGGACAAAGAAGTTTCCCCTCCTTTTCAAGGAGGGGTGCCCGCGGAGCGGGCTGGGTGGTTCTGCAACGCCGCCGGGTTGACCACGTTGATCGGCTTGCCTTCCGCATAAGCGAGAATCTGATCGAAGATCGTGCTGAACATGTTTTCGAGCTGGCCGCGCTCGACGTAGCCCAGGTGAGGCGTACACACGGCGTTGTCGAGGGCGAGCAGCGGATGGCGCGCGCCGAGCACCGGCTCCTCCTCGTACACGTCCACCGCCGCCATTCCGGGGCGGCCGGCACGCAGCGCGGCTTCCAGCTCACCCGGCTCGACCAGTCCCGCCCGGCTGGTGTTGACGAAGAGCGCCGTGGGCTTCATCCGGGCGAGATCCGCGGCGGTGATCATGCCGCGCGTCGCGTCGATCAGTCGAACGTGCACCGTCACGACGTCTGATTCCTCGAAGAGCTGCGCCTTGCTCGCCGCCGTCGCGACGCCGTCGGCACGCGCTCTCTCGAGCGAGCCCTCGCGGCCCCAGGCGAGAACGTTCATGCCGAAGGTCTTGCCGTAGGTGGCGACCACTCCGCCGATACGGCCGTAGCCGCAGATTCCCAGCGTCTTGCCGCGCAGGCCGCTGCCGATCGACGATGCCTGCCATTTGCCGGCCTTCAGCGCGGCGACTTCCTGGGGAATGCGGCGCATCGCGGCGATGATGAGGCCCCAGGTGAGCTCGGCGGTGGCGTAAGACGGCTGCGCCGGCGCCATGTAGGACGACAGGATGACGCCGCGCTTCGTGCATGCCTCGACGTCGACGTGCGGATACACGCTCGTCTGGCTGATGAGCCTGAGCTTGTCGAGCCGCTCGAGGAGGGGCCCGCGGATCGGCGTGCGCTCGCGGATCAGCACGAGCGCCTCGGTGTCCTTCAGCCGCTCGGCCAGGCCGTCCAGATCCTTGGTGTGGTCGTTCCAGATCTTGACGTCGTGGCGCGCCACCTTGCCGAAGCATTTCAGCGTCCGGATGGTGTCCTGGTAGTCGTCGAGTATGGTGATCTTCATTGGATGCGTTCGGCTCGTATGGCCTTGGTTTTGTCCCCTCCTTTTCAAGGAGGGGTGGCTGCGAAGCAGCCGGGGTGGTTCAGCATTCGATCAGCGCGCCCACCACCCCGCCGCCTCCGGCGGCACCCCTCCTCGAAGAGGAGGGGAAAAAGCTTTGTGGTTGCAGTTTGCTATTCACTCAGATCTCGACGACCTTCCCCGGATTCAGCAGATTGTCCGGATCGAGCGCGCGCTTGATATCGCGCATCAGGGAAACGGTCTCCTCGCCGTGCTCCTTGACCAGGTGCCCCATCTTGCCGAGCCCGATGCCGTGCTCGCCGGTGCAGGTGCCGTCCATCGCGAGCGCGCGGTCGACCAGGCGCTCGTAGATTGCCTTGGCTTCCTCCAGCTCGGCCTGCTTGTCCGGATCGAAGAGGATGCCGAGATGAAAGTTGCCGTCGCCGACATGCCCGACGACGATGATAGGCATGCTCGCGGCGCGCACGTCCTTCTCGGTTTCGACGAGACAGTCCGACAGTCGCGAGATCGGGACGCACACGTCCGTCGAGACGTAGCGCGCGCCGGGCTTGAGCTGGAGGCCGGCGAAGTAGAGGTTGTGCCGCGCGTGCCACAGGCGATTGCGCTCCTCGGGCTTCGTCTCCCACTCGAAGTCGCTGCCGCCGTGCTCGCGGGCGATTCCCTGCACCTGTTCCGCCTGCTCGGCGACCGAAGCCGTGCTGCCCTGGAACTCCAGGAAGAGCGTCATGCGCTCCGGATAGCTCGTCTTGAAATGCCGGTTGATGGCGTTCATCGAGGTCGTGTCGAGGAACTCGCAGCGCGCGATGGGCACGCCGGACTGGATGATCTCGATGACTGCGTCGACCGCCTCCTTCGTCGTCGGGAACGAGCAGCGGGCCGCCGAGATCGCTTCCTGCACCGGGTGCAGCCGCACGGTGACCTCGGTGATGATGCCGAGCGTGCCTTCGGACCCGATGAAGAGCCGCGTCAGGTCGTAGCCTGCCGAGGACTTGCGGGCGCGCCGCGCCGTGCGCACCACGCGTCCGTCGGCGGTCACCGCCGTGAGCGCCACCACGTTGTCGCGCATCGTCCCGTAACGCACGGCGTTCGTGCCCGAGGCGCGCGTGGCGGCCATGCCGCCGAGCGTCGCGTCCGCGCCCGGGTCGATCGCGAAGAAAAGGCCCGTGTCGCGCAGATGATCGTTCAGCTGCATGCGCGTGACGCCGGCCTCGACCGTGGCATCCAGATCCTCCGTGTGCACCGCGAGGATGCGGTTCATCTGCGAAAGGTCGATGCATACGCCGCCCTTCACCGCGAGGATGTGGCCCTCGAGCGACGTGCCGACGCCGAACGGGATCATGGGTACCTGGTGCTCGCGGCATAGCGCGACCACGGCGCACACTTCCTCCGTGGAATGCGGATAGACCACTGCATCGGGCGGCGTCGGCGGGTAATAGGATTCGTCGCGGCCATGATGCTCCCGCACGGCGCGCGAGACCGTGAAGCGATCCCCGAAGCGTGCGGCGAGCGCGTCGGTCAGCGCCTTGGGAAGCTCGCGTGCCACGTGTGTTCCATCTCGAACGTTTAGGCGGCCCGCGCGGTCGGCGAGCGGAGGTGTCCCATGAGCTCCGCCTCCCGAGCTTTCGCCTTGGCGATCGACTCGGCCTTCACGGGCCCGAAGCCGCGGATCTCGTCCGGCAGCGCGGCGATCTCGACCGCCGTCGCATGGCTGTCGGCGCTCAGACTGCGCAGGATCTCCTCAATCGTCGCCTCGTACTCCGCGATCAGCCGGCGCTCCGCGACTCGCTCGATGCTCCGCCCGAACGGGTCGAACGCGGTGCCGCGCAGGAATCGGAGCTTGGCCAGTCCCTTCAGGGCAGCGCCCATCCAGCTGCGGAAAGCGATCTTGCGCGGGCGTCCCGTCGCCGGATCCCGGCGCGCGAGCAGGGGCGGCGCGAAGTGGAAGCGCAGCGCGTACTCCCCCTCGAACGCCGCCTCGAGCCCCTGGCGGAACTCGGGCCGCGAATAGAGCCGGGCAACCTCGTACTCGTCCTTGTAGGCGAGGAGCTTCGCGTAGTTGCGTGCCACGGCCTCGGTCAGCGCGCTGCCGCCGAGCGGACGCTCCGCGTCGCGCACGCGCTCGACGAGCTTGCGGTAGCGCTCCGCGTAGCCCGCATCCTGATACTCGGTGAGTAGCGCCACGCGCCGCTCGACGAGTTCGTCGAGCGTGCGCGGACGGGCATGCTCGATCGGGACGACCTCGGCGGAAGCGAGGGCCCGCTCGACGCGCGCGGGATCGTGCGCGGCGCGCCGACCCCAGAGGAACGCCTGCTTGTTCGCGTCGACGGCGGCGCCGTTCAGCTCGATCGCCCGCTCGATCGCCTGCGCCGAGACCGGCACGAGGCCGCGCTGGTAGGCGTAGCCGAGGAGGAACGGATTGGTGGCGATCGCATCGCCGAGAAGCGCCGTGGCGAGCCGCGTCGCCGGAACGAACGCCGCGCGCTCCTCGCCGACGAGCTCGGTCAGATCGCGTTCGAGCGCCGCGCCCGGCATCACGAAATCGCGCCGCGCCGTGAAATCGGCGGTCGGCGTGACCGCACTGTTCACTGCCACGCGCGTGTGGCCGGGGCGCATCTTGGTGCGCGCTTCCGCGCCGTCGGCGACCACGGCATCGCACGCGATCACCGCATCCGCCTCGCCGTCGCCGATCCGAGTGCCGAGGATCGCGTCCGGGCTCGCGGCGATGCGCACGTGCGACATCACCGCGCCGCCCTTCTGCGCAAGGCCGGTGACGTCGAGCACGGTCACGCCCTTGCCTTCGAGATGCGCGGCCATGCCGAGCAGCGCGCCGATGGTGACCACGCCGGTGCCGCCGATGCCCGTGACGAGGATGCTGAACGGCGTGGCGAGGTCGGGCTGCTGCGGTTCCGGAAGTTCCGGAAAGTCCGCCGGCATCTGGGCGACTCCTCGACCGCGGCGCGGCCGCCCGCCCTCGACGGTGACGAACGAAGGGCAGAACCCTTTCAGGCAGGAGTAGTCCTTGTTGCACGACGACTGGTTGATCCGCCGCTTCGTGCCGAGGTCCGTCTCCACCGGCTCGATCGAGAGGCAGTTCGATTGCGTCGAGCAGTCGCCGCAGCCCTCGCACACCGCCGTGTTGATGTAGACACGCCGCGCGGGATCGGGGAACGCGCCGCGCTTGCGGCGGCGGCGCTTCTCGGCGGCGCACGTCTGATCGTAGACGAGCACGGATACCCCATCATGGGCGACCGACCAGTCGCGCAGCTCGCGCTGCACGCGGTCGAGCTCGTCGCGATGGTGAATGCTCGTGCGCGGCGCAAAGCCTGCGTTCCCGGGATACTTGCGGTGCTCGTCGGTGACGACCGCGATGCGTTCCACGCCCTCGGCGGCCATCTGGCGCGTGATCTGCGGCACCGTGAGCTGCCCGTCGTGCGCCTGACCGCCGGTCATCGCCACCGCGTCGTTGTAGAGGATCTTGTAGGTGATCGGCACCTTTGCGGCGACCGCGGCGCGAACCGCGAGGTAGCCCGAATGGAAGTAGGTGCCGTCGCCCAGGTTCGCGAAGATGTGCTCCGTGTCGCAGAACGCCGCCTGTCCGATCCACGGCGCGCCTTCGCCGCCCATGTGCGTCCACGTTGCGGTGCTGCGATCCATCAGCACCGCCATCCAGTGGCAGCCGATGCCGGCGGTGGCGCGGCTGCCTTCCGGCACGCGGGTGGAAGTGTTGTGCGGGCAGCCCGAACAGAACCAGGGTGTGCGCTGCACGCTGACCGTCGGTCGCACTTCGCGCGCAGTCGTCAGGGCGGCGAGCTTCCCGGCGAGCGGCTCCGAGGGCATGAAGCGCAGGATGCGCGCGGCAATGGCGCGCGCCGCGATGACGGAGGTGAGCTCGCTGGTCGGCGGGATGAGCCAGTCGGCACCGGCCGTGTGCTCCCACTGCCCAACGCCGTCGAGCTTGCCGACGACGCGGGGGCGCGCACCCTCCGGCCAGTGGTAGAGCTGTTCCTTGATCTGCTCCTCGATGAGCGGCCGCTTCTCCTCGATGACCAGGATCTCCTCCAGCCCGGTCGCGAAGCGGCGCACCGCATCCGGCTCGAGCGGCCAAGGCATGTCCACCTTGAGGATGCGCAACCCCAGCGCGCGCGCGGCCACGTCGTCGATGTCGAGCGTCGCGAGCGCCTGACGCAGATCCGTATAGGCCTTGCCCGCCGCGACGAGTCCGAGCCGCGCGCGCGGGCTGTCCAGCGTGATGCGGTTCAATCCGTTGGCGCGCGCGTACGCGAGCGCGGCGAAGAGCTTGTGATTCTTGAGCCGGGCTTCCGCGTCCAGCATGAAATCGGGATAGCGGATGTTGAGCCCGCCTTCGGGCATCTCGAAGTCGGTGGGCGTGTGGATCTGCACGTGATCCGGATCGACGATCACCGAGGCGGAGCTCTCCGCCACGTCGCTCACGCACTTGAACGCCACCCAGCAGCCCGAGTAGCGCGACATCGCGTACCCGTGCAGCCCGAGGTCGAGGATGTCCTGCACCGATGCCGGCGCGAGCACCGGAATCAGCAGCGCCTTGAACATGAAGTCGGTCTGGTCGGCCACCGTCGTCGAGCGCGCGGCCGGATCGTCGCCCGCTGCGAGGAGCACGCCGCCGTGACGCGCGCTGCCCGCTGCATTGCCGTGGCGGAACGCATCGCCCGATCGATCGACGCCGGGCGCCTTGCCGTACCACATCGCGAACACGCCGTCGTGCTTCGCGCCCGGAAAGAGGCCGAGCTGCTGCGTGCCCCAGATGGCGGTCGCCGCGAGATCCTCGTTCACGCCCGGATGGAAGCGGATGCGATGCCGCTCCAGATGCGGCGTGGCGCGGCCGAGCGCGAGATCGAGTCCACCGAGCGGCGAGCCGCGATACCCCGAGACGTAGCCGGCGGTGTTCAGCCCGGCGCGCGCGTCGCGCTCCTGCTGCAGCATCATCAGGCGCACCAGCGCCTGGATCGCCGTCATGTACGCCATGCCGCGCGGCAGGGTGTACTTGTCCTCCAGCGTGATCTCGCGTGGCGCGGCCGGCGCGTTCATGCGTCTCCCCTGGTGAATGCCCACGGTGCGTATATGGTTACGCCCGCCTCCCGACTGAAGTATACGTAGAGCGCGAAATGCCTGCGCCGCAGGCGAGCATTCGCGCGCGGGATGGGATAATCGGCCGCATGACGTTTCCTGTCCGGATGCGCGCGTGGCGCGTGCACGAATACGGCGGCCCGGAGGTCCTGCGCCTGGACACGGCACCGGTTACGTCGCCGGGCCCGGGCGAAGTTCTCGTCAAGGTGGCCGCGGCGAGCATCAATCCGATCGACTGGAAGATGCGCAACGGGTTGCTGCGCGCCGTCATCCAGACCGCGCTGCCGCGCGTGCTCGGCCGCGATTGCGCGGGAACCGTCGTGGCAGTCGGCGAGGGCGTCTCCGGTCTCGAGCCGGGTACGCCCGTTGCCGGCGTTGCGGATCCCGTGAAGCACGGCACGCACGCGGAATACGCTGCGCTGCCCGCCTCGCAGGTCGCGCGTGTCCCTGACGGCGTGTCGCCCGAGGTGGGTGCGTCGCTCTGCGTGTCCGGCCTTTCGGCGTCCATTCCGCTCGTGGAAGACGTTCAGGTTTCGGCAGGTCAGCGGGTGCTGATCCACGCGGGCGCGGGCGGCGTCGGGAGTCTCGCGATCCAGATCGCACGACACCTCGGCGCGGAAGTCTTCACGACCTGCGGCGCCGCGAATCGCGATTACTGTCTCGGCCTCGGCGCCTCGCGCGCGATCGATTACGCCAACGAGGATTTCATCGCCATCGCATCCGATTGCGATGTCGTGCTCGACACGGTCGGCGGCGAGGTCCACGTCCATTCGCAGAAGGTGCTCAAGCCGGGCGGCGCGCTGGTGGCGCTGAACGCCGCGCCGGTCCCGAGCACGCCGCCCCGAGCGGACATTCGCATCGTCCCGGCGCGCATCCAGGCCACCCGCGTCCGGCTCGAAAGGCTCTTCGAATGGTCGGCGTCCGGCGTGTTGCAATCGACCGTCGAGAGTCGTTTCCCGTTCGAGAGCGCGCCCGAAGCGTATCGCCTCTCGGAATCCGGCCACGCGCGCGGCAAGATCGTGCTCACGCTCGCGTAGCGCGCACTCGTTCTGGATCGCGCCGTCTTATTTGCACTGGCTCGTGAGCCGATCGCGCGGCACTGTGCTCGAGCATCGCCACACGACCCTGCCGTCGCGCAGCTCGGGCGTGAGCGTCAGCCCGACGCCATGCTGCGGACTCTGCGCCTGGATCACGCCGTTCGATCCCACGAGGAAAAAGCCGTCGCTGCCGTAGATGCGTGCGCCGCGGCTGGAGGGTTTCACGGCAACGCCCACGCCGGCCCCGCGCAGCGTGCCCTTGGATTCGGCGTTCCGCGCGATCGCGACCATGGCCGGTCCCGCGTCCTCGATGAGGAGATCGCCGGCCAGGCGCGCCGGGCTGCCCGCATCGGAGAAATAGCCCAGGATCTCCGCGCGATAGTGGTAGCCAGCGCCCGCAAGGACGGCGAGGACGAGCAGGATTCCGACCACTCTCATCCGCGCTCACTTCTCCGCGTGCTTGTGCTTCAGGCGCTCCACGTGAACGATGAGCGTGTCGACCGTCTCCTTCAGCAGATCGAGCTCCTCGATCGACAGGTCGTCGAGCTGCTCGAGGTTGGTCTCGATGCTGTCGATGATCCGCTCGCTCGGGCGCTGCACGGTGATGCTCGACCCTTCGGCGTGGCGCTCCACGGTGAACAGCCCCACCGCAAAAGCCACCCAGAGCACCACCATCATGCTCAGCATCTTCAGGAACGGGGTGTGGGCGTAGACATCTTTGACGAATCGCCGGAACCGGAAAATGTGCTTCGGCAGGCGCACTGCATCACTCCATGAGAATGCGAGGTCAGGCTTTCTTGCTGGAAAGTATGTGCAGCATCGCCTCGAGCCCGAGGACGTAGCTGTGCACGCCGAAGCCGTAGATGCCGCCCACCGCTTCCGGCGCTAGAACGCACTTGATGCCACGTGCCTCCACGTTGCTCAAGTGCACCTCCACGTAAGGCAGCTCGACACCTCTAATGCAATCGCCGAGCGCGTAGCCCGCGTGGTTGAAGCTCGCGGGATTCATCACTAGGCCGTCCACGCCTTCGTCCAAGGCGCGGTAGATGCGGTTGATCGCCTCGCCCTCGATGTTGGTGTAATAGATCTCCAGCTCGTAGCCCTTCGACTTCGCGTGCGCCAGCAGCATGGCGTCGAGCTCCTTGGCGGTCGTCCGCCCGTAGAACTCGGGCTCGCGCTTGCCGAGGTGCATCATGTTCGCTCCCTGGATGAGGAGGATGCGCGTCATGGTTCGATCTCCTTTGTGTGTCTAGCGAGCCTAGCCGCCGCCGACATGATACTGGCGAAAGTAGTGGATGCCGGCACCGCGACCTATCGACCCGCGCGAAAGTGCAGCGCGAGCCAGACGGCATCCGCGGATGTCTCGGCAACCCTGTGCCTCGAGCGCGCCGGAATGAGCAGGCTATCGCCAGGCTTCAGCGCCAACCGCCCGTCCTCGAACTCGAGCGTCGCGTGCCCGTGCACGAGCGCCACCCACTCCGCAGTGTCCTGGTCGTACCAGAAGCCGGGCGGGCTCGCGGCGCCGTTCGAGACGATGTGCTCCAGCCGGAAGCCGGCCTCATCGAGGATCGGCAACAAAGCCTCATCCCCGGAATCGGATCGCAGCTCGAAAAGATTGCTGACGGACGGCGGCATGCCTAGTGCGGCCGTCACACGGTCCCGCTCAGATCGAGCTCGACCAATCGCGCCTCGACGGACGCGCCTTCGATGTGGAGCTCGGCCACAGCCACGGGGAGCTTGAACCGCTGTGGGCCCGAGCTGCCCGGATTCACGTAGAGCACGCCGTCGCGCTCCTCGACCGACGGCCGATGCGAGTGCCCGGAGACGACCACGCGGAATCCCGCCGCGGCCGGATCGAGATCCAGCTCGGCGAGATCGTGCAGGACGTAGATCAGGACTTCACCGACCTCCAGCACTTCGGTCTCCCGCACGGATTCGGCCCAAGACGCTCGATCGTTGTTTCCCCGCACGGCGGTGAGCGGCGCCAGGGCGGCAAGCTCGTGGAGCACCGCGATGTGCCCGATGTCTCCCGCGTGGACGATGTGGTCGCTTCCGCGCAGGAAGGCCGTGGCCTCGGGGCGCAACAGCCCGTGCGTATCCGAAATCAGCCCGATGCGTGCCATCAGCCTTGAGATCGACCCGTCAGTCCGAGGGTAGCTCCAGTAGACGCGCGCGGGACTGGCCCGTCAGTCGTGAAAGTGGAAGTCCGTGGCAAAGCCGCAGCGTTCCTCGTAGTCCCACTGCAGCGGCCCGTCATGCATGGCAAGCGAGGCGACATACTCCGTACCCGGATGATCATGACCTGGGATGCCGCAGGTGACCCGGCCGTCATAGTCCGCACGGCGCGTTGCTGCCGACGTACCGAGCCCGCTCAGCTGGATGGTCTCATGACCCGGCTTGTGCCCAAGTGACATCTTTGCGCGCTCCACGTCGTAGATCGTAACGATACTGGACGTGAACGGCATGTTGCCGCCAGCCTTCCCGAGGAAGATGCGCTCGAGCTGCCGGTACTGCTCGGGCGCGGCCCGCTCGTCGATGAAAAGCTTGATCGACCACGGCTTACCACGTTCGGCGTCACGATAGAATCCCGCCATCACGACCTGGCGACCTGCCAGGTCAACGCCATCGGCCTCACCGCGGTGGATGTCCCACGACAGGATGAACTCGCAGACCCCGTAGGTCGAATTGCCGCCCGGCTTGCCGTTCAGCCGCCGGCAGGGGCAGACTGCCTGGCAATTGCAGCTCTCGTAGTAGCTGCCGACAATCGACCAGCTGGGATCCCGCGCCATGCCGCCTCTCCTTGTCAGCGTTAGACCGACCTTAGTACCACAAACGCAGCCTTGCCTTGCTTCTTATCGGGCGTGCACCGTTTCGACAGAAGCTGCCGCGCGGGTCTATTGACCTTCAATAGGCCAGGAGGAGTGCGAGCCACAGCAAGGCAAGCGCAAGAATGACGCTCGGCGCTATGCCTGCGGCCCGCGCCCCGAACGAGATCTCCCGGTAGGATCGGACCGTCACCGCGAGAAGATACAGCGAGAAAACGGACGCAGCCGCGAGCATGGCCAGGAACGTCATCACCGCATTGGCCCCCGCTGCGAATCCACCCTCGGGATTCGTCACGAACCTCGGCACGATAAACGACGCGGCGACCACGAGTCCGCACACCACCGAGAGGCGATAGATCCTGCTCTCTTGCGGAGTCGCCACGGCTACTCCGCGCCGGAGTCCACCCGCAACAGCGTGACGTGGAAATCGAGCACCGCCCTGGCGGGGACCCGCACGGGAATGGTCTGGTTTCGATAGGCGAGGTGGGGGCCGACGCGCAAGCGCCGCTCGCCTCCGACACGCATTCCCTCCACGCCGTACTCCAGGCCGGGAATCGCGCGGCGCTTGCCGACGCGAAACGAGTAGATCTGGTTCTCCTGGAGCTGCTCGCCGCGATTCAGAAAAAGGTTGTACCGGACTTCCACTCGCGACCCCCACTCGGCGATCTCCCCGTCGCCGAGCTTGATGTCCTCGTACTCTACGCCGCCGCGACCGCGTCTTAGTGCCATGAGCGCATCACTTGAAGAGCACGAACGCGCCGGCCTTGTCGATGTAGTGCCGTCCGTCGATCGTGATCAGGTTGTCGCCATAGGGACTCTTCGGACCGACCGATATCGATCGACCGCAGACCGGCCGCTTGAATAGCGCATACCAGGGCCCGGCCCGGGAGCGGTCGTAGACGTTCAGCAACTTGCCCTTCTTGCAGCTCTGCGAAGGCGTCGCCACGACGATCTGCTTGCGCGCGCTCTCGGTGAGCTTCATCTCGCCGAAGCACGCCTTCGGGTCCATGGCAAGCTTCAGGTCGTTGTCCTTGGCTACCTTGCGTGCCGTGTCGGCCTTGGAACCGCTGCATGCAAATTTCACCGGCGCTGCCGCGACCTCCGCCGCGCAGAAAAGGAAGCTCGCTGACACGATGGCGGCGGCCACATACGCCCTTATTGCTCTTTGCATGGTGAAGTCCCCTCAGTGAGAAACCCGGCCGAGCCGCAGCCGCCCGCTAGCATACCGGGTGACCGTGTCGGTTTCCAGGCGAATCCCGCAGAGACCGACATGGCCGTCGGGGCGCAAAAGGTAGAACGACGGCGACGGGATCTTCGCGCGCGCCAGTTCCGCGTCGTTGACGGGATCGGCGGGAATGGCGTGAATCCGCAGCAGATCGCCGAGTGCCAGCGCGGCGTCGGGAGGCGCAGGTTGCCCGATCAGGATCAGAGCGAGTCGCGTATCGTCGAGCTTCGCGAACAGATCCTCGACAGGGCCTTCGGTCCGCGACTTGACCCGCAGCCAAGGGAAGCGATCTCCCGCCTGGGGTGCGCCGTGAGGCAGGCCGCTCAGCGTTTCGGACAGGGAGCTTTTCCGGTAGTGGATGCCGGTCTGGGAGATGACGCGAAACGCGAAGCGCTGTATCGGCTTGCGGTTCACCGCGAATGCCGCGATCCTCGCAAGCACCTGGGTGCGGAAGATGCCGGCAAGCGGGTTGTCGGACACGATCAGCCTGAACGCCCGATCGGTCGTGTTCAGCAGCCGCCGCGCAACCGGAACACGCTCGTCCTCGTACGAATCGACGAGCGCCGCGTCGGCTCGTCCCTGGACGACCAGTGCGAGCTTCCAGCCAAGGTTGTACGCATCCTGCAATCCGGTGTTCATGCCCTGCGCGCCGACCGGGCTGTGGATGTGCGCCGCATCGCCGAGCAAGAAGCAACGGCGATCACGAAAGCGCGCGGCGCTCCGGTGATGGATGCGATAAGTGGAGAACCATGTGCACGCCTTGAAGGACAAGTCTCCCGCCTCGCCGCGCAAGGCGGGAATCACGGACTCGAATTTCACGTCATCTTTGTCTCGCAGAGCCGGAGGGAGAATGCCGACGATGCGCCAGTGATCCTTGCCGCGCATGGGAAAGAAGAGATGGAACCCTTCGCGCCACAAGAAGACGTTGACCTCGTCGGGGACCATGCTCCCCGTGACCTCGGTGTCGGCGACGAAGAACACGTGCTCGTAGGGCGCGCCGGGAAACGTGATGCCGCTCAGCTCGCGGACGGCGCTGTGCGCTCCATCGCAGCCGGCGACGCGGTTGGCCGTCACCGTTCGGGTCGTCCCGTCCGGGAGCTTGAGCGTCGCCGCGACGTTGTCCGGCGCCTGTTGCAGGCCGACGAGCTCGGTGCGCCATTGCACCGCGACGCCCCAGTCATGAAGCTTGTCGCCCATGATGCGTTCGTTGTCGTCCTGGCCCAGGATCAGGATGTACGGATACGGCGTCACGCTTTCGCCGGCGTCTCCCAGGGACACGCGCGCCATGTGCCGCCCTTCTGCCCAGATGTTGCCGCCCGTGCCGCGCTTGCCGAGCTCGAGCGCGCGATCGACGATCCCGAGCCGCGAGTAGATCTCCAGGGTGCGAGCCTGCACGCCGAGGGCTTTCGTTTCGCGCGACGGTTGTGCGTGCCGATCGATGATCAACACGCGCACCCCGCGTCGCCCGAGCTGGTTGGCGAGCATGAGCCCGGTCGGGCCGGCGCCGACGATCAGGACATCGGTATCCATTCAGACCTCCGCGATCGGACGTTGCGCAAGGCCTATTTCTTGACGGCAGCGCGAGCCGCCCAGGCGCGGGCCGTCAACGAAATCGAACCGTCTGCGGCTATGGGCATTCGCGCTCTTATGCGGTCGCGGAGGCGGTCCCTCGCGGTTTCATCGAGGGACATGGTGTAGGCGGGGGCAGGTCCTTGGCCACCGAGGAAGGGCTTCCAGTAGTCGTCGAAGTCAGAAAACGGCGTCGGTACGTCGATGGGCTTTACCTCGACGCCTCCCAGTCCGGCGTCGGAGAACAGCGTCTCGAGGGCGTCCGGGCGGCAGAGCGGGAAACGGACGCCTTCGTCCAACTTTGCGGCATCCGGGTCGAGCTCGACTGCGGCGTCCCAGAAGAACCGCATCAGCTCCATCTTTCCGGCGTAGTCCCAGACATAAGCTGCGACGGTGCCACCCTTGCCCGTCACCCGCACCATCTCGGCGAGTGCGGCGCGCTGATCCGGAACGAAGTTCAGGACCAGTCCTGAGACCACCACGTCGACCGACGCGTCACCGAGCGGGATTTCCGTCGCGCTGCCCTGGTGAAGCGCCGCGCGGTCCGCGAGGTTCTCCTTGGCCGTCCTGAGAAATCCCTCCGAAGGCTCGACGCCCGCGACCGACGACGGCGAGCAGCGGTCCACGATCGCAGCGCACAGCGCGCCCGTACCGCAGCCCACGTCGAGCCACTTTCGGCCGGTCGGAATTCCCAGCCAAGAGAGAAACGGCGGTGCGACCCGGCGGCTCCACCGACCCACGTACTGCTCGTAAGGGCTGCCGCGCTCCCAGGTGTCGGATACTCGTGCGTGAGCCATGCTCGCAGCCTTCTTGTTTGTTTCGATGCCCTACGCACAAGTTCAGCGGTGCGCCGCTCGCAACGCGTCCGCTGCGGCGAAGGGTTCGTCGCCATTGTGGCCTTACCACCTCGCGGGCGCTAGAGGCAACGGGGGACCGCTCAGGCGCTCGGCGCCTCCCCTTTGAGCCGCGCGATGAGACCGTGGATGTCGCCCAGGACCCACAGGTCGCGAACACGCTCGCCTTCGAACGTGAATATCGGCGTGCCGTACCACCAGACGTGACGCCCGCTGGGCGGGACACCGAATAGCTCGCGCCGGTGGTACCCATGAAATCGGAGCTTGCCGAACACCTGATTGCCTTCCTCTCCCAGTGCGAGGATGTCAGAGGTGTACTGGCCAAGCGCTCCGGTCACGTACTCGACGTAGCCGATGAACTCCTGATGCCCAACGAGCTGGGGGCCAAGCGACCCGCGAAAGGTGAAGTCGTCATGAAAGATCTGCGGCACCAGAGCCGTGTTCGCGTGGTCCCACATCTCCTTGTAGAAGACGCGGACGAGTTTCTTCTGTCGCGACCACGCGACCTGGGACAGATTCAGCGGGGGCTCGTGCATTGGGGCATTCGTCAGGTTGCGGCATGACTAAGATGCCTTCTGTACTTTCGCATCCAATTGCGTTTCGCCAGAAAGCGAGTTTGTCACTAGACAGCTCTTTTCCGCCTTCTCAAGGAGTCGATGCGCTCGCTCCTCGTTCGTCTCTTGAGGCACATCTAGCGTTGCGTGGACCACGAACTTCGTAAACTTCATCGCACCCTCGACCCGCTCGAGCGTACCGTCCACTTCGCATTTCAAGGACACCCACGATAGTCTTGAGGCTCTGGCGATCGCGCGAAAGCTGAGAATGAAACAGCCGGCGACTGCCGCGACCAAAAGTGTTTCCGGGGACCACCGATCCCCAGGCCCGCCAAACGCGACTGGTGATGCGAAGGGAATTGTGTCGAGCCTGTCGCCCGAAAGGGTGGCCTCTCCGTCAGGCCCAGCCGAGGCTTCGACCTTGTAGTGATGAGGGAATTCATGCATTGCAGTTATCTTCCGAACAATCTAGCGCGGTAATTGGTGAAGCCGAACGCTCGCGCTGAGCCGCCGCCGAGGAGCAAAGCGACGAGGGTACCGCCAGCAGGCGAGGCGCGCTTGGCCGCGAGATCGCGCCGGCGGCCTTCGCGCGCTTATGGATTGGGGTTCACGAAAGACGATTCGGACGCCGACCATGGGGTTCGGTTCGGCCACGGTTAGCGAAATCTTGGGTTCGCGGCTCCGCCGGGCGAGAGGAGCCTCGTCGACGATCACTTCCACGGTCGGGCGGACTTCCCATGCAGCATTTGACCCGATACCGCTGGGCAAGCAGGCGGTCGCCAGGTCGAACCGTCAGTTTCTTGGTGCCCGACCGCCTGGGCTTGGCGCCTTAGCGAGAGAGCACATATAAATCAATGCATTAGGGAATATCGCCGTAGGATCCATTAGTGAGCGGGCACTCACCTCAAACCCACACACTATACATACACACTCTACATACACGTTCGCGCCGGCCAGGGCCTGCTTGTGCGTCGCCCCGTGACATCGTCCGCTGAGGAGTGTATACAGTACACATTCCGGTCCCGGGCCACGCCACACGCCCGGCGTCCTGGCAACCGTCTCCTGAGGAGGGGAACTTGCCGCCGCAGCTCAAACCGCTCGACCGTCCTGTCGCGCTCGCGGACCAGGTCTATCAGACCCTGCGCGATCTGCTGCGCACCGGACGCATGGGCCCGAGCGAGCGACTCCAGGAAGTGACCCTTGCCACACAGCTCGGCGTCTCGCGCACCCCGGTTCGCGAAGCGCTCGCCCGGCTGGCGAGCGAGGGCCTGGTGGAGTCCGACGGTCGCAGCTTCGCGGTGCCGGGCCTCACGTCCGAGGATCTCGGCGACATCTACGCGCTCCGCAGTCTGCTCGAGCCCGAGGCGATCCGGCTCGCGAGCTCCCGCGCTGCCGACCCCGCGATGCGCAAGCCGCTCGACGAGGCGCTCGCCGATGCGGTCGTCGCGCACGAGGCCGGCGATGCCGAAGCATTCATCGCCGCGAACTCACGCTTTCGCGAGGCGTGGCTCGCGCTCGTTCCCAACCGCCGCATGGTGCGCGCGATCGGCGTCTATGCCGATCACGTGCGCTATCTGCGCGTGCTGACGCTCGCCGACACGACGGTGCGGGCGGGCGCGCTCGAAGGCATGAAGGAGATCGCCGCCGCACTGCGCGCGGGCAACGCTACGGCGGCCGGCCGTGCGATGCTGGATCAGCTCGAGCGCGCCCGGCGTGCGCTCGTCGATCGGATGGATATCGAAACGCTCGCCGTGAACGGCGACTGACTGCCGCAAGAAAGGATCCGCCATGGCATACAAGGCACACATTCCCTACGGCGCGTACTGGAGCACGCCGTTCGCGCGCTGGCAGGGCAGCTTCGCGAACCTGCACTCGGTGGAGTTCGCCGCGCACGTCACGAGGCAGGAGCTCGCCAAGCGCAAGATCGCGCCCGAGACCTTCGACTACGGGGTGCTTGGCATCACGGTGCTGCAGAAGCACTCCTTCTTCGGCCTGCCGTGGTTCACCGGCCTCGCCGGGCTCGGCCACGTCGGCGGCCCTACCGTGATGCAGGCGTGCGCGACCAGCGTGCGCGTGCTCGCTACGGCGGCGGAAGAGATCGAGACCGGCAGCGCGCGCACCACACTGGCGGCAACGTGTGACCGCACCTCGAACGGCCCGCACCTCTACTACCCGAACCCGAAAGGGCCGGGCGGCACCGGCGCGCACGAGGACTGGGTGATGGACAACTTCGGCTGCGATCCGCTCGGCGGGCACTCGATGACGCAGACCGCCGAGAACGTCGTCAAGCGCCACGGCTTCGGCACCGAGGCGCAGCACGAGGTGGTGCTCCGGCGCGAGGAGCAATACCGCATGGCGACCGCCGACGGCAACGCCTTCCAGAAGCGTTACATGACGCTGCCCTTCGAGGTGCCGGCGCCCAATTTCAAGAAGACGGTCGCGACGCTGGAGGGCGACGAAGGCGTGAGCACCTCGACGCGCGAGGGGCTCGCCAAGCTCAAGCCGGTGATGCCGGGCGGCACGGTGACCTTCGGCGGCCAGACGCATCCGGCGGACGGCAGCGCGGCGATGATCCTCACGACGGCCGAACGGGCACGCGAGCTCTCGCGCGATCCGAAGATCGTCGTGCGCCTGCACGGCTTCGGTCAGGCACGCGCCGAGCTGGCCTACATGCCCGAGGCGGTGGCGCCCGCGGCGAGCCGCGCGCTCGCGCAGGCCGGCCGGACCATCAAGCAGATGGACGCCATCAAGACCCACAACCCGTTCGCGGTGAACGATCTGCTCTTCGCGAAGGAGACGGGCGTGGACGTCAACAAGATGAACAACTACGGCTGCTCCCTGGTGTGGGGGCATCCGCAGGGTCCGATGGGCATGCGCGCGGTCATCGAGCTGATCGAGGAACTCGCGCTGCGCGGCGGCGGCTGGGGTCTCTTCTCCGGCTGCGCGGCCGGCGACACCGGCATGGCGGTCGTCCTGGAAGTCGGCGACGCCTGAGCGCACGCATGGATCTCTCGCACTGGATCGAGCGGCACGCCGGCTTCACGCCGGCGAAGTGCGCGATCCGCTTTGCGGAGCGGGAGGTCTCCTATGCCGCGTTGGCCGCGCGCATCGACGCGGTTGCTCGAGCCCTCGCGTCCGCGGGTGTTGGGTCGGGAGATCGCGTTGCCTTCCTCGGCCTCAACCATCCCGAGGCGATCGCCTTGCTATTTGCTTGTGCGCGCGTCGGTGCGATGCTCGCGCCGCTCAACTGGCGCCTCGCGCCGCCGGAGCACCGTGAAACGCTCGCGGACTGCATGCCTAAGCTGCTCGTCACCGAGTCGGCCTTCGCCGCAGGCATCGACGGCGTGAAGCAGGGTTTGCCGCCGATGCAATGCATCGCGCTCGGAGATACGCCGGCCTGGCAGCGCTACGAAGCATTTCTGGCGGCCGGCGGGCAGGCCACGGCGCCGCGCGACGGTCGCGACGACGATCCGGTGCTGCTCTGCTACACGTCGGGCTCGACCGGCCGACCTAAGGGCGTGCTCCTCACGCAGCACGCGCTTTTTTACAACGCCGTCAACAGCACGCACATGCATGGCTTCACCAGCGCCGATCGCGTTCTCACGACACTGCCGCTCTTCCACGTCGGCGGCCTCAACATCCTCACGCTGCCGGCATTGCACGCCGGCGCGACGGTGACGCTGCACGCGAAGTTCGATCCGGAAGCCACGCTCGACGCCATCGAGCGCGAGGCGATCACGCTCACCGTCCTGGTCCCGGCGCAGATCGATGCGCTGCGCGCGCTGCCACGCTGGAACAATGCGCGCCTCTCGAGCCTGAGAATGATCACGACCGGCTCGCAGATCGTGCCGCCGCGGATCTTCGGCGTCGTGCACGCGCGCGGCGTGCCGCTCGTCGAGGTGTACGGCTCGACCGAGACGGCGCCCATCGCCACCTACGTTCCCGCGTCCGAAGCCGGGCGCAAGGCCGGTTCGGCGGGGCTTCCGGCGATGCACTGCGAGATCCGGCTGGCCGACGAGACCGGCGCCGATGTGACGCCAGGCGCAAGCGGCGAGATCCTGGTGCGCGGACCGAATGTCATGAGCGGGTACTGGGGCAAGCCCGAAGCGACCGCGGAGGCGCTGCGCGGGGGCTGGTTCCACAGCGGGGACATCGGACATTTCGATGAGGAGGGCTGGCTGGTCGTCGACGGCCGCAGCAAGGACATGATCATCTCGGGCGGCGAGAACATCTATCCGGCCGAGATCGAGAACGTGCTCGCGGAATGCGACGCGATTGCCGAGGTGGCGGTCGTGGGCCGTCCGGACGAGCGCTGGGGCGAGGCGGTCGTGGCAGTCGTGGTGCCAAAGGCCGGCAAGTCGGTCACCGAGCGCGAGGTGTCCGCCGCGCTCGAGGGACGAGTGGCGCGCTACAAGCACCCGCGTGCAGTGGTCACGGTCGCGCAACTGCCGCGCACCGCGCTCGGGAAGATCCAGAAGGCGGAGGTGCGTGCGATGGCGATCGCGGCGGCGAGGGAGAAGGTTACGTGATGATGCAACCACCCCGGCTGCTTCGCAGCCACCCCTCCTTGAAAAGGAGGGGAGAGAGCAGTTTCCCCTCCTCTCCGAGGGTGAGCCGGGGTTTCGCGCGACGCGCCTGCGCGCGTCGCCGCCCGCAATCGCCCGAAGCGTCCTCGCTTCGGGCCGGGCGGGGTGGTGCAGGACGAGCCTGCGCACCGCCATGGATAGCTGAAGGGAGACCATCGTGACGCTCAAGATAGGCATCGACGTCGGCGGTACGTTCACCGACTTCATCGTGACGCGCGATGGCGCCGAGCCGGTGATCTCCAAGACGCTCTCGACGCCTGCCGACCCGTCGATCGCGGTGGTCGAAGGGCTCACCGATATCGCGGCGAGCCAGACGCCGGCGCAGACGCTCGAGCAGTTCGCACCGACCATCGACACCATCGTGCACGGGACGACGGTCGCGACGAACGCGGTGCTCACGCGCACCGGCGCGAAGTCAGGGCTGATCACCACGCGCGGGGTGCGCGATGCGCTCGAGATGCGCCGCGGCATCCGCGAGGAGCAGTACAACAACCGCTACACGAACGTGGTGCCGCTGGTGCCGCGCCGGCTGCGCGCCGGGGTCGCCGGCCGGCTCGATCGCGCCGGCCGTGAGGTCGAGGCGCTCTCGCTCACCGACGTGCGCTCGGCGATCGACATCTTCCGCAAGGAGGGCGTGGAGGCGGTGTCGATCTGCTTCATGAACGCGTTCGCGAACCCCGCTCACGAGCGTGCTGCGGCGGAGCTCGTGAAGAAGGAGTTGCCCGACGCGTATCTCACCGTCTCGACCGATCTCCTGCCTTCGATCCGGTTCTACGAGCGCGTTTCCACGACGGCGCTCAATTCCTACGTCGGTCCGAAGCTCAACCGCTATCTCGATCAGCTCGTCGGACGGCTGAAGTCGGTCGGGTTCCGCGGCGTGCTGCTGATCATGCAATCGAACGGCGGCGTGGTGACGCCGCAGATCGCGCGCGAGCAGGCGGCGCTCACGCTGCTTTCGGGTCCGGCGGGCGGTCCCGGCGCGGGGCTCCATTACGCCGGCGCGCACGGTCAGGACAAGGCGATCACTGTCGATATGGGCGGCACGAGCTTCGAGGCGTCGGTCGCGGTCGGCACGCCGATGCTCGTGACCGAGGGCGAGATCGACCGGCTGAAGACCGCGCTTCCGATGCTCGACATCCACACCATCGGCGCGGGCGGCGGATCGATCGGCTGGATCGACGAGGGCGGACTCCTGCGCATGGGCCCGGCAAGCGCCGGCGCCGATCCGGGGCCGGCCTGTTACGGCAAGGGCGGCGAGCTGCCCACCACGACCGACGCGAACGTGGTGCTCGGCTACCTCGACCCGGGCTACTTCGCGGGCGGACGGATGAAGCTCGACCCGGATGCGGCGCGGCGCGCCATCGGGACGCATATCGCGAAGCCGATGGGCTTTACTGTCGAGGACGCGGCCGCGGGGATGTACCGCGTCGTGTGCAACAACATGGCGCAGGGCGTGCGCGAGGTGACGATCAAGCGCGGCTTCGACCCGCGCGAGTTCCCGATGATCGCGGCCGGCGGCGCGGGCCCGATTCACTCGTGCCTGATCTGTGCCGAGCTCGAGATCCCGCTGCAGATCGTGCCGCGCGAGAGCTCGGTGCTGTGCGCGTTCGGCATGCTGCTCTCCGACCTCAAGCACGACTTCGTGCGGACGTTCGTCGCGCGCCTGGAGAACATGAGTTGGGCGCGCCTTGGGGTACTCGTGGACGAGATGGCCGCGGAAGGTGCGCGGCTTCTCGAGGAGGAGGGGGTCCCCAAGGCGCGCCGGGGGGGGATCGTGAAGCTCGACTGCCGCTACATCAAGCAGTACCACGAGGTCTCTTTCACGGTGCCGGAGGACGCGATCAAGCGGCGCGACGAGCAGGCGATCGCGCAGGCGTTTCACGCCGAGCACGAGCGGCTCTTCGGCTATGCGCTGGCCGAGGAGGGGACGCCGGTGGAGATCATCAACGTGCGCGTGCAGGCGATCGGCGCGACCGACCGTCCGCGCCCGCGCACTGAGCCGTGGGGCGGCGAGGATGCGGCACACGCGCTCAAGGGCCGTCGCAGCATGTACATCCCCGAGAAGAAAGCCTTCGAGCCCGTGCCGGTCTACGACGGGCACGCGCTGCGTCACGGAAACCGTATCACCGGCCCCGCGATGATCGAGGAAGTGACGACTGCGGTCTTCGTGTCCGCCGCCTACGACTTGGCGGTGGACGCGCTCGGCTCGTTCGCGGTGTATCGCAAGGGGCGCGAGGATCTGGTGCGGATGCGTGCCGAGGAGGCGGTGGCGTGAGTTTGAATCAACCACCCCGGCTGCTCCGCAGCCACCCCTCCTTGAAAAGGAGGGGAAAAGAGCTTTTCTCCCTTCCTCTGCAAGGAGGGGTGCCGCCGGAGGCGGCGGGGTGGTGCAAAGCTATCGAAATGATCAGGAGCAAGCAATGAACATCGACCCGATCCTGCTCTCGGTCTATGCGCGCACGTTCAAGTCGATCACCGACGAGATGTCGATCTCGATGGAGAAGACGACGCGCTCGCCGATCCTGTGCGAGGCGAAGGACTACGTCACGGGGCTCTACGATGCCGAGGGGCGCATGCTCGAGCAGACGGAGAACCTGCCGATCCTCGCCTTCTCGCTCGCGCCGGTGTGCAAATACATCATCAAGTACTTCGGCGACGACATCCATCCGGGCGATGTGATCTTCCACAACGACGTATTCAGCCTCGGCAACCAGAACAACGACGTCGCGGTGTACGTGCCCGTGTTCCACGACGGCAAGCTGGTCGCCTGGACCGCGGTGAAGGGCCACCAGGCCGATATCGGCGGCGCGGTGCGCGGCGGCTACAACCCCAACGCGGTCGAGGTCTGGCAGGAGGGGTTGCGCATCCCGCCGGTGAAGATCTACGACAAGGGCAAGCTGCGCAAGGACGTGTGGGATCTGATCTTCGCCAACATCCGGCTCGACATCGTGCAACACGACATGAAGGCGGAGATCGGCGCGTGTAAGGTAGGCGAGCGGCGCATGCTCGAGCTCATCAAGAAGTACGGGATGGAAAGTTTCGAGGCGCACAAGCTGGCGCTCTTCGAAGCCACCCGCAAGATGATGGAAGCGGAGATCGAAAAGATCCCGAACGGCGTCTACTCCGGAGAAGGCTCGGTGTACTACGACGGCCGCCACGAGGGATCGAAGTTCAAGATCCGCGTGACGATCACCGTCGAGGACCGCCACATCAAGTTCGACTACACCGCGACCGACCCGCGGACGGACGGCTTCGTGAACGGCACGTTCACCTCGAGCGCATCCGCGACGATCCTCACGCTGCTGCAGATGGTGAACCCCGACATTCCGCACAACGAGGGAATGGTCGAGCCGGTGGAGATCGTGATCCCCGAGGGGACGATCCTGAATGCGGGCTATCCGAAGGCGACCACCTTCGGCAACCACCTCTGCCCGCCGAACGCAGACGCGATCCAGCGCGCCCTCGCACCGGTGATGCCCGATCGGGTGACGGCCGGCTGGAACAATCTGCTCTGCTCGCTCACCACCGGCACCGACCCCGAGAAGAACGAGCCGTACGTCGACATCGGCTTCATGGGCCTCAAGGGCGGCTCGGGTGCGATGCAGGGCACCGACGGCTACGATCATATCGGCATGATCGACGCCTCCGGCGGCGTGCTCGACCAGGACTACGAGATGTTCGAGCAGCAGACGCCGCATCGGCTGCTCCGCCACGAGTACATCACCGACTCCGCGGGCCCCGGGCAATGGCGCGGTGGGCTGGGCGTGGAGACGATCTTCGAGATCGGATCGGAGGATACGCAGGTCGTCACCTTCGGAGACGGGGATTTCGAGCCCGCGTTCGGGCTCTTCGGCGGCGGCGACGGCACGCTCAACTTCATCCGGCTGAAATTTCCGGACGGACGCGAGGTCACGCCGAAGAACAAGGACCTGCTGGTCGGGGTGCCGAAGGGCACCATCTATCACCAGCAGGCAGGCGGCGGTGGCGGCTACGGCGATCCGAAGCAGCGCGACCGGGCCCTGGTTCGTGAGGAGGTCCGCAACGGCGTGGTCTCCGACAAGGCGGCGCGAGAGAAGTACGGGTTGAAGGATTGAGGAGTGTCGAGCGCTGAAGCGACTTGTTTCTTTCCCCTCCTCTCCGAGGAGGGGTGGCCGCGAAGCGGCCGGGGTGGTGCCGTGCGCTTGACGAGGCCTCAACCACCCCGCCGCCTCCGGCGGCACCCCTCCTTGAAAAGGAGGGGAAACACAAACAACCCGACCGCCATCACCAGCTTCGCCATTGCACGATGAGGCCATGAACTTCGAGCTTTCAGACGAGCAACGCCAGGTGCGCGACGTGTTCGCGCGCTTCGCCGACGAGCGCATCGCGCCGGCGGCGGCGGCGCTCGACGAGGCGCACGAATTCCCGCGCGTGCTCTTCCGCGAGCTCGCCGATCTCGGGTTCTTCGGCATCCGCTATCCGGAGGACGTCGGCGGATCGGGGCTCGATCTCGTCACGTTCTGCCTCGCGCTCGAGGAAGTATCGCGCGGGTCGGTGTCGCTCGCCGGCTGCGCCGCGATGCAGGCGCTGATGGGCACGAAGTTCCTGCACATGCTCGGCAACGCGGACATCGTCGAGCGCCTCTTCAAGCCGGCGCTGCGCGGCGAGAAGATCGGCGGTGTGTGCATGACGGAGCCGAACGCGGGCTCGGACCTGGGTTCGCTCGCCACGCGCGCGAAGAAGGTGGACGGGGGCTACCGGCTCACCGGGCAGAAGATCTGGGTGACGTCCGCGCCGGTCGCCGATTTCTTCACCGTGTTCGCGCGTGCGGGCGAGGAGGGAAAGCTCACGATCTTCCTCGTGGAGCGCGATTTCAAGGGGCTCGCGATCGGCCGGGCCATCGAGAAGATGGGCGTGTGGGCGCTGCCGACGTCCGAGCTCGCGCTGGACGAGTGCTTCGTCCCGGATACGCACCGGCTCTCGAAGGACGAGGGCGACGGCGAGAGCCATCTGCGCAAGCTCCTTGCGGAGATCCGCATCATCACGGGCGCGATCGCGCTGGGCGTGGGTCGCGCCGCGCTCGCGGAGGCGATCCGCTATGCGGGAGAGCGCAAGCAGTTCGGCAAGCCGATCGACCGCTTCCAGGCGATCCAGCTCAAGCTGGCGGACATGGGCACGCCGCTCGAGGCCGCGGCGCGGCTCGTGTACTACGCGGCCTGGCTGAAGGACGCCGACCGGCCGCATCACAAGGAGGCCGCGATGGCGAAGCTCTTCGCCTCGGAGACCGCGGCCTCGGTCTGCGATCAGGCCGCGCGCGTGCTGGCCTCCTACGGCTACGCGATGGAATACCCCGTGCAGCGCTACCTGCGCGACGTGCGCTTCACGCTGATCGGCGGCGGAACGAGCGAGATCCTCAAGCTCATCATCGCGAAGGAGCTGTCGTCGTGACGCGGGGCGACAAGCGCATCAAGGTGGTGCTGGCGAAGCCGGGCCTCGACGGTCACGATCAGGGCGTGAAGGTGGTCGCGCGCGCGATGATGGATGCGGGATTCGAGGTGATCTACACGGGCCTGCGTCAGACACCCGAGCAGGTCGCGCGGATCGCGCTCGACGAGGACGCGGACGTGATCGCGCTCTCGAGCCTCGCCGGTGCGCATCTGCCGTTCTGCAGGAAGCTCAAGCCGCTCCTGGAGTCGGGCGGGCTCACCGACAAGGTCTGGATGATCGGCGGCAACATCCCGCGCCAGGACCACGACGAGCTTCGCGCGCTCGGCTTCAAGGGCATCTTCTCGACGGGCGCAAAGCTCGACGACATCGTCAACTACATCCGGGAGCAGGCGGCATGAACGACATGACCCGACCCGAAGGCAAGCCCATCCGCAACGAATCGGGCATCGAGATCAAACCGCTCTACACGGCGGCCGATGTCGAGGCGACCGGCGGGCTCGAGATGATCGGGCAGCCGGGTGACTACCCCTATACGCGGGGCATCCACCCCATGATGTACCGGCAGCGGCCGTACACCATGCGCCAGTACACGGGGTTCGGCAATGCGGCGGACACCAACAAGCGCTTCAAGTACCTCATCGCCAACGGCCAGACGGGGCTCAACGTCGCCTTCGACCTGCCGACCCAGATCGGGCTCGACTCCGACGATCCGCTTTCGGTAGGCGAGGTCGGCCGGGTGGGGATGGCGGTGGACACGCTGGCGGATGTGGAGACCGCGTTCGACGGGATCGACCTCGACGCGATCACCGTCTCGCTGACCGTCAACGGCGCTGCGGCGGTCCTGATCGCGATGTACCTCGCGATGGCCGAGAAGCGCGGCTACGACGTGAAGAAGCTGCGCGGTACGGCGCAGAACGACATCCTCAAGGAGTTCATCGGCCGCGGCACCTGGGTGTTTCCGGTCGAGCCGTCGGTGAAGCTCGTCGGCGACACCATCGAGTACTGCGCCCAGCACGCGCCGAAGTACACGCCGGTGTCGGTGTGCGGCTATCACATTCGCGAGTCGGGTGCGACACCGGCTCAGGAGATGGCGTTCGCGTTCTGCATCGCCAAGGCCTACGCTGACGACGCGATCGCGCGCGGCCTGCACATCGACGAATTCGCGGGAAGGCTCTCCTACAACTTCAACGTGTTCGGCAACCTCTTCGAGCAGGTGGCGAAATTCCGTGCCGGCCGCAGCCTGTGGGCCAAGATCGTGAAGGAGCACTACGGCGCGACCGATCCGCGCTCGATGTGGCTGCGCATGATCGCGGGCGGCGGCGGGGGCGGGCTCACGTTCGAGCAGCCCGAGGTCAACATCGTGCGCGGCGCCTACTACGCGCTGATCGCTGCGCTCTCCGGCGCGCAGACCATGGCGCTCTGCTGCTACGACGAGGCGTACACCATTCCGAGCGAATACGCGCAGCGAATCTCGCTTCGCACCATGCAGCTCCTCATCGAGGAGATGGGACTCGCCGACACGGTCGATCCGCTCGGCGGCGCCTGGTACGTCGAGACGCTGACCAACCAGATGCGCGCGAAGATGGAGGAGATCATGGCCGACGTCGACGCGCGCGGCGGGATCGTGAAGATGGTGGCCGAGGGCCGCGTCCAGGCCCAGGTCTCCGCGCAGGCGTACGCGATGCAGCGCTCGATCGAGGAAGGGCAGTTCCGGAAAGTCGGCATCAACTGCTATCGCACCGAGGAGGAAAAGCCCAACGTCGAATTCCATCCGTACAACGAAGCGGATGCCCAGGCGCAGGTTACGCGGCTCGAGAGCGTGCGGGCCAAGCGCGACGCGGGGCAGGTGAAGGAAGCCCTCGGCCGGGTGCGCGCCGATGCGCAGGCCGGCGCGAACGTGATGCCGGCGATCGTCGAGGCCGTGAAAGCCTACGCGAGCGTAGGGGAAATCACGAACGAGCTGATTGGCGTATATGGAAAGTACCGCGAGCCGATCAGGTTCTGAGAGGATGCTCTATGACAGTTGAACACTACTACGCGCCCAAGCACCTCGACGAGGCGCTCGAAGTATTAAGGGCGGGCAACGCGACGATCCTCGCGGGCGGCACCGACGTGATGCCGCAGAGCGAGTCGGGCAAGACGCCGCTGCGCAAGACGCTCGTCAACATCCGGCGCATTGCCGAGCTCACCGGGATCAGGCTCGCGAAGAACGAGGTCCGCATCGGCGCGCTCACCACCATCAGCGAGATGATGGCGAACGACCTCATCCGCAAGCACTTCCCGATCCTCGCGGAGTCGGGCGACCATTTCGCGAGCGAGCAGATCCGCAACGCGGGAACGCTGGGCGGCAACGTCTGCAACGCCTCGCCGGCCGGCGACACGCTCGTGCCGATGCTCGCGCTCGACGCGGTCGTCGAGCTCGCGGCGAAGCCGAACGGCTCGGTGGAAACCCACACGACGCCGCTCGGATCGTTTCTCGTGGGGCCCGGCAAGACGCGCCGCGCTCAGGGCGAGCTGCTCGTCGCCATCCGGATCCCGGTGCCGCCCGCCGGCCAGGTGCAGCGGTTCTTCAAGTTCGGCACGCGGCCGGCACTCGACATCTCCGCGATCGCCATCGGCCTAGCCGCGGTCAAGACGAAGGGCGTGCTGAGCCATGTGCGGCTCGCCTACGGCGCGGTCGCGCCCGCGATCATGCGCGGGTCGAAGACCGAAGCGGTCCTGGAAGGGAAGCGGCTCACACCCGAGTTGATCGAGCAGGCGGCGCAGGCGGCCCACGACGAGGTCAAGCCGATCTCGGACGTGCGCGCTTCGGACTGGTATCGCCGCGAACTGATGCACAACATCGTCAAGAGGATGCTGATAGATGTCCACGAACATTGAGATCCGGTTCACGGTAAACGGCTCGCCGCGCACCGTCGCAGTGCCGCCGGAAATGAGCGCGCTCAACATGCTGCGCGAGGTGATCGGCCTGACCGGCACCAAGTACGGCTGCGGCGAGGGCGAATGCGGGGCCTGCACGATCCTGGTGGACGGCATGTCCGTCAACTCGTGCCTGCTCTTCGCCGTCGATTGCGACGGACGCAAGCTCACCACGGTCGAAGGCGTGGTGAACGAGCCGGCCGGCGCGCGCGTTCGAGATGCGTTCGTGCAGGCCGGCGCGGTGCAGTGCGGCTTCTGCACTCCGGGATTCGTCGTGCAGGCGGCGCACCTCATCGACACCCATGGGTCGAAGCTCGACCCCGAGACGATCAAGCGTGGCATCGAGGGCAACCTCTGCCGCTGCACCGGCTACAAGAAAATCGTGGAAGCCATCACGGCGGCCGCGCAGGAAGCGAGGTAGAAGATGGGCATTGCACCCGAGGCACAGGTCGAGACCATCGCGCCGCACGAGGCGCGTGACGCGGGAACGGCCCGCACGATCGAGAAGGATTCCCTGATCGGCAAGCGCATCGCGAAGCTCGACGCGCCCGACAAGGCGAGCGGCAAGACCCGCTACATCCACGACATGAACCTTCCCGGGCAGCTGCACGGGAAGATCCTGCATTCGACGCGGGTCCACGCGCTCATCAAGCGCATCGACACCTCGAAGGCCAAGGCGCTGCCCGGTGTCCACGCGGTCATCACCGCCGAGGACGTGCCCTATCAGCGCCCGCTCGGTGTATCGAAGGATCACATGCCGCTGAAAGGCGATCGCGTGCGGAGCATGCGCGACGAGATCGCGGCGGTGGCCGCGGATACGCCGGAGATCGCCGAGGCCGCGCTGAAGCTGATCGAGGTGGAGTACGAGGACCTGCCGCCGCTCTACAACGTCGCGGAGGCCATGAAGCCCGGCGCGCCGGTGCTGCACGACCAGAAGCCCGACAACGTCGCGATGACCTTCGACTATTCGCACGGCGACGTCGTGCAGGGCGAGGCCGAATCCGACGTGGTCTTCGAGGACACCTTCAAGCTTCATTACGTGACGCATTGCTGCATGGGCGTGTCGGGGGTGATCGCCGACTTCGACTCGGCTGGCGGCCTCATGCTCTACTCGCAGACCCAGGTTCCGTTCTTGCACAAGCGCGAGTTCGCGGAGATCCTCGGCATCGACCCGGGCCGGATCCGCATCGTGCAGCCGCCGATCGGCGGTGGATTCGGATCGAAGCTCGACATCTATCCTTTCGAGCCGATCGCGATCTTCCTCGCCAAGGCCACGCGGCGGCCGGTGAAGCTCATCTTCTCGCGCGAGCAGGAGTTCCGCATCTCGCCGACGCGCCAGCCGGTGCTGCTCACGCTGCGCAGCGGCGCGAAGAAGGACGGCACGCTCACGTTCCGGACGGCGACCACGCTCCACGACAACGGGGCCTACACCTCCTGGGGAGCGACCACGCCGTTCGTCATCATGCAGACCATCTCGTCGCTCTACCGGGTGCCGCACTGCAAATACCACACGACTGCGGTGTACACGAACAATCCGTACGCGGGCTCGTTCCGGGGCTACGGCAATCTGCAGGCCACGTTCGCCGTCGAGCAGCACATGGACAAGATCGCCGAGGCGATCGGCATGGACCCGCTCGCGTTCCGGCTGAAGAACGCGCAGGACCCGGGCGAGACCACGGGTCAGGGGATGCATTTCAAGTCGTGCGGGTTCAAGGACTGCCTGCGCACGGTGGCCGAGCGCGGCGACTACCTGCGCAAGCACGCCGAGAACATCGCGAACCAGGCGAAGCCGGAACGCTACAAGCGCGGCGTCGGGATGGCTTCGATGCTGCACGTCGGCGGCGGCGCGAAGATCTATCCGTCCGACGGTTGCGGCACGATCGTCAAGATCGACGACTTCGCCCACGTCACTGTGATGACGGGCGCCTCCGAGATCGGGCAAGGGTCGGAGACCGTGATTGCCCAGCTCGTGTGCGAGGAGCTCGGGGTGCCGATGGAAGCGGTGACGGTGGTGAACAACGACACCGACGTCAAGCCATGGGACGTCGGCGTGCACGCAAGCCGGACGACGTTCATCGCAGGCAATTCCGCGCTCGGTGCGGCCCGCAAGGCGCGCGACAAGATCTTGGCGGTGGCCGCGAAGGCGACGGGATACGACGCGTCGGCGCTCGATCTGCGCCAGGGGACGATCGTCATGGCAGGTACCGGCGAAGCGATCGTGCCGCTCGCGAAGCTGCTCCGGTCACTGCACTTCTCGGAAAAGGCCGACCTCGTCATGACGACGCATTACTACGAGCCGCCGTCCGAGCACCAGGACAAGGGCTTCAAGGGCGACGTGTCCGCGGCCTATGCGTGGGCCTCGCAGGTGATCGAGGTCGTGGTGGACACCGACACCGGCATCGTCAAGATGGAGAAGGTCTGGGGCGCGCACGACGTCGGGCGCGTGCTGAACCGCCTGGGCATCGAAGGCCAGATCGAGGGCGGCGTGGTCATGGGGCAGGGTTACGCGCTCACCGAGGAGCTGATCGTCGAGGACGGCGTGGTGAAGAACCCCGCGTTCCGCGACTACAAGCTGGTCACCGCGCCGGAGATCCCTGAGATGGACGTCACGTTCATCGAATCCATGGACGGCGAGGGCCCGCGCGGCGCGAAGGGCGTCGGCGAGGCACCCGCGATCTGCATCGCCGCGGCGACCGCCAACGCGATCTACAACGCGACCGGTGTGCGGATCCAGACACTGCCGTACACACCGGAGAATGTTTACCGTGCCCTGAAAGGCGTGAACCGTTGAGGGCGGGAGGCAGCGGGAATGAGTACGAGAAGTGAGTAGGGACGAGAGGGATTCAGGTGTTTCCCCTCCTTTTCAAGGAGGGGTGCCGCCGGAGGCGGCGGGGTGGTTCATGAAGCGCCCTCCACCACCCCGGCCGCTCTGCGGCGACCCCGCCCAGCCCGAAGCGGGCACGCTTCGGGCGTTCGCCGGCGGCGATGCGCGCAGGCGCATCGCGCGAAACCCCGCCTCACCCTCGGAGAGGAGGGGAAACTGCAAGCAGACATCGTTTCAACGCCCCGAGCAATGAAACCGCGTACCGTCGTGTCAATGGAGCAGGCGCTGTCGCTGCCTTATGCGACGCTGCGCTTTGCCCAGCTCGGCTGGCGGGTGATCAAGATCGAGGCGGTCGGCGGCGGCGGGCTCCCGGGCGATCCGAACCGCTACATCGGCGCGCGCATCGCCGACGCCGACCGGCGCAGCTATTTCATCGCGCCCAACGTCGGCAAGCTGGCCGTCGCGCTCAACCTCAAGGATCCGCGTGGCCAGCAGGCGCTGCACCGGCTCATCGCCGCGGTGGGAACGGACATCTTCTGCTGCAACACGCTGCCCGAGCGGTACGCGGCGTTCGGGATCGACTACGAGACGATCAGGCGCGTCCGGCCCGACGTCATCTGGGCGGCGATCTCGGCGCTCGGCCCCGAGTATCCCAAGACGCCCGGCTACGACCCAGTGCTGCAGGCGATGGTGGGCTACATGGAGCTCACCGGTGATCCCGATGGACCGCCGATGCTTTCCGGTGTGCCGCTCATCGACCTCAAGGCCGGCGACGAGGTCTTCGCAGGCGTGATGCTCGCGCTCGCCGAGCGCGCCGAGACGGGACAAGGGCGTGCGATACACGTCTCGATGCTCCAGGCGGCTGCGTCGTGGTTGATCACGACCCTTCCGCTCGTCGACTTCGACTGTGCGCCCGACGAGATCACCCGCGCCGGGAACGAGCACCGCAAGTTCATTCCCACGAGCGTGTACCCGACGCGCGACGGGTTCGTGTACATGGCGATCGGCAACGACGCGCAATGGCGACGCCTCACCGCGGTGCCGAAGTTCGCGCCGCTCGCCAACCCGGTGCGCGAGACCAACGAGGGGCGCCACCGCGAGCGCAGGGCGATTCTCCGCGAGATCGCGGCCATCACGCAGGAGCATTCCAGCGTGGCGATCGCCGAGGATCTCGCGAAGGCGACGATACCGAACGCGCGGATCAACACGATCCCCGAAGTGCGCGCGCTGGAGGCATTGCGGGACAAGCTGACGCTCACGCTCACGCCGGCCGGCAAGACGGTTCGCATGCAGCCGGCAGCCCTGGACTGGCCCGGACAGAACACCGAGCTGCCCTTTCCGCCGAAGTACGGTCAGCACACACGCGAGCTTCTTCGTCAGGCCGGCTATCTGGATGGCGAAATCGATGCGCTGGCGAAGGAAGGGGCGGTGAGTTGTGGGCAGTGAAAGTTGTGGGCAGAAGCGTGAGGAGAGCAGGACGGAGATAGTAGTTTTTTCCCCTCCTTTTTAAGGAGGGGTGCCCGCGGAGCGGGCGGGGTGGTTCAAGCTTTGGTTCAGCAAACGCACCACCCCGGCGCTTCGCGCCACCCCTCCTCGGAGCGGAGGGGGAAGAGCACTCAGCGATGAACGCACCCATCAATCTGCGCGACGTCACCCTCGAGGACAAGTACACGCTCGAGCGGGGAACTGTGTTTCTCACTGCCATGCAGGCGCTCGCGCGGTTGCCGATGCTGCAACGTGAGCGGGACCTCGCCGCAGGCCTGACCACCGCCGGGTACATCTCGGGCTATCGCGGCTCCCCGCTCGGCGGCCTCGACCAGGCGCTGTGGGACGCGCGCAAGCATCTCGAGGCCCACCACGTCGTCTTCGAGCCGGGCGTGAACGAGGATCTCGCGGCGACCGCAGTGTGGGGCTCGCAGCAGCTCGAGCTCTTCGGCGGCGCGCGCTACGACGGCGTGTTCGGGATGTGGTACGGCAAGGGACCGGGCGTCGACCGGTCCGGCGACGTGCTCAAGCACGCAAACTTCGCAGGCACCGCGCGCCATGGCGGCGTGCTCGCGATCGCGGGCGACGACCACGCCGCGAAGTCTTCCGCGCATGCCCACCAGAGCGAGCACATGTTCAAGTCGGTGGCCATGCCCGTGCTCGCGCCGTCGTCGGTCCAGGAGATCCTCGATTTCGGACTGCACGGCTGGGCGATGTCGCGCTACTCCGGCTGCTGGGTGGCGCTGAAGCTGGTGGGCGACGTAGCCGAGAGCTCGGCGTCGGTGGTGGTGGACCCCGCGCGCATTGCGGCACGGCTGCCGACCGATTTCGAGCTGCCACCCGACGGACTGAGCCTGCGCTGGCCGGATCCGGTGTCCGCGCAGGAATACCGGATGCACGAGTACAAGGTGTACGCCGCGCTGGCCTACGCGCGGGCGAACCACCTCGACCGGATCGTGTGGGACAGTCCGCGCGCCCGGTTCGGCATCCTCACCGCCGGAAAGAGCTACGCCGACGTCCGCCAGGCGCTCGACGATCTCGGCATCGACGAGCAGCTCGCCGCGGAGATCGGCATTCGCCTCTACAAGGTGGGCATGACGTGGCCGCTCGAGGCCGAAGGCGTGCGGCGCTTCGCGCAGGGGCTCGAGGAGATCCTGGTGGTCGAGGAGAAGCGCCACCTGATCGAATACCAGTTGAAGGAGGAGCTCTACAACTGGCGCGAGGACGTGCGTCCGCGCGTGGTCGGAAAATTCGACGAGAAGGGCGAATGGGCGCTGCCGCACGGCGACTGGCTGCTGCCGCCGCTCATGGATCTCAACCCCGCGCTCATCGCGCGTGCGATCGCGGCGCGGGTGGCGCGTTTTCACACGAGCCCCGGAATTCGCAATCGGCTCGCGCTGCTGGCCGAGCAGGAGCGGGCGCTCGAAGCCGTGCGGGCTCCGCTGCAGCGACTGCCGTGGTTCTGCCCGGGATGCCCGCACAACGCGTCGACGCGCGTACCCGACGGCAGCATCGCGCTGGCCGGCGTGGGCTGTCACCTCATGGCGATGTGGATGGGACGTCACACCCAGACCGTCTCGCACATGGGCGGCGAAGGCATGGCGTGGGCCGGCGCGCGGCGCTTCAGCGACACCCCGCACGTGTTCGCCAACATGGGTGACGGCACGTACTTCCACTCGGGCTCGCTCGCGATTCGCGCGGCGGTCGCCGCCAAGGTGCCGATCACCTACAAGCTCCTCTACAACGACGCCGTGGCGATGACCGGCGGTCAGCCGGTCGAAGGGCAGATGTCGGTCCCGCAGCTCGCCCGGCAGCTCGCCGACGAGGGCGTCGAGCGCATCGTCATCCTCAGCGAGGAGCCGGAGCGCTACCGCGGTATGGCGGCGCTGCCTGCCGGCGTGCCGGTCGTCGCGCGCGAAGCGCTCGACCGCGTGCAACGCGAGTTGCGCGACTGGTCGATCGAGCGATCCGGCGTCTCGGCGCTGATCTACGACCAGACGTGCGCGGCCGAGAAACGTCGCCGCCGCCGGCGAGGCACGTATCCGGATCCTGCACGCTGGGTGTGGATCGACCCGGAGGTCTGCGAGAACTGCGGCGACTGCGCGACGAAGTCGAACTGCCTCGCGATCGTGCCGGTCGAAACGCCGCTCGGAACGCGTCGCGCGATCGACCTCAATGCCTGCAACAAGGACTACACGTGCCTCGAAGGTTTCTGTCCGGCGCTCGTGACGGTCGAAGGCGGCAAGCCACGCAAGCCGCAGGCCGCCCGAGTCGATGTGGCGAGCCTGCCCCCGCTTCCCGATCCTGATTTGCCGGACTGCGCTGCCCCGTTCGGAATCCTGGTCGCCGGGGTCGGCGGCACGGGCGTGGTGACCGTGGGCGCGCTCCTCGCGATGGCGGCTCACCTGGAAGGAAAGTCCGCCACCGTGCTCGACCAGGCCGGGCTCGCGCAGAAAGGCGGGGCGGTGTCTTCGCACGTGCGGATCTGCACCACGCCCGATCGGTTGCACGCGTCGCGCATCGCGGTCGGCGAGGCCAGCACGCTGCTCGGCTGCGATCTCGTGACCGCGGCCGATTGCGAGACGCTGGCGCGCGTGCACGCGGGCGTCACCCGCGCGGTGGTGAACGAGGCGCCCACGCTGACCGGCGATCTGCTCCGCGAGCCGGAGCGATTCCCTGCCGAGGCATTGCACCGAAGCGTCGAGAACGCCTTCGCGCCGGGCGGTGCCGAGTTCTTCGATGCGCACCGTCTGGCGGTGGCGCTGACCGGCGAATCCATCACGGCGAACATCCTGCTGCTCGGCTGCGCGTGGCAGCGCGGGCTGCTTCCCGTGTCCGAGGGAGCAATTCTGCGCGCCATCGAATTGAACGGGACCGCCGTTTCACTGAACAAAGCGGCGTTCCGCTGGGGCCGGCGTGTGGCGGGCGATCCGGAGGGCGTGGCTCGAGTCACCGGTACCGGTGCGGCGCCAGCCAGCCTCGACGACTTGATCGAGGATCGGGCACGCAGACTGACCACTTATCAGGACGCGGACTATGCGCGCCGCTACCGCAGCCTCATCGAGCGCGTGCGCACGATCGAGGCCGACCGCGTCGGGAGCCACGCGCTGACCGAGGCGGTGGCGCGCAGCTATTTCCGACTGCTGGCGCACAAGGACGAGTACGAAGTGGCGCGCATCTACGCCAGCGACGCGTTCCGCGAGCGGCTCGACGCCGCCTTCGAGGGCGACTACAGGGTGCGCTGGCATCTCGCGCCGGCGTGGCTCGGCACCGCCGATCCCGCGACCGGGGAGACACGGAAGCGTGCGTTCGGCGCCTGGGTCGCGCCGCTGTTTGGAGCGTTGGCCGGCCTGCGAGGCCTGCGCGGCGGATCGTTGGATCCGTTCGCCCGCGAAGCGGAGCACCGGGCATCGCACGCATTGCGTGCCGAGTACGAATCGTCGCTGGAGGAGCTGCTCGGGAATCTCGCGCCGGAGAATCATGCGCGGGCGATCGAGCTCGCTTCCCTGCCCGACAGCGTGCGTGGTTTTGGGCCGATCCGGATACGCGCCATCGAGCGCATGCGCGCGCGGCGCGCGGAGTTGCTGGCGCAGCCGTAGGCAGGACCTAATGACAGTTTTCCCCTCCTCTCCGAGGAGGGGTGGCGCGTAGCGTCGGGGTGGTGTATAGCGCTTGATCGATGCCGCAACCACCCCCCGCCCTTCGGGCGGACCCCTCCTTGAAAAGGAGGGGAGAAACGCACCGCCTAGCGGTTCACGAGCTGCAGAAACTCCCGTCGCAGGGCCTCGTTTTCCAGGCACGCGCCCCGCATGCACGAACGAACAAGGGGGCGATGCCCCCTTGTATATCTCCCAGTTCAGGGGCGCGTTCGGTCAGCGGTTCACCAATTGTAGGAACTCCCGTCGCAGGGCCTCGTTTTCCAGGAACGCGCCCCGCATCACGCTGTTCACCATGTGCGACGCGTCCCGCACGCCCCGCCATTGGGTGCAGAAGTGGTCGGCCTCGATCACGATCGCGAGCCCGTCGGGGTTGATCCGCGACTCCAGGAGATCGGCGAGCTGCATCACGGCCTCCTCCTGGATCTGCGGCCGGCTCATCACCCATCCGGCGAGCCGCGAGTACTTGGAAAGCCCGAACAGATTCGACTGGCGGTTCGGGAGGATGCCGATCCACAGCTTGCCGAGGATCGGAACGAGATGGTGCGAGCACGCGCTGCGCACCGTGATCGGGCCCATGATCATCAGCTCGTTCAAGCGTTCCGCATTCGGGAATTCGGTGACGCGAGGCATCGGGTGATAGCGGCCCCGGAAGACCTCGTGCAGGAACATGCGCGCCACGCGACGCGCGGTGCCCTGCGTGTTGTGGTCGCTCTCCGTGTCGATCACCAGCGTCTCCAGCACCGCCTGCATGCGGTCGGTGACCTCGTCCTCGAGCGCCGTGAGCTCGGCGTCGCTCTCGATGAACTCGGCGATGTTGTCGTTGGCGTGGAAACGCTGCCCGGCCGTGCGCAATCGCGTGCGAATGCGATCTGCGGCAGTGCCGGGTGGGGGTTTGGGCGCATTCATGCGGGTCTCCGATTCAATCGTGTCGCGGGCTTGCCCGCGATTATCCCGCGGATGCGCGCGCCCTGCGTGGTGTGCGGCGCATCATGGCCGCGCACTCTGGCGGCGGGAAATCCAATCCGCTAACATGCCGAATCGTCCAGAAGAGCGACGCCACCTAGAAGCGACGCCAGATATGCTGCACGAATCTTCGCGCGGGCACGACGCCGGCCGAGGAAGCTCTCGCCCGGTTCGAATTCTGCTCGTCAATCCCAGGTTTCCGGAGAGCTTCTGGAGCTTCCGGTGGGCGGTGGAGCGCGTGCTCCACGGCAAGCGGGCGGTGAATCCCCCGCTGGGGCTCGCGACGCTCGCTGCGCTCTGCCCGCCGCGCTGGGACGTGACGATCGTCGACGAGAACGTCGAGAGCGTGCCGCTGACGCCTGACGCGGACATCGTCGGCGTGTGCGGCATGGGCGTCCAGGTCCGGCGGCAGAAGGAACTGCTCGCCTACTACCGTGCGCGCGGCCACTTCGTCGTCGCGGGCGGCAGCTACGCATCGCTCTGCCCCGAGAACTACGAGGGGCTCGTCGACAGCCTGGTGTGCGGCGAGGCCGAATACATCTGGCGCGATTTCTGCCGCGATTTCGAGGCGGGCGCCGCCAAGTCGCTCTACCGTGAGACCGGCACGGTGTCGCTCGAGGATTCGCCGGTGCCGCGCTTCGATCTGCTCAAGCTCGACCGGTACACCACCGCGTCGCTGCAGTTCTCGCGCGGCTGCCCCTTCCGCTGCGAGTTCTGCGACATCATCGTCATGTTCGGCCGCCGGCCGCGCTACAAGCGTTCCGAGCAGGTCGGCCGCGAGCTCGACGAGCTGCGCCGGCGCGGCGTGCGCAACGTCTTCTTCGTCGACGACAACCTGATCGGCAACAAGCCCGCCGCGAAGGTCCTGCTGCGCTTTCTCGCCGATTACCAGCGGACGCACGACTGGACATTCACCTTCGGTACGGAAGCCTCGATCAACCTTGCCCAGGATCGCGAGCTCCTGGAGCTCTTCCGGGCCGCGAACTTCGAGTGGGTGTTTCTCGGGATCGAGTCGCCGGATCCGGAGAGCCTGAAGGAGACGCTCAAGACGCAGAACCTGCATGAGGATGTGCTCACGTCGGTGCGGAGGATCTATTCGTACGGGATCGACGTATTGGCCGGCTTCATTGTCGGATTCGACAACGACACGCTCGACACCTTCGAGCGCCAGTACCAGTTCATCCAGGCCTCGGGTATCCAGGCGGCCATGGTCGGGCTGCTCAAGGCGCTGCCCAAGACGCCCCTTTGGGATCGGCTCGAGCGGGAAGGGCGTCTGATCGCCGACGATGCGGAATCCGACAACACCAAGCTCGGAACCAACGTCGTGCCGAAGCGCATGGACCATAAGGCGATGGTGGACGCTTACCGCGGGCTCTACGACCGGCTGCTGGAGGATCGGGCGATCGCCGAGCGCGTGCGGACGAAGCTCGCCCACATGCGCCAGCCGCTCTATCGCGGCAATTACAGCCCGCGCGAGAGCGTCACGATCCTGTGGCGGTTCGCGACGCGGGGGCTGCTGGCCGGCGGCCCGCGCCGCGTCTACCATTTCTTGCGCAGCCTGCCGGTCGCCACGCCGGGGCGCATCCACCAGGCGGTCGTGGACTGGATCACCGCGCTCGCGATGCGCGACTACGTGCGTCGCCATTTCGACGGCGAGGCGCATCGCCACGCGGCCACCGCGGATCGGCTCGGCAACGCGCTGACGCATGCGCTGGCGCGTTACATGCACGAAGGCAAGGTGGCGATCTCGTTGGAACGGGCTCAGCTGCCGTCATTTAGCCTTGCGGTGAAGGACTGGCCGGACCCGCGCTTCTTCGCGCGGGCCGCACGCCCCATCGACCGCCTCCTGCGACACACCTCGGCGACGCTGACGTTGCGGATCGAGGCATTCCGGGAGCACGAGCGCGTGCATCTGGAGCGCCTCCTGCGGCGTCTCGCGCGCCACGGCGACCGGATCTCCGTGGTCGTGAGCGACGGTCTCCGCGAAATGGTGCACGTGGACTCGTCGCGATTTCACCTGGTGCTCTCGGGGCCCGCCCCCTGCGGGACGTCGTGAGGAAAAGAACACCCCGGGGTGTTGCGCCCCGGGGTCGCGGCGCCAGAGCGCCGTGGCGGGTGAGCCTCAGCTCACCGTAAGCTTCTTGGCAGACTTGCCGGCTTTCTTGGGAAGCCTGAGGGTCAGCACGCCGTCCGCGTAGTTCGCTTCGGCTTTCGTGTCGTCCACTTCGGTGTCGAGCGTGAAGGCCCGATACACGCTGCCATAGTAGCGCTCGCTACGAACGACCCGTTTGCCTTCCTTCTCTTCCTTCTCCTTCTTCACCTCTGCCGAGACAGCGATCCGATCGCCTTCGATCGAGACGTCGATGTCTTCTTTCTTCGCACCAGGGATTTCGGCTTTCACCGTGTAGCTGCCGTCATCCTCGGCGACATCCACCTTGATCTGCGGCTCGGCCTCGAGCTCGGCCCATACCGGCCGAATGCCAAACTCTTTCCAGAACTCGTCCACATCGGACCATGGACGATACCGCGTCATTTCGCGGAACGGATTCCAGCGAGTGAGTTGCCGCGTCATAAGCTCACCTCCTTTCCGCTTCACTTACACCTTCCACTACCAGCATAGATCGCCGTAGCCGACGCGTATTGACGCGGATCAAGGGCTTACGCCGGATCGGCAGCGCGCCTTCTCAGGCAGCGAGCAGGACCGCGCGGGCGTCGGTTTCCCGCGCGAGCTCGACGAGCTCGCCAGGACGGTTCGCCGCGAGCCAATCGGGGTCGGAAAGCGCGCGGCGCCATGCCCGAGCGCCCGGCTGCCCGTGATAAAGGCCGAGCATGTGCCGGGTAATCTGCCGCAGGCTCCCGCCCGCCGCGACGTGCCGCGCTGCGTAAGGGACGATTGCCTCGACCACACTCCGTCGCGTACGGGGCGCGCCGGGCTCGCCGAAGTAGCGCGCGTCGAACTCCGCCAGCAGCCAGGGGTTGTGATAGACCGCCCGGCCCAGCATCACGCCATCGACGGCGGCGAGCTGCCCATCTATTTCGTCGAGCGTCGAGATTCCGCCGTTCACCACGATCTCGAGCTCGGGCAACTCGCGCTTCAGGCGGTGAACGACGTCATACCGAAGCGGCGGCACTTCGCGATTCTCCTTTGGAGAGAGGCCCTTGAGCCACGCATTGCGCGCGTGCACGAAAAATGTGCGGCAACCCGCCCGGGCCACCGTCTCGATGAAGCGGCGCACAAAATCATAGTCCTCGCCGCGGTCTATACCGATCCGATGCTTGACGGTGACCGGGACGGATACGGCGTCCTGCATCGCCTTGACGCAGTCGGCGACGAGGTCCGGCTCGGCCATCAGGCACGCGCCGAACGCGCCGCGCTGCACCCGCTCCGAGGGACAGCCGCAATTGACGTTGATCTCCGCATAACCCCAGCGTTCGGCGAGACGCGCGCAGGCCGCAAGCTCATTGGGCTCGGAGCCACCGAGTTGCAGTGCGACAGGCTGCTCGGCGGGGTCGAAATCGAGGTGACGCGCGACATCGCCGTGCAGGAGCGCGCCGGTGGTGAGCATTTCCGTGTAGAGCCAGGTTCTCCGGGTGAGCAGCCGATGAAAAAACCGGCAGTGCCGGTCCGTCCAGTCCATCATCGGCGCCACCGCGAGTCGATGCGGAGCGTTTGCGCGCATTCCGGAATTCTACTCGTGGGGTCGGAGCAGGGCTCGACAGCTTACGCGGCAAACGCTTAGCTCATTCGGCATAGGCATCATCCTTGCCAAGCCGCTTTCCACGCGCTTGCGCGCGTTCCGGCATCGGCGCGGCTGAGAGTGAGCGCTTCGCATCGCCGAAAGGCCGATGACTCGGAGACGATCGTGGTTCACAAATTCTGGATTGGTGCGCGTTGAAATTAAATGGTGCGCGTGCGCGCCGCTTGGCGCGTTTCTTGTTCGGCAAGAATTATCGTCCGCAGAAAAAAATTGATTGCATTCCGACCCGGAGATGAGAGTAGCATTCCGTCTTCGCCGCCGGACACGCGAGCACGAAGATCGGCACCATCTTCGCGTGCATGAAGCGGGTGCGGTGACGAAAGCGTTTTTGAGCGCAGCGGTCGCGCACCGGAAGATCGGTGGCGCGGAAAAGGACAAGGCGCCCTGAACAGGGCCGACGCTCGAGAGGAGGACACATGGGAAAGGTCAAGCGAGCCGCCAAGGGAGCGCCGCGTGCGCAATCGACATCGCGCAACCGATCAGCAGCCGACGATCATTCCGCCGAGTCCTTCTCAACCAAACGCAGCGCGACGCGCCGCACTCCTGACAACGGTTCCGGCCAGGAGAAGCGCTCGATGCTGGCCGCCGACGACGGTATTCTCGACGAGTGGCTGGAGCCTGACGAGGACGAAGACCTCGATCAGTGGCTGCACGAGCATGGCGCCGACGGCGACGGCGACGATCGCAACCACTGATCGGCTGCGCCGCGAAGCGGCTCCAGTAACTTACTGATTTGAAAAGGTGATGACGGCGGGCACGCCGGGCGTGGGCGTGTGCGCTGTCTGTTCCAGCACATCGCGAACGGGAAACGGGGGACGACACGGATGGCGAACAAGATCCGCAGGGTGGTGACCGGTCACGATGCGCAAGGCCGCGCCGTGTGCATTGCAGACGGCTACGCCAGCAACATCCTGCAACGCCCCAACCGACCCGGCGTCACGCTGACGAATCTCTGGAAGAACGAAGCGGTTCCGACCGAGTACGACGGTGCGACCGAGACAGTCGACGGCCCGTTCGTGCTTCATCCGCCGAAGGGCGGGGTGGTGTTCCGGGTGGTCGAGTTCGAGCCCGAGGATCCCGAGGTGCTCAAGACGCTGGATGGCAAAGCCGCCTTTGCGGAGATGGGCGCGGCGCACGCCATCGTGGAGAACGCGCGCCACCCGTTCATGCATCGGACCGATTCGGTCGACTATGCGATGGTCCTTCGGGGCGAGATCACCATGCTCCTCGACGAGAGCGAGGTGCACCTCAAGGCGGGCGACGTGCTCATTCAGCGTGGCACCAACCACGCCTGGTCGAATCGCGGGAAGGAAACGTGCCTGATCGCGTTCGTACTGGTTGACGCGGTCGCCAAGCACGACGCGCCGTCCGGCTGACGCCGGATCGAACCGCGCTCAGGCGTGCGCCGGCTCGGTGTGCGTGATCAGGCTTTCGGCGTCCGTGTCGAACCAGCCGAGCTCGCCGCGCAGCTTGACCACCTCGCCCACGACGATCAGCGCCGGCGGCTTGAGGTGCGCGTGGGCAGCGCGTCCCGGAAGGGTCGTGAGCGTGCCGGTCACCACCCGCTGCTTGGCCGTGGTGGCGCGCTCGATCGCCGCAGCGGGCCAGTCCGCTGGGAGCCCGTGTGCCTTGAGCTGCCCGCAGATCTCCTCGATCTGGCCCATGCCCATGTAGACGACCACGGTCTGGTTGCGCCGGGCGAGCATTTCCCAGTCGAGATCGCAGGTCCCGCTCTTGAGGTGCCCGGTGACGAAGATGCACGCTTGCGCGTAGTCGCGGTGGGTGAGCGGAATGCCGCCGTAGGTCGAGGCGCCGCTCGCGGAGGTGACCCCCGGCACGACCTCGAAGGGAATGCCGTGCTCGGCGAGGAACTGCATTTCCTCGCCGCCGCGCCCGAAGATGAACGGATCGCCGCCTTTCAGCCTCAGCACGCGCTTGCCCTTGCGCGCGAGGGCCACCAGGAGCGCGTTGATCTCCGCTTGTGCGAGGGCGTGATTGGACTTCTCCTTGCCGGCGTAGATCAGTTCGGCGTTGCGGCGCACGAGCCCGAGCACGTCGTTGCTCACAAGATGGTCGTACACGCACACGTCGGCTTGCTGAAGGAGCCGCGCGGCTTTCAAGGTGAGAAGCTCCGGATCGCCGGGTCCCGCCCCGACCAGGTACACGATGCCCGATTCGTGCTTCGCTGCAACGCCGTCACCACGACCGGGCGCGCGGCTCGCTCTGCGAGTCGGGGTGCGTGAGACGGAGTCCGCGGTGCGGCTCGCCAGTACGGGCGGTGCGGCGTTGCCGTCCTTCTTCGAGTCGCGCATCCGTCTCTCCCGGCATATGCCGGCGTCCGCCGGCGACTTGTAGCCAACTTCTGCAGCCAATTTTAGTGGCGCAACCGATGGCGGCTTTGATGCGAGTCAAAATCGCGACCGTCGACACGAAGGGTGCGCATTTGATTCAAGTCAAAGGCACGCAACGTGTCGCCGACGTTCAATAGCATTTGCCTTTCCCCGGATGCCTGAGTGGCCGTCCCGCTGACCAAGTTCATCGCGCGCTCGATAACGATGCTCGCGGCGGCGCTGTTTCTCGCCTGCGCGCAGGCGGGCGCGGCGCGTGCCGAGGACACCGGGACGCTTTATCCGCAGGCGCGCACATTCTTCCCCGAGGCGGACCGGTTCGGCGCGTTCGAGGGCGCGCCACCGGCGGCGCCGGTCTATCGCGGCGACAAGCTGCTCGGCTATGTCTTCCTCACGAACGACGTGGTCCGGATTCCCGCGTATTCCGGCAAGCCCATCAACACGCTGGTCGGGTTCGATCTCGCCGGACGGATCACGGGCATCGCGATCGTGCATCACGAGGAGCCCATCCTGGCGGTGGGCATCACCGAGGCGCGACTCAAGGCCTTCACGGATCAGTACCGCGGCAAGTCCGTGTTCAAGCCGATCACGGTCGGCGCGCCGCGTCCGGGCTACGCGGCGGTGGATACCATATCGGGCGCGACAATCACCGTGATGGTGCAGAACGCGACGATCACGAAATCGGTGCGTCGTGTCGCCGAATCACGCGGGCTGCGTCCCGGCGGCATCGCGCCGTCTTCGGTGTCCGCAGCGCCGAACGCGGGCGCGGCGTCGTCCGCCGCGCGGGCGCCCGTGCCGCCGCGCTCCGACACTTCCGCGGCCCGATCGGTCGCCGACCCCGCCGAAGAGCCCCTGTGGAAGGAAGTGTGGCGGAACCGCAAGTACTCGGTCGCGTTGCTCCTCGTCGGGCTCGGTGTGCTGTCGCTCATTCTCGTCTTCCAGGACTGGCTGGCCCGGCACCCGAGATTCCTCTGGTACCTGCGGCGGGGATTCCTGCTTTTCACCCTGTTCTTCATCGGCTGGTATGCGCTCGCCCAGCTCTCGGTCATGCACGTGCTCACGTTCCTGCACGCGGCCATGCGCAACTTCCAGTGGGAAAACTTCCTCATCGACCCGATGCTCTTCATCCTGTGGGGCTTCGTGGCGCTGACGCTGCTCCTGTGGGGCAGGGGCGTCTACTGCGGCTGGCTCTGCCCCTACGGCGCGCTGCAGGAGCTCGAGAACCAGCTCGCGCGGTGGCTGGGCGTCAAGCAGCTCGAGTTCCCCGATGTCGTGCACGAGCGCCTGTCCGCCGTGAAGTACCTCGTGCTGATCATGTTGTTCGGCATCTCGCTCCAGTCGCTCGTCGAGGCGGCGCACTATGCCGAGATCGAACCGTTCAAGACCACCATCGTGATGCACTTCTTTCGCGAATGGCCGTTCGTGCTCTACTCGGGCGCACTGCTGGTAGTGGCGGCCTTCAACCGCAAGTTCTTCTGCAAGTACCTCTGTCCGCTCGGGGCGGCGCTCGCAATCCCGGGGCGTTTTCGCGTCTTCGACTGGTGGCTCCGGCGCCGCAAGGAGTGCGGTCGGCCCTGCCAGACCTGTGCGCACGAGTGCGAGGTGCGCGCGATTCGCCAGACCGGCGAGATCAACGCGAACGAGTGCCACTACTGCCTCGACTGCCAGGTCACCTACTACAACGAGCGCAAATGCATGCCGCTCATCGAGCGCATGAAGCGCCGCGAGCGCGCCACGCGTGCGCGGGAAGTGGTACAGGCGATGGAGCCGCACGCGGGCCCGATGGGATTGGACGAGCACTCCGAGCCGCGCAGTTCGCGCGACGGCCCGACGGAGTGATCCAAATCAATGAAGGTGTTAGGGGCATCTTGATGCATGTCAAAGATGGCGTGGGGACCGGTGCATACAGTTTCACCAATCGCGGGATTCAGATTCTGAAATCACCACAAGGAGAGTACGACCATGCGCACTATGCATCGCGTACGGGCAACGACACTCGCTGTCCTCGCGGCACTACCGCTGGCGATCGGGGCAGCCCAGGCTCAGCAGAAGGACGAAAAGCCGGTCCACCCGGGCACGCCGCCTTCGGAGCTCATGTACAAGGGCGCGCCGGTCCCGATCAAGCCGGGCGAGGCGCCCGATGTGACCGAGCCCAAGGCGCCGCCGTTGACCCCGGACGAGTTCAACACCGCCAAGAAGATCTATTTCGAGCGGTGTGCCGGCTGTCACGGCGTGCTTCGCAAGGGCGCCACCGGCAAGCCGCTCACGCCGGACATCACGATGAAGCGCGGCACCGACTATCTGAAGGTCTTCATCAACTACGGCTCGCCCGCCGGCATGCCGAACTGGGGTTCGTCGGGCCAGCTCTCCGAGAAGGAAGTGGACATCATGGCCCGCTTTCTGCAGCAGCCGCCGCCGGTGCCGCCGGAGTTCGGTATGGCCGAGATGAAGGCCACCTGGAAGGTGATCGTGCCGCCCGACCAGCGGCCGAAGAAGAAGATGAACAAGTTCAACCTGGACAATCTCTTCTCGGTGACGCTCCGCGACGCCGGGCAGGTGGCGCTGATCGACGGCGATAGCAAGAAGATCGTCAGTGTGGTCGACACTGGCTACGCGGTGCACATCTCGCGGCTGTCGTCCTCGGGCCGCTATCTGTACGTGATCGGGCGCGACGCGCAGGTCAACCTGATCGACCTCTGGATGGAGAAGCCCGACAACGTGGCGGTGGTCAAGGTGGGCCTCGAGGCGCGCTCGGTCGATACCTCGAAGTACAAGGGCTGGGAAGACAAGTACGCGATCGCCGGGTCCTACTGGCCACCGCAATACACGATCATGAAGGGCGATACGCTCGAGCCGCTCAAGATCGTCTCCACGCGCGGCATGGTGGTCGGCACGCAGGAGTATCACCCCGAGCCGCGGGTCGCATCGATCGTGGCGTCGCACAACAAGCCCCAGTTCGTGGTGAACGTCAAAGAGACCGGCAAGATCCTGCTGGTCGACTACAAGGATCTGAAGAATCTCGAGGTGACGACCATCGACGCGGCCCGCTTCCTGCACGACGGAGGCTGGGACTCGACCAAGCGCTACTTCCTGGTCGCGGCGAACAACTCTAATCAGATCGCCGTGGTCGACACGAAGGACGAGAAGCTGGCGGCGATAGTGGACGTCGGCAAGATCCCACACCCGGGACGCGGGGCGAACTTCGTCGATCCGAAGTTCGGGCCGGTCTGGGCCACGGGCGACCTCGGTGACGATGGCATCGCGGTGATCGGCACCGATCCCGCCAAGCATAAGGCGAACGCATGGAAGGTGGTGCGCACCCTGAAGAGCCAAGGGGGCGGGTCGCTCTTCATCAAGACGCATCCGAAGTCGACGCACCTCTACGTCGATAACGCGTTGAACCCCGATCCGAAGATCAGCTCGTCGGTCGCCGTGTACGACATCAAGAATCTCGACAAGGGCCCGCAGGTCCTGCCGATCGCCGACTGGTCCGGCATCAAGGACGGCCCGCGACGCGTCGTGCAGCCCGAGTACAACAAGGCGGGGGACGAGGTGTGGTTCTCGGTCTGGAACGGCAAGGAGCAGGAGTCGGCAATCGTGATCGTCGACGACAAGACGCTCAAGATGAAGGCGGTCATCAAGGACAAGCGGCTGGTCACCCCGACCGGCAAGTTCAACGTCTACAACACGCAGCACGACATTTACTGACGAGTCGTGGCCGACTGCCTGTTTTTCCGGCGCAATCGAAGCGGGGGCTACGGCCCCCGTTCTTATTGAGGCACGGAGAGGGTTTTTCTTTCTTCTCCCCTCCTTTCCAAGGAGGGGTCCGGCCGAAGGCCGGAGGGTGGTTGAAATCTTGTCGAACGCGGTTAACCACCCGGCCCGCTCCGCGGTCACGCCTCCTTGAAAGGGGGGAAACAACCTTGGCGCTCCGTTTCTTACGCTCGAGACTACGGGAGCGACGCCCAAAATAAGGCAGGGCCGCTCTTAGCGGGAAGGGAGGAAACGGAGGGAAACAGGCGGTTTCCCTCTGTTCGTGACCTTCCGCTTTTGTGTTTTGAGGTGCATCAAGTCCGCCATCGTTCAAACGGCGGATCATGGATGCGATTGCAGGGATCGATATCCATGCGCGCCCGTATCACCAACATCCTCGCCACATTCGCTGCGTCACTCGCCGTGGTGGCGCCCGTGTGCGCAAAAGCGGACCCGAGCGCCGAGCGCCAGCGAGAGCTCGTCAACCTCGTGCGTCAGGATTGCGGGTCCTGCCACGGGATGACGTTCCGGGGCGGGCTCGGACCGCCCCTCACGTCGGAAGCACTGCGCGAGAAGCCGGCCGACACTCTGACGGCAACGATCCTGAACGGTCGCCCGGGGACGCCGATGCCGCCGTGGCGGCAGTTCGTCAGCGAGGCCGAGGCGGGCTGGATCGTGGATCGGCTGCAGAAAGGATTTTTGGATGACGCGCGTTGAGCTGATCGGTTTCGCGCTCGTCGCGTCGACGATCGCGGGCTGCGCGACGGTTGCGTCGCGCGAGACCGCCGATCTTGGCGTCATCGTCGAGCGTGCGACCGGCAGTGTGCAGCTCGTGAATCAGACCAAGCGCGCGAGTCTCGGGCGCATCCAGGGGCTTGGCGATCTATCGCACGCTTCGATCGTCTACTCGCACGACGCCAGGTACGCGTACGTATTCGGTCGAGACGGCGGCCTCTCGAAGATCGATATCGTCGCGCAGCGCACGGTGGCCCGCACTGTGCAGGCCGGCAACTCGATCGGTGGTGCGATTTCGCGCGACGGGCACCTGGTCGCCGTGGCGAACTACCAGCCCGGCGGAATCAAGGTCTTCGATGCCGATACGCTCGAGCTCCTCTCCGAGGTCCCATCGACCTACGGCGTCGAAGGCAAGCGCGCCAAGGTCGTGGGGATCGCGGATGCGCCGGGCAACCGCTTCGTATTCAGCCTGTTCGATGCGGACGAGATCTGGGTGGCCGATCTGACCGACGCGCGCCATCCCGCCGTTCGGAAGTTCCGGGACGTGGGCCGACAACCCTACGATGCGCTGATCACGCCCGACGGCCGCTATTACATTGCAGGCCTCTTCGGCGAGGACGGCCTCGTGCTGCTCGACATGCAGAACCTCGACGCCGGCGCACGGCGCATCCTGGACGGTTACGGCCGGGGCAGCGAGAAGCTGCCCGTGTACAAGATGCCGCACCTGCGCGGCTGGGCGATGGCCGGCGATTATGCGTTCCTGCCGGCGATCGGACGCTACGAGGTGCTGGTGGTCGACCGGCGCACGTGGAAGCAGGTCGCGGCGGTTCCCGTCCAGGGACAGCCGGTATTCGTGATGGCGCGCCCCGACGGCCGACAGGTCTGGGTCAACTTCGCCTTCCCACGCAACGGCGTCGTGCAGGTGATCGATGTCCCGACCCTGAAGCTCGTCGAATCGCTGCACCCGGGAAAGACGGTCCTGCATATGGAGTTCACGGCGCGCGGCGACGAGATCTGGATCTCCGCGCGCGACGACGACCGCGTCGTCGTCTACAACACCGAGCGGTTCCAGAAGCTCGCCGAGCTGCCCGCGAAGTCGCCGAGCGGGATCTTTTTCACATGGCGCGCACAGAAGATCGGGTTGTGAGGTCATGAACTCGCTCGACTTCAGGCTCCTCAATGATTTTCAGCGCGATTTTCCGCTCGTGTCCGAGCCGTATGCGCTGATCGCGCGCACGCTCGGTGTGTCGCGAGACGAGGTGCTCGACACGCTCGCGAAGCTGCGGGGATTGGGCGCGGTCGGCCGCATCGGTGCGGTGTTCCGTCCCAACGCGATCGGCGCCTCGACGCTTGCCGCGATGGCAGTCCCGGCTGATCGCCTGAACACCGTCGCGCGCTACGTGTCGGGATTCCGCGAAGTCAATCACAACTATCAGCGGGAGCACCGGATCAACCTCTGGTTCGTGGTCACCGCGCCCGAGATCGGACGGCTGAACCAGGTGCTCGGGTCGATCGAGCAGACGACCGGGCTGGAAGTCGTTTCCCTGCCGCTGCTCGAGGAGTTTCACATCGATCTCGGCTTCGATCTGCACGGCGTAGGCGCGAAACGGGTATCGGGCGGTCCGCCGCCGCGCGTCTCGATCAGTCCCGCTGGGCAGCGTCTGGTGGCGGCCCTGCAAGACGGGCTCGACCTGGTGCCCCGTCCTTACGCGGTACTCGCTGCGCGTGCGGGACTCTCCGAGAGCAAGGTGCTCGAGACGCTCGCGAAATGGCAGGATCTCGGCCTCGTCCGGCGCTTCGGCGTGGTCGTGCGGCACCACGAGCTCGGCTTCGGTGCCAACGCGATGTGCGTGTGGGACGTCCCGGACGCCAAAGTCAGCGCGCTCGGGAAGGCACTCGCGGCGGAACCGGCCGTGACGCTCTGCTATCGCCGCGCGCGCGTGCTTCCGTCATGGCCCTTCAATCTGTATTGCATGCTCCACGGAAGGGAGCGGGCCGAGGTGATGGGCGCGCTCGCGGGCATCGAGGCGCGCCACGGTCTCGGCCGGTACCGGGACGACGTGCTGTTCAGCGTGCGCCGATTCAAGCAGACGGGCGCGCGTTATTCCGAGCTCGAGGCGCAGCGCAATGGATAGCATCGACCGCGCGATCGTGAACCGGCTGCAGGACGGCATCGAGATCTGCGAGCGGCCGTTCGCGCCCATCTCGCACTCGCTCGGCATTCCGGAAGCCGAGCTGGCGTCGCGAGTGGAACGTCTGCTGGCAGATGGCACGCTCTCGCGGTTCGGACCGATGTACAACGCGTCAGAGCTGGGCGGGGCCTTCACGCTCGCCGCGATGAGCATTCCGGCGGGCGACTTCGAACGGAGCGCCGATCTCGTGAACGCGCATCCCGAGGTGGCGCACAACTACGAGCGCGATCACGCGCTCAACATGTGGTTCGTGGTCGCCGCCGAGCGACCCGAAGGCGTCGCAAACGTGATCCGGGAAATCGAGCGGGAAACGGGTTACGCGGTCCTCGATCTGCCCAAGCTCACCGAGTATTTCCTCGATCTACGGCTCCCGGCACAGCCATGAACGCCCGCTCCGACGCGCCGCTCGACGCCGCCGATCGCGCGATCATCCTTGCCACGCAGGATGGGCTGCCGCTCGTCCCGCGTCCCTACCATGCGGTGGCGAGCGGGCTCGGCATGCCGGGCGAGGAGGTCATGGCGCGCATGCAGCGGATGCGCGCGCTCGGGGTGATCCGGCGCATCGCGGCGGTGCCCAACCATTACCGGCTGGGTTACCGCGCGAACGGCATGTCGGTCTGGGATGTGCCCGACGACCGGATCGACGCGCTGGGCGAACGGGTGGGCGCGCTGTCGTTCGTGAGCCATTGCTACCGCCGCCCGCGCGTGCTGCCGGCGTGGCGATACAACCTCTTTGCGATGGTGCACGGCGCGACGCGCGCAGAGGTGGAGGCGCGCGTGAGCGAGATCGCGGCATTGCTCGGCGACGCCCATCGCGCGCACGAAGTGCTCTACAGCAAACGCATCCTGAAGAAGACGGGAATGCGGTTGAGGCGGACATGATCCGGGATCAGCGAAAGATTCTTCCCCCCCTTTCCGAGGAAGGGTGCCGGTGGAGCCGGCGGGGTGGTGCGCAACGCCCGCCAAACCACCCCGGCTGCTCCGCAGCCACCCCTCCTTGAAAAGGAGGGGAAGCCAAACCGATTGACGAGCGGATCGAAAAATGTTTCGTGTCTCACAGTTCATGCAGGAGCTCGTAGCGCCTACGCCGGTGGGCCCGAGGCGAAACCCGCCGGGTCCGGTCGTGATCTGGAACCTCATCCGGCGCTGCAACCTCACCTGCCAGCACTGCTACTCGGTATCGACGGACATCGACTTCCCGGGCGAGCTCTCGACCGCGGAAGTGTTCGCCGTGATGGACGACCTCCGGCGCTTCCGCGTGCCCGTGCTCATCCTTTCCGGCGGCGAGCCCCTGATCCGGCCGGACATCTACGACATCGCCCGGCGCGCGAAGGACATGGGGTTCTACACGGCGCTGTCGTCCAACGGGACGCTGATGGACGATGCGCACGTTGCCAGGATGAGCAAGATCGGCTTCGACTACGTCGGAATAAGCCTCGACGGCCGTCGCGAGACGCACGACCGGTTTCGTCGCAAGGAGGGCGCGTTCGACGCGTCGATCGCCGCACTGCGCCGCTGTCGGGAGGCAGGCATCAAGATCGGCGTCCGGTTCACGCTCACGGAGGGCAACCGGGACGACCTGCCGTGGCTCCTGGAGATGATCGAGACCGAACGGATCGACAAGTTCTACCTCTCTCATCTCAACTACTCCGGGCGCGGCAACATCAACCGCAAGCACGACGCCTACCTGGCGACCACCCGGCGCGCGATGGATCTTCTCTTCGACACCGCCTGGGACTACCAGACGCGCGGCCTGCACAAGGAATTCGTCACCGGCAACAACGACGCCGACGGCGCTTACTTCCTGTTCTGGGTGCGCAAGAACGTGCCGCAGATGGAACGACACGTTCGTGCGAAGCTCGCGCAGTGGGGCGGCAACAGCTCAGGCGTGAATGTCGCGAACATCGACAACGTTGGGGATGTTCACCCGGACACCTACTGGTGGGACTACTCGCTCGGCAACGTGCGCGCCCGGCCGTTCTCGGAGATCTGGCAGGATCAGTCGGATCCGATCATGGCGGGCCTCAAGGCGAGTCCGCGGCGCATCAAGGGCCGGTGCGGCGACTGCGCTTACTTCGACGTCTGCGGGGGCAACACCCGCACGCGTGCGCGCAGCCTGACGGGCGATCCGTGGGAAGAGGATCCGGGCTGCTATCTCGACGATGACGAGATCGGCGTGGCGGGTGAGCGCGAGCGCATCAAGGTGAGTCCGTACACGCGGATCAAGGCCGCAACTCCTTCAGAATGACGGCGCTGCAACCATTGAGAATTGCAATCGGTTGCGTGCTCGCCGTCGCCGCATGTTCCGCGCTGGGTGATGCCGGACAGCTCTTCCGCCAGCATTGCGCCGAATGCCATGGCGCGGACCGGTTCGGCGGCATTGGCCCGGCCCTGCTGCCCTCGAACCTCGAGCGGCTGCGCAAGCCGACCGCCGAGCAGGTCGTTGCGAAAGGCCGGCTAGCCACGCAGATGCCGGCCTTCGGGGACAAGCTGTCGGCCGATGACATCAGGGCGATCGTCGGCTACATCTATACGGAGCCAGCCGAACCGCCGGTCTGGGGCCTCGAGCAGATTCGCGGGTCGCGCGTCGTGCACGCGGACGCCGCGGCGCTTCCGGCCAAACCCGCCTTTGCGGCCGACCCGCTGAACCTCTTCGTGGTCGTGGAGGCGGGCGATCACCACGTCACCGTCCTCGACGGCGACCGCTTCGAGCCGCTCGCGCGCTTTCCGAGCCGCTTTGCATTGCACGGCGGTCCCAAGTTCTCACCCGACGGGCGCTTCGTGTACTTCGCGTCGCGCGACGGTTGGATCTCGAAATACGACCTCTGGAACCTTCGCATGCTTGCCGAGGTGCGAGCCGGCCTCAACACGCGCAACGCCGCGGTTTCGGGCGACGGGCGCTATGTCCTGGTCGGCAACTATCTGCCCAACACGCTGGTGGTGCTCGACGCGCGCGATCTTGCCCCGGTGAAAGTCATCGACGTCAGCGACGAGCGCGGGCGGCGCTCGAGGGTCTCGGCGGTCTACACTGCGGCGCCGCGCAACTCGTTCGTCGTGGCGCTCAAGGACGTCCCGGAGATCTGGGAGCTGCGCTACGACGAGAACGCTCCGCCAGTGTTCGCTGGACTGGTTCACGACTATCGACTCGGCGAGGCGATCGGCGAGAAGGGCCAGTTCACGCCGCGTCGCTCACCGCTCGAGAACGTGCTGGACGATTTCTTCTTCGACCAGTCATACGCCTACGTGATAGGCGCGAGCCGGGGAGCGGGCGGGCAGGGCGGTCACGGGCAGGTCGTGAACCTCGACGTGCGGCGCAAGATCAAGGACGTGCCATTGCCGGGGCTCCCGCATCTCGGATCGGGGATCAGCTGGGAGTGGAACGGGCATCGTGTGATGGCGACGCCCAATCTGCAGGAAGGGATCGTGAGCGTGATCGATACCCGGACCTGGCAGATCCTCAAGCAGATCCCGACCAACGGCCCGGGCTTCTTCATGCGCAGTCACGAGAACACGCCCTATGCGTGGGTGGACGCGATGATGAGCAAGGACCGGAAGGACACCCTGCAGATCATCGACAAGCGCACGCTCGAGATCGTCGGCTCCGTCACGCCGGAGCCGGGCAAGACGGCGGCGCACGTCGAGTTTTCGCGCGACGGCCGCTACGCGCTCGTGTCGGTGTGGGAGATGGACGGGGCGCTCGTCGTCTACGACGCCGCGACATTCAAGGAAGTGAAGCGCCTTCCGATGAAGCGCCCGGTCGGCAAGTACAACGTCTACAACAAGATCACGCGCTCCGAGGGCACCAGTCATTGAACGTCGGGGGGAGCACGGAAGTAATCCGTCATCCTCGCGCATGCGGGAATCCAGCCTGAGCCCACTCGCAGGGAGGAGTCAACGATGGCAAAGACCGAACCTCATTCACTCTCCGAGTTGCCGGTGCACCCCGGCGCCCCGCTGGAATCGACTCACGCACGCCTTGTCGTCGATGGCCTCGTCGCGCGCCGCCTCGCGCTGACGCCGGCCGATCTCGCGGCGTTCCCGCTGGCCGAGGTGACCGACGACTTCCTTTGCCTCGAAGGCTGGAGCGTGCCGGGTTTGCACTGGGGGGGCGTCGCACTCGCCACGGTGCTCGAGGCCGCCGGCGTCGCCGCGCAGGCGCGGTTCGTTCAGGCGAGCGCGGGCGAGTTCAGCGTCCCGTTGACGCTCGCGGAGGCCCGCGGCGCGTTGCTGGCGACGCGACTCGGCAACGCGCAGCTCCCGCGCGAGCATGGCTGGCCGGTGCGGCTCGTAGTGCCGGGTGCCGACTGCTTCACGAGCATCAAGTGGCTTGATCGGATCGAACTGCGCGCGGAGCCCGGTCCGGACACGGGTCGGGAGATCGCGCTGGGACGTCTCGCGCGCTGACGTTCGCCGCGCGCGCCGATCGATCCAGGGGTCCCGTATGGCACGTTGATCGAAGCGAACGAAGCGTTTTCCGCAACGCTCGTCGTCCCGGAGCCCTCGACGATCGCACTGCTCGCGATCGGCGCGATGACGCTCTGCCTGACGCGACGTCGCCGGCGCGAGCGTCAGGTCTTGTAGTCGATCATCTGAGCAGTCCGCCGCTGATCGTCTCCGGCGGAGCAAGCGCGAACCCACGATCCCGGAACGACCGCGCAGGTCCGCTGTCGCAGCTTCTCGACAGCCCGGCTGAGCCCGCGTTTCATTGGATGTTGGACGCCGGACCCCCCGCACATGCAAAATGTCCGCATGTCTGGCCTTCGCCCTTCCAGGAACGGCATGCGCGCACGGCGACGACCCGGCACGGCAGCGTGAAGGGCACGTCGCCGCCTGCAGCCCTTGTCCTGTACGTCAAGCTCGTCCTGGTCGCGGCCATCTGGGGCGGGCAGTACAGCGCCGGGCGCCTCGTCGCCGAAGCCCTGCCGTGGTTCACGAACTCCGCGCTGCGCTTCATCGTCGCCACCCCGATCCTTCTCGCGCTCGTGTACGCGTGGGAAGGGGGGCTGCCGCGGCTCGATGCGCGCCGCTTCGGAGCGATGCTCGCGCTGGCGTTCGCCGGCGTCTTCGTCTTCAACGTCTGCCTGTTCGCCGGGCTCGAGCGTGTGCCGGCCGGACGCGGCGCGTTGATCATGGCCCTCAACCCCGTGATGACCGCGCTCGGCGCGTGGCTCGTGTTCGGCGAGCGCATGAGCCGGGTGCGAGTGTTCGGCATCGTGCTCGCCGTCGCTGGGGTGACCGTGGTTATCAGCCACGGCGACCTCGGCGCGCTCGCGCACGGCGCCCTCGGGCTCGGTGAGCTGCTTCTGTTCGGTAGCGTGCTGGGCTGGACCGTCTACACGCTGATGGGACGGGCGGTGCTCAAGGGCATGTCGCCGCTCGGCGCGTCCGCCTGGGCATCGCTGCTGGGGATGATCATGCTCGTCGCGTGCGCCGTGTTCGAGCGGCCGTGGGCGGCGCTCGCCGCGCTCCCGCCCAGCGGTTGGGGCGCGATCGCGTACCTCGGGGCGCTGGGGACGGTGGTCGCGTTCCTGTGGTTCTACGACGGGGTGAAGGGGATCGGCCCGGCGCGCGCCGCGGTGTTTCTCAGCTTCGTGCCGGTGTTCGGGGTCCTCTTCGCGGCGTTGACGCTCGGCGAGCCGATCCTCGTCAGCATGGTGATAGGCGGCGCGATGGTGGTCGGCGGCGTCCTGCTGACGAATCGGCCCGAGCGGCGGCCCGCACCCTGAGCGAGTGGCGGGTTCGGTTCTGCGAGATTTCGGTGCAGAATGCACGCTCGCATTCACACTTTCGCGAGCGTCGTGCGATCGAAACCCGGAATACTCGCCGCGCTCGGCGCCGCTGCGCTGTTCGGCGCAAGCACGCCGCTCGCCAAGCTGCTCGTCGGCGAACTGCCGCCGGCGCTGCTTGCAGGTCTGCTGTATCTCGGCAGCGGCATCGGTCTGCTGGGGTACCGGCTGCTCGCTCGCAGGGATGGTCGAACCGACGATGCGCCGATTTCGCGAGCGGACCTTCCGTGGCTTGCCGGCGCCATCGTCGCGGGCGGAATCGTCGGCCCGTTGCTGCTGATGTTCGGGTTGCGTACGACGAGCGGATCGGCCGCATCGCTGTTGCTGAATCTCGAAGCGGTATTCACAGCCGCGCTGGCGTGGTTCGTGTTTCGCGAGAACTTCGATCGGCGGATAGTGCTCGGAATGGCGCTGATCGTCGCGGGCGGCGTGGCCCTCGCTTGGCAGCCGGGCGACGTCACGGCGGGCAAAACTTGGGGCGCGGCGCTCGTGGGGGGCGCGTGCTTCGCCTGGGGAATCGATAACAACCTGACGCGCAAGGTCTCGGCAAGTGATGCGGTCCAGATCGCCGGCTTGAAGGGGTTGGCTGCGGGAGCCTTCAACACCGGGCTTGCGCTGGCGCTCGGTGTCTCGTTGCCGGACTGGGATACCGCATTCGCCGCGGGGCTCGTCGGCCTCGCCGGTTACGGCGTGAGCCTGGCGCTCTTCGTCGTCGCGCTGCGCCACCTGGGCACCGCGCGCACCGGTGCCTATTTCTCGGTTGCGCCGTTCTTCGGTGCGGCAATCGCGCTGGGGCTGCTCGGCGAATCGGCGGGCGCGGCTTTCTGGGTTGCTGCCTTGCTGATGGCGGCCGGTGTCTGGCTACACCTCACCGAGCGGCACGACCATCTGCACGAGCATGGGCCGCTCACCCACAACCATCGGCACGTGCATGACGAGCATCACCGACACTCGCACGACGGCCAGTGGGACGGCACCGAGCCACACACGCACGAGCATGCGCACGAGCCGCTCGTGCACCGGCATCCGCACTACCCGGACCTGCATCACCGGCACCGGCACTAACGGCTCTCGCCGCGAGCCGAAGGGCCGAGAACAAACGTTCCGGCCGGGCTAACCCGGCTTTCCGTCCAGCCGCGCGCGCGTGAGCACGGGCCAGTAGCGGACGGCGTACAGGGCGTAGCCGCTCGACCAGAGGATCGCGGAAAGCGCGATAGCCCCCATGTACGCTGAGGGGACGATCACGGGGCCGAAGACGCGCACGACCGCTGCGGCGAGAATCAGCACATAGCAGGCGACCTCGTAGCGATCGGCGACGAGCGGCCGGCCGGTGTGACCGCGCGCCGTGCGCGTCATCATTCCGATCGTGAGCATGCCGATCGCGCCGATCGTGAGTGCGTGCGTGGCGAGCGGCACCGGCAAGGTGTCGAGCTGGGCGAGGGCGCGCAGCGCGAGGTGGATCACGATCCACGCGTAGGCGAGGTGCAGCACCCAGACGAGCGGCGTGCGCAGCGTATTCCACGGCCGCCACAGGGCGAGTCGCGCGGCGTGCGCGGCTGCCGCGAAAGCCAGCAGCCCGATCAGGACTGGTCCCGAGATCCCGGCCGCGTCCGCGGCGAGGAGCGCGAGCACGCTGCCGAGCGCCGCGCGCTCGACCGCCGGATGTCGCTGCGCGCCGGCGCCCGGGACGCCGTTGTTGGTGAACATCGGGACGACCCGTCCGGCCATGACCGCCATGAGGAAGAGGATCGCGTCGAGCGCGATGCGGATGCCGACCCAGCCCGGCAGCGCGATCACGCCGAGCTGCGCGAGGTGGACGCCCGCAATGGCGATCGCCATCAGGGCGAGCAGCGCCACGAAGAAGTAGTTGCGCCGGTTGCCGCTCCGGAAGAGCGGAATGCCGATGCCGACGGCGACGGCGATCGGGAAGGCGACGTTCACGACGGCAGCCGCCCACCCGTACGGCGTGAGCACGAGCACGCGCGCGGCGAGCCACAGCACCGCAATGGCCGCGAGTGCCGCGCCGGTCGGCGTCGGCTGGCCGGTCCAGTTGCGCACGGCGGTGAAGAGAAATCCCGTGACCACCGCCAGCGTGAAGCCGAACAGCATCTCGTGGGCATGCGCCATCGGACCGGCGAGATACGCATGCTGGAGCCAGCCGGTGTACTGCAGCGTCCAGAGCGCGATCGAGGCTGCCGCGAATACGCTCGCGAGCAGATAGAAGGGCCGGAAGCCGAGCTGCCAGAGCGCGAACGTCTCCGGTGGACGCGGGGCGGATGCCGAGAGCATCTGGACTTTTTCCATGAGATTCAACCTCGGTTCTGGACGACTGGCTCGGGATGGGCGCGCCGGGACTGACGTGCACCGCGATAGGTCGCGTACACCATGACGATCACGAAGGCGGCGAGCGTTGCTGCATTCAACGCGCCGCCAACTGCCCGTGCGCGGGGGTCGACGATGCCGGGGACGAAACGCACGACGAGCGAGAGGTGCAACGCGACCGGTGCGATGTAGAAATAGGGACCGAATGCGATCTTCACGCGCACGATCGCCGGCGCGATGATGGGTGCGTGCGCGAAGATCATCGAGAGCACGAAGCCGAGCGCGAGCGCATGCAAGGCGAGATCGCGGACCGGCCAGCCGAAGAGCGCTGCGCCCGCCCAGGCCGCGCCGGCGATCGCGAGCCACGCATAGCCGCCGAGGAGGCATACTGCCGCGTAGCGGGCGAGGCCGTGTGAGCGGATCGTGCGTCGCGCGACGTCGAACGCGAACAGCCAAGCGGCGAGCGCGGCGAGCGCCAGACCGTAGAGCACCGCGCCCTCGATCGGCCGCCACACCGCGAGCGCGCAGCCGGCGAGCAGGGTCGCGACGACGGCGAGCAGCAGCGGCTGCGCCCCCAGTCGGCGCGGCGCGAGACGCGTGAGCTCCAGTCGCTCGGCGGCGATCGTAAGCACGAGAAAGGCAAAGCCCCAGGAGAAGATTGCATCGCCCCCTGCGCCGAGCGCGAAGAGCACGTTCGCACCGAGCCACGCGCACGAGGCGACGAGCAGCAACACGGTGTGCGCCGCGAACTGCCGGCGGGCGAGGACGCCGCCGACGACGACGAGCGCGGCTGACGCGAAGACGAGCAGCCAGGCGCCCGGCGCCACGTATCCGCCGATCAGCGCGAGCGCGGCGAGCCCCGAGCCGAGCGGCGCGAGAAAGCCCGCCCATCCAGCGAGCGCGACGGCACGCTCGATTCCGATCACCGTGCCGAGAAAGCCGCCGATCATCAGTGTGCCGTGCAGAACGGTCGCGTTTGCCGCGCCAGAGGGCATGTCGAGGCCGAGCCGTGCGAGCCCGCCGGCGACGCCCAGGACGAGCGATGCCCCGGCAAACGCGAGCAGGCCGAGGCGGGCGATCCGGGCCGGGGACGAGAGACGCATGGCCGTCACCAACCCATCACCCGGCGCGCCAGGTCGCTCATGCGCTCGGGCGTCCACGGGGGATCCCAGCAGAGGGCGACCTCAACCGGACGGTCGTCGGGCAGCGCTCCGCCCACCGCGATCCGGATCTCGTCGGCAATCAGCTCGGCCACCGGACATGCGGCGGACGTCATGGTGATCTCCACGTGCACCTGCGACGGCTCGACGCGCACGCCATACACGAGTCCCACGTCCACCACGCTGAGGCCCATCTCCGGATCAACCACCGTGCCGATCGCCCGCAGCAAGTCGTCGCGCAGCGCCTCATCCCCCTCGTACGGGATGGTCTCGGCGGCGCTCATGCGGACACGCTCCGCGCATCGATGCGGAGAACGCGGGTGAGGGCCACGCGGTTCTGCACCAGGTCGGCGAGCGTGTGGCTTTCGAGCGCGGCATAGAACGCCTCGACCGCCTCCGCGAGCACGCCGCGCAGCCGGCACACGCGCACGAGGTCGCAAGTGTTCGACTCGCGGTCGAAGCACTCGGCCGGCATCGCTTCGCCTTCGGTCGATCGGACGACTGCGCCAATATTGATTTCGTGCGGTGGTCGAGCAAGTCCCAGTCCGCCACCCCTGCCGCGAACGTTAGCGAGCAGGCCCGCCTTGCCCAGCGCATGGACCACCTTCATCAGATGGTTCTCCGAGATGTCGAAGACGCCCGCGATCTCGCCGATCGTCGCGCGGCGCCCGGGCGCGGCGGCGAGATACATCAGCACGCGCAGGCTGTAGTCGGTGAACGTCGTGAGCCGCATGGCACGGATTGGTGCGAAACATGTAGACAAGATACATCTTAATTCCGTCCGGCCCGGTCGCGATTTGATCTCGGTCAAGGGCCGGGGTCTGCTACCGCCGGGATTCGCAGCAAGGAATGGCCGCTCGGTCGCTAGCGGCGGCACCCGAATGCCGCCGGCGGCTAGCGCAGTGAGTGGTTGGCGAAGAGCGCAGCGGCGAGGAGAACGATCGCGCCACCCTGGTGCGCAGCACCGAGCGCCACCGGCACAGCGAGCACCAGGGTCGTGATGCCGAGCGTGATCTGCATGACGATCGCGGCGAGCAGGAGATGCGTTGCCAGGCGCGCCCGCGGCGGCACGGACGCCTTGCGCACGCGCAGCCACAGCCACGGAACCAGGAACACGAGCGCCCACGCGCCCAGTCGGTGATCGAACTGCACGGTGGCCATGTTGTAGAAGAAATTCTGCCACCACGGCTGGATCATGAAGATCTCCGGCGGCACGACGTGGCCCTGCATCAGGGGAAAGGTGTTGTACGCCTTGCCGGCGCGGATACCGGCCACGAAACCTCCGGTCACCACCATGTAGCCGACGACACCGGTGATCCACCAGGCGAGCCGGCGCGCGCCGCCAGCTGCCGCCCCGACACCTCGCCTGCGCGGCGCGAGCAGGTCCATCGCTATCCACAGCATCGTCGCAAAGATCAGGACGGCGATCGCGAGGTGTGCGGTGAGGCGGAACTGGGAGACGCGCGGATCGTCGACGAGTCCGCTCATCACCATGTACCAGCCCATCGCGCCCTGCAGGCCGCCCAGCACGAAGATGCCCGCGAGCTTCCAGGCGAGCGGCCGGTCGAGCCGGCCACGTATCCAGAACCAGGCGAGCGGCACGAAGAACGCCACGCCAATCAGGCGGCCGAGCAGGCGGTGGAAGTACTCCCACCAGAAGATTCCCTTGAACTCCCCGAGGCTCATGCTGTGGTTCACCTGGCGATATTCGGGCGTCAGCTTGTATTTATCGAAGGCTTCCTGCCAGGCTGCGTCGCTCAGCGGCGGAAGCGTTCCAACGATCGGCTGCCATTCGACGATCGAAAGACCGGAGTGGGTGAGGCGCGTCACGCCTCCGACGACGACCATCGCGAAGACCAGCGCGCAACAGACGAGCAGCCACGCGGCGATCGCGCGACGGCCAGGCACGGCGGCGGTTGCGGCCGGCGCGACATCGGGGAGCGCGACTGAGGAATCGGGTGCCGCTTCGAGCGCCATAACGAACGCCATGTTCCGTCTCGGGATGTGCGCGATTTTGACATGGATCAAATCGCAAATCAGCCCTCGGGATTCCTTAAGTCATATCAAATTTTCGTCCAGGGAGGGTGGCGTAGATTCCTTCGGCGAAGTCCTGCAGAGGAGAGCGACGTGGCCGATCAGAACCAAACCAACGCCTACGACGATGTCTACGACGAGCCGGTGCCGATCATGCAGCAGATCATGGACAACCCGTGGATCCTGCTGTTCCTCGGCGTGGTGATACCGACCGTGCTGTACCTCATCTGGGGTGTGATGGAGATCATCAGCATCCCGGTCGCGCCCTGAGCGACCCCGCAAGAACTATCCATAGGGAGATGGTGAAATGAGCGCGATTCAGCCGCCGGCAAACAGGCTGTGGTGGAAGGAGCCGATCGAGAGAATCGAGATCACCTGGGTCTTGATCGCCTTCGTCTGGAGCATGGTCCTCTTCTTCATGATGCCGTACTGGCACGTGTTCGGCAGCCAGAATCTCGCGAACGAGGCCTACAAGAACACGCCGGAGAAGTTCACGGCGAAGACCCAGGAGATGGTCGACAAATACAAGGTTCGCGAGGAGACCGGCCTCAACGACCAGAAGATCCCCGTGGTGCATCCGCCTGCCGGCGGCGACGTGTACCTGATCGCGCGCCTGTGGCAATGGTGGCCGATCCTCGAGCTCGAGGCAGGCCAAACCTATCGCCTGCACCTGATGTCGATGGACTGGCTGCACGGATTTTCGCTCCAGCCGGAGAACATCAACATCGAGGTGCATCCGAACTACGAACACGTGCTCACCGTGCAGCCGACCAAGGCAGGCACCTACTCGATCATCTGCAACGAGTACTGCGGCCTGAACCATCACACGATGGCGAGCAGGCTGTTCGTCACCGAGAAGAAATAAGGGGGGCGCCGCCATGGCCGTCAATCGCATGTTCCGGACCTGTCCGACGACAGGCCTGAAGTTCCATCAACCGGCCGAAGCGCTGATACGCTGGAACGCCGTGGTAGGCGTGGTGTTTCTTCTGGTCGGCGGCATCCTCGCGCTGCTGGTGACCCTGACGCGCTGGCAGGCCGTGCACCTGCTCCCGCCAGACATGTTTTACATGGTGCTGACCGGTCACGGGCTCAACATGCTCGTGTTCTGGATCATCTTCTTCGAGATCGCGGTGCTCTACTTCGCGGGCTCGACGCTACTCGGATGCCGGCTGGCGACGCCCAAGGTCGCGTGGGCCGGCTTCTGGCTGATGGTGATCGGCGGGCTGATGAACAACTACGCGGTGTTCATCCGCGGCGACTCCAGCGTGATGTTCACCTCGTACGCGCCGATGGGTGCGCACTGGAGCTTCTATCTCGGCTTGATCCTGTTCGCGGTGGGGGCGCTGATCGCCTGCTTCGTCTTCTTCGGCACGCTCGCGGTCGGCAAGGCGGAGCGCACCTACAACGGCTCGGTGCCGCTCGTGACCTTCGGCGCGGTCACCGCGGCGATCATCGCGGTGTTCACCATCGCCTCGGGCGCGATCATCCTCATCCCGACCTTCGGCTGGTCGATCGGGATGGTGCCTTCCATCGACTCGCTGATGTACCGGCAGATCTGGTGGGCGTTCGGCCACAGCTCGCAGCAGATCAACGTCTCGGCGCACGTCGCAGTGTGGTACGCCGTCGCCGCGATCGTGTTCGGCGCGAAGCCGATGAGCGAGAAAGTGAGCCGCACCGCGTTCCTGCTCTACATCCTGTTCATCACGCTCGCGAGCGCGCACCACCTGCTCGCCGACCCGGGTCTGACCTCGAAGTGGAAGATCCTGAACACCAGCTACTTCCTCTACCTGGCCGTGCTCGCGTCGATGGTGCACGGGCTCACCGTCCCGGGCTCGATCGAGGTTGCGCAGCGCGCGAAGGGCTTCAACAGGGGGCTGTTCGAATGGCTGCGCAAGGCCCCGTGGGGTAACCCGGCGTTCTCGGGCGTGTTCATCAGCCTGATCGGCTTCGGATTCCTGGGTGGGATCTCGGGCGTGATCCTGGGGACCGAGCAGCTGAACCTCATCATGCACAACACGCTCTACGTGCCGGGGCACTTCCACGCGACCGTGGTGCTGGGGACGTCGCTCGCGTTCATGGCGATCACCTACTTCCTGATCCCGGTGCTGTTCCGCCGTGAGCTCGCGTTCCCGGGGGTCGCAAAGTGGCAGCCCTACGTGTTCGGGCTCGGCATGGCGATCTTCTCGCTGTTCATGATGGGCGCGGGAACGCTCGGCGTGCCGCGGCGCCACTGGGATGTGTCGTTCTCGGGCAACCCGCTGGGGTTCGAGTTTCCCGGCACCGCCTGGCTGATGATCGGGCTGCTCGCGATCGGTGGCCTGCTCGCGATCGTGGGCGGCGCGATGTATCTGCTGGTCACCGTGTACTCGGTGTTCCTCGGCAAGAAGATCGAGACGCCGGGATTCCAGCACGTGACGGCAAAAGCCGGCATGGCGGCACCTGCGCCGGCCGCGGCACCGCTGACGGGATACGGCAGCTCGGGCCACGCAGCGTCGGCCTCGGGAACGTTCGTGCTGGCAATGGTGTTCCTGGTGTCCTTCGTGCTGTACTACTTCATCAACTGGAAGTACCTGTCCACCGTCTGGCCGCTCAGGTAATGACGGAGGGCGCCATGCCAGTGCTGTCGAAAGACACGGCAGGTAGATCGCAGGGCGAGGGCCGGCGGCACCCGGTCGCCGCCGCGGCGGCGACGATCGCCGGAGTATTCAAGCTGCGCATCGGAATCATCATCGGCTTCACCGCCGTCGCCGGCCTCGCGATGACGCCGGGTCCCGCGCTCGAAGCCTGGCGCGTGGTCGTCCTCGGACTCGCGGTGGTGGTTTCCGCGGCAGCGGCGGGCGGCTTCAACCAGTGGTTCGAGCGCGATCTCGACGCGCGCATGAAGCGCACCCGAAACCGGCCGTTCGTGACCGGAGCGTTCGCGCATGACTGGCGGTTTCCCGCGCTGCTCGGCGCGCTCACCGTCGCATCGGTCGCGGCCGCGACGCTCGCGACCAATTGGGTCGCCGCGTTGTACACGTTCCTCGGGGGATTCGTTTACGCAGTCGTCTACACGGTGTGGCTGAAGCGCCGCACCTGGTGGAACATCGTGATCGGCGGGCTCGCGGGCAGTTTCGCGGTGCTCGCCGGAGCGGCTGCGGTGGCACCCGACAGCCTGCCGGCTGTCCCGCTCGTCCTGGCGGTCGTGCTCTTCCTGTGGACGCCACCGCACTTCTGGAGCCTGGCGATGGTCTGCCGTGACGACTACGAGGCCGCGGGCGTGCCGATGCTGCCGGTCGTGGTCGGGGATCGGGCCTGCGCGCTGGCGATCCTTCTGCACACCGTTGCGCTGGTCGGGCTCTCGTTCGTTCCGCTCGCCTACGGGATGGGTTGGATCTACGGAGCCGGCGCCGCGGCGGGCGGTGCGCTCTTCGTGCTCCTGAGCTTGCGCCTGCTCGCGAATCCGACCCGCAAGCGGGCGCTGGCGAACTTCTTCGCTTCGCTCGTGCAGCTCACTCTGCTCCTCTCGGCAGGGATCGTCGACGTGGCGCTCGCGGGGTGAAGTGAGGTGTGACACGTGACGGCAAGCACCTCAGCCGCTGCGCGGCGAAGGTTTTCGCTGGTTTGCGCGCTCGCGCTTTGGGTTACCCCGGCAATCGCTGGCAACGTCGCCGGCGGCGCACTCGGCGGTAAGTCGTTCGATCCGGACCAGGCACTGCAATTCAGTCAGAGCGTGATCGGCAAGCCGATCGGCGACTACGCGTTCCGCGACCGCACGGGGAAACCGGTGCGGCTCGCCGACTACCGGGGAAAGCCGCTGGTGGTCAGTTTCGTCTATACCGGCTGTTTCTCCGCGTGTCCGACCACCACCGCGCGCCTCGCCAAGGCGATTCGCGCCGCGCAGCGCACGCTCGGCGCGGGTACGTTCAACGTGGTGTCGATCGGGTTCAATCTCCCGTACGACTCGCCCGAGTCGATGCGCGACTTTGCGCGGCGCTACGGCATCAACGACCCGCAGTGGAAGTTCCTCTCGCCGTTCGAGAAGCAGATTCCCGCGCTCGTCGCAGACTTCGGATTCCAGTACGTGGCCACGCCCGCCGGGTTCGACCACGTCACGCAGACGACCATCGTCGATGGCGAGGGCAGGGTATTCCGCCAGGTCTACGGCGAGGAGTTCGCGCTGCCGCTCTTCATCGACCCGCTGCAGCAGCTCATCACCGGAAAGGCGCAGCCGGTGCAGGGCATCGGCGACGCGATCGAGCGGATCCGGCTCCTCTGCACGGTGTACGACCCACGCGCGGGCGTCTACCGCTTCCAGTGGTCAGTGGTAAGCTCGATCGTCATGTTCTTCCTGATGTTGGTCGGCGGGATCTGGTTCCTGTGGCACGAGATCCGCAAGCGCCGGCGGTTCGATCGGGCGGCCGCCGGCTGAGCCGCGGCTGACCTCCGTCAACCCCCTAACGGATAAGGTTTTGCGCGGTCGCGCGGTTGATGCACATCAAGGTGCGGCCGGCGCGCGGTTCATTAGCATCCCCTCATACACAATCGGCGCGGCACAGGCCGCGGAAGAACGAAGCGGCGCGGCACCTGCCGCGGAAAGTCCGGAGACGCGCAGCGTGTTGAAGCTCCTCCAGCGGGCAGGACAGTGGACGTTCCATCGTGCGGACGGCCTGTTCACCCGCGTCTTCGGCGAGCATCTCAACCCGCTCTTCCACCTCGGCGCGCTTTCCTACTTCATGTGCTGGGTGGTAGTCGTCTCCGGCCTGGTCGTCTACGCGTTCTTCAAGACCGGCGTGCGGGAAGCCTACGACTCGGTGGAGTACATCACGCAGCAGCAGTGGTGGTTCGCCGGGATCATGCGCAGCGTGCACCGGTATGCATCCGACGCGATGGTGCTCACGATGCTGCTGCACCTGGGGCGTCATTTCTTCTTCGACCACTACCGGAGCTTCCGCTGGTTTTCCTGGGTGAGCGGCGTGATCGTGCTCTGGCTGGTGTACGCGAGCGGTATCAACGGATACATGCTGCCCTGGGACCGGCTCGCCCAGTTCGTCACCGTCACGACCGCGGAATGGTTCGACACGCTCCCGGTGTTCGGCGGCACGCTGATCCGCAATTTCATCTTCGAGGGCGCGGTGAACGACCGGCTCTTTTCGCTGCTCTCGTTCATCCACATCGGGCTGCCGCTCGGCGTGCTGCTGGTCCTGTGGATACACACCCAGCGCGTTCCGGGCGCGAAGATCATGCCGCCGCGCACGCTCGCGCTCTACGGACTCGGCGCGCTGATCATCCTCTCGCTCGTCAAACCGGTGCAAAGCCAGGGCGGGCAGGCGGATCTCTCCGTCGCCGTCACGCTGATCGAGCTCGACTGGTTCTACCTTCCCGTGTACGCGCTCCTGCAGCGCTGGGCGCCCGCCGAGGTGTGGTATCTCGTCGGCGGCCTGACGCTCATCGCGCTTGCCACGCCCTGGCTGCCTCCCAAGCGCTCGCGCAAGGAAGCGTTTCATATGATGATCCACCCGGACAACCGGATCATCGCCATCCGCGACGGGGAGTTCGTGCTGGACGCGGCGCTGCGCGAGGACGTGAGAGTCCCCTTCGACTGCCGCAGCGGCGGCTGTGGAATGTGCAAGGCGACCCTCCTGCAGGGCGAGGTCGACTACGGCCTGTACCAGCCTGCGTTCCTCACCGATGCGGAGCGCGCACAGGGAAAGGTGTTGCTCTGCGCGTGCACGCCGAAGTCGGACATCGAGGTCGAGTACGTTCCGGTCGAGACGCCGGGGAAGATCGCCGTGGCAGTGCACACTGCGCGGGTCGTCAGGATGAACAGGCTCTCGCACGACGTGATGCAGGTCTTCCTCAAGTGCGAAGGCGAGGAGACGCCGCGCTTCTACGCCGGCCAGTACATCGACATCCTCCTGCCCGACGGCGAGAAGCGCAGCTTCTCCTTCGCCACCGCGCCGCACGAGCGCGAGCTGATCGAGCTGCAGATCCGGCTCGTGCCCGGCGGGCGGTTCACCCCTCACGTTTTCAACGAGATGAAGGTCGGCGACACGGTGCGCTTCGAGGGACCGCTCGGCTCGTTCTTCCTGCGCGAGGACAGCGAGAAGCCCATCATCTTCGTCGCCGGAGCCACCGGATTCGCGCCCGTGAAAAGCATGGTCGAGCATGCGATCCACACCGGCTTCCGGCGCAAGATGTTTCTCTACTGGGGCGTGCGCAGCCTGCGCGACCTGTACCTGCCCGATCTGCCGGGCGAGTGGGAACGGCAGAGCTCGAGCTTCAAGTTCGTGCCCGTGCTTTCGGATCCGCAGCCCGAAGACCACTGGGAGGGTCGGACCGGCCTCGTTCACGAGGCGATACTCGCCGACTTCCCCGACCTCTCCGACCATCAGATCTACGCGTGCGGGTCGGTCGCGATGGTGCAGGCGGCGCGGCCCGCCTTCCTTGCAAAGGGCATGAGCGATTACGACTGCTTCTCTGATGCATTCCGGTTTGCGCCGCGCACCGAGGCGCGCTCCGCCGAGATGGTGCGCCTGGGAGGCACGGCGTGAACACGATTCTTCGCTATGCCGCCCAGATCGCGCTCTACGTCGCGTTCGGCGCAGCTCTCGGCTACTTCTCCAGCTACCCCGTGTTTCAGGCGCTGCCGCCAGACCAGGCGCTCGTGCGGCTGTCATTCAGCCACGGCGCGAAGCCGATCTCACCCTGCCGCGAGCGCACGCCCGAAGAGCTCGCGAAGCTGGCTCCGAACATGCGCGTCAAGCTCGACTGTCCGCGCGAGCGCGCGCCGGTGCAAGTCGAGATCGAGATGGACGGTAAGCCGCTCTACCAGATCACCGCGCGGCCGGCGGGGCTCAAGCGCGACGGCGCGTCCACCGTGTATCGCCGCCTGCCAGTCGTCGCGGGCAAGCACACCTTCAAGGCTCGCCTGGCCGACGGACCGGACGGCAAGTTCACCTACGTTTCCGACGCGACGATCGACCTCGCGCCGGGCAAGGTGCTCGTGATCGACTTCAATGCCGGCAAGGGCGGGTTCCAGTTCGTGCACTGAGCAAGACATGTCCGTCGACAGGCAAGCCGCGCCAGGAGGCGCCCCATCCCGCACGATCTGGCGTGCAACGTGGCGAGCATGGGAGCGGGCCGAGCTCGCGTTCGATGCGGTGTTCGGCGCAGACGGGAATCCCCTGCGGCACCTCGGTGCGCTCGGATTTCTTTTCTTCTGGGTGATGCTCGGCACGGGCCTCTATCTCTACATCGTGTTCGAAGGCACCGCCGAAGGCGCGTACCGGTCGATCGATGCGCTGTCAGCCGCTGCGCTCGGGTCGATAATCCGGAGCGTGCACCGCTACGCCGCCGACGGATTCGTCGTGGTGACGGCGCTCCATCTTGTGCGCGAGCTCCTCGCCGGCCGCTTCACCGGCGCGCGCTGGTTCGCATGGGTCACCGGCGTGGTCCTGATCTGGTTCCTGTACGCGTCGGGCATCGGCGGCTACTGGCTGGTCGGCGACCAGCTTGCCCAGTGGAGCCTGACCGCCACCGCGGAGTGGTTCGACGCGTTGCCGCTTTTCGGGCTGTCGATGGTGCGAAATTTTCTCTCGAGCGGACAGATGACCGACCGCTTCTATGCGCTGCTTTCGTTCCTGCACGTCGCGATCCCGCTCACTTTGCTCCTCGGCATGTGGCTGCACATTCAGCGGGTGACACGGCCCAACGTGACCCCGAGCCGCGCGCTCATGCTCGGGACCTTTGCAACGCTCATCGCGCTTTCACTCATCAAGCCGGTGACGAGCCTGCTGCCGCCGGACTACGGCGCGGTGCCGGCCACGATTCCGGTCGATTGGTACTACCTCTTCATCCATCCGCTGATGGACGCCACATCGCCGGCCGCGCTGTGGACGATGGTGATGCTCGCCACGCTGGTTCTCGCGGCGCTGCCGTGGCTGGTGCGCGTGTCGCACGAGCCGGTGGCGCAGGTCGATCCGGCGAACTGCAATGGCTGCGGCCGCTGCTTTGCCGACTGCCCGTTCGGCGCCGTCGTGGTGGAACCTCGTACCGACGGCCGGCGCGGCCCCGGGCTCGCGCGGGTGCTGCCCGAGCTCTGCGTGAGTTGCGGCATCTGCGCGGGTGCGTGTCCGTCTTCCACGCCGTTCCGCACCGTTGCCGAGCTCGTCACGGGCATCGACATGCCGCAACGCTCACTTGCCGAGATGCGCTCCCGAATGGAGCGCGCGCTCGCCGGCCTCGAGGGCAGTCCGCGGATGCTGGTATTCGGGTGCGACCGCGCCGCCGACGCACGCGTGCTCGAGCGGCCCGATACCGGCGTGATCAGCCTGCTCTGCACCGGCCAGTTGCCGCCGTCGTTCATCGACTACGCGCTGCGCAGCGGCGCCGACGGCGTGCTCGTCACCGGCTGTGCCGAAGACGGCTGCTACTATCGGCACGGAAATACCTGGACCGCGCAGCGCATTGCCGGCGTCCGCGAGCCGCATCTGCGGGTGTCGGTGCCGCGTGAACGGGTGCGGGTGGTCTGGGCGGCGGAGGACGACATGGCGAATCTGCGCGCAGCGGTCGAGCACTTTCGCGCCGCGCTCACCAACCTGCCACCGGCAGAGTCGCGGCACGCCGCGCGTACCAAGCGCCCCAGGCGCAAGGAGGTCGCCCTTGGCTGATGCGCCCGCAGGGGTCGCACGGTACTTCGGGAAGTGGATCTCGCTCGCGCGCGGGGAGTACCGGCTCGCGGTGCCGGACGGCGCGCGCGCGAAGCTCGCGCGCGGCTGGCTGCAGCTCGCGCTTGCCGCACTCATCGGCGCCGGCGTGTACTCGATTCTGCTCGTCGTCTCGCGCACCCCGGGTCTCGCCGGGCTCTTCCCGGTCGAGAACTTCTTCCGCGTCGCGCTCGTCGTGCACGTGGATCTTTCCGTGCTAGTGTGGTTCGTTGCGATCGCCGGCGTGTTCTGGAGCATCAATTCCACGCCGCGCTGGACGCCGCTCGGCTGGGCGGCATTCGCGCTGGCTGTCGCCGGCACTGTCCTGCTCGCCGTGGCGCCGTTCACCCAGCGTGCCGCGGCGGTGATGGCGAACTACGTACCGGTGCTCGACGGCGCGGTGTTCCTCGCCGGGCTGACGGCGATCGCCGGCGGCATGGCCATGCTGGTTCTACGCGGGATGGTAGCGGTGCCGCGCGTCGGCACGCGCCTCGACGGCGCTGCGGCACTGCGCTTCGGACTGAACAGCTCGGTGGTTGCAACCGCGATCGCGCTCGCCGCATTCGCGTGGTCGTGGCTCGACGTTCCGCGCGGTCTCGAAGGCAAGGCCTATTACGAGCTTCTCTTTTGGGGCGGTGGGCACGTGCTCCAGTTCACCTGGACACTGCTCATGATGGTCTCCTGGCTGTGGCTCGCTTCGGCCATCGGTGCACCGATTCCGCTGACGCCGCGCGTCGCCGTGCTGCTCTTCGCCGTGGCACTCGTGTCCGTCTTTTTGACACCAGTCATCTATCTCGCCTATGCGGTGCCGTCCGTCGAGCACTATCGGCTGCTCACCTGGCTGATGCGCTTCGGCGGCGGCCTGGCGATGCTGCCGATGACGCTCGCAGTACTGGTCGCGCTGACCGGTGCGCGGACCACCGACGAGACACAACGACCGCTGCGTGCCGCGCTCGCGTCGTCTCTGGTCCTGTTCGCTTTCGGCGGACTAATCGGATTCATGATTCAGGGCTCGAACGTGCGGATCCCGGCGCATTACCACGGGTCGATCGTCGGGATCACGCTCGCGTTCATGGGCGTCGTGTATCACCTGCTGCCGCAGCTCGGCTACCGCACCCCGATCGGGCGCCTCGCGACATGGCAGCCGTACGTCTACGGGGCCGGACAGCTCATGCACGTTGCCGGCCTGCTCTGGTCCGGCGGCTACGGCGTGCAGCGCAAGGTCGCGGGCAGCGAGCAGGTGTTGCGCACCACGGGCGAGGTGATCGGCATGGGCTTCATGGGGCTCGGCGGACTGATCGCGATCGTCGGCGGCGTGCTCTTTCTCGTGGTCGCGTTTCGCTGCATGGCGGGCGGGCGGGAGCGCCGATGAGACTGGTACGAGCGATGGTCTGGGTCTCGGCGGTCCTGGTGCTGGTGGTGAACGGCGCGAGCGCCTATGTCCGGCTCGCGCAGCAGGGCGTGGGTTGCGAACCGTGGCCGCAATGCTACGGCCGCACTGCGCCGCAGGACGCGGGCGCGGTACCCGCTGCGGATTCTCCGCACTTCTACGTGCGGGCAACGCATCGGCTGGCGGCCAGCCTGGCCGGCGTGCTGTTTCTCGCGATCACGTTCCTCGGCTGGAACGCGTGGCGAAGCGCCGCGCCGCGCGTGGCCGCGATCAAGCTGCTCGTGCTTGCGGCCTTTCTCGCCTGGCTCGGCCGATACACGCCCTCGCTCGTCCCTGCGGTCACGATCGGTAACGTCGTAGCGGGAATGGCGACGTTCGGCGTGCTCGCCTGGCTCGCCGCATGGCGTCCGGATTCCGGCGGGACGTCGATCCGTGACCTCCTTCCCCGCGGACCCGCGCTGCTGATCTCGGCGGCACTCGGCGTTGCGGTGATCCAAATCGCGCTCGGCGCGCTCGCGAACGCGCGCTACGTGGCAGCTGCCTGCGAGGGTTTTCCATCGTGCGGCGGAGCGTGGTGGCCGCACGCGGGTGGCGCCGGATTCGATATCTTCACCGCCACGGCCGTGCCGCTGACTGCGGTCGAGGAGGCGGGGCGCCAGGCCGTGCAGCTTGCCCACCGCCTCGGCGCGGTGTTCTTCGCCGCGCTGGCAGTCGCGGTCGCTGTCGCCGCGCTCCGGCGTGCAAACGGGCCGCACGCGGCCGCAATCCTGCTTCTCGCGCTGGTCGCCGGGCAGGTCGCCCTCGGCGCGGTCATCGTGAGTGCGGGGGCGCCGCTCGCGACGGCCGTCGCGCATAACGTGATCTCGAGCCTCGTGCTCGGCACGCTGGCGTGGTTGCATAGTCGGGCGCAACAAGCATAGGAGCCAACCGATGATCGTCATCGATGCACGCGAGCTCGAGCCTCCGGAACCGTTCGAGCGTGTGATGGAGGCGCTCAGCGACCTGACGCCGGGCGAGCGGATCAAGCTGATCCTTAACCGTGAGCCGCATCCGCTCTACCGCGTGCTGGAGCGCAACGGTTATACGTACGATCCGACCTGGTTCGACGACGGGCGCTGCGAGATCCTGATTTGGCAGAAGTGACGGCAGCAACCGCCCCGGCCGCTGCGCAGCCACCCCTCCTTGAAAAGGAGGGGAAATAACTAAACCTTTCTCCTGCTTGCTCTTACCGGGATGGGGGGGTAACGGGGGAAACCAGGCGGTTTCCCCCGGTTCGTAACCTTCCGCTCTTACGCCCTCACAGGGCGTACTGCTGGAGTCGCGCGACGCTCGGAATCGCGACGGTCCGTCCCTGCACCTCGATGAGCTCCTCGGCGGCGAGCTCGTGCAGGATGCGCGAGAAGTGTTCCTGCGTGAGGTTCAAGCGTGACGCGACGATGCCCTTGGTCGTCGGCAACGTCACCTCGATCGAATCCACGTCCTCGCTTTCGCGCCGGCAGTCGCGCAGCAGGTAGCCGATCACCCGCTGGGTGCCGGAGCGCATCGAGTAGGCCTCGAGGTCCGACATCAGGTGGTGCAGACGACGCGAGAGGCCGGCGATGATGCGACGCGCGAAGCGTGGGTCACGGTCGAGCTCGTCGAACACCGCCTCCTTCTGCACGTAGAGCAGGAGCGTGTCGGCGAGCGCCTGAGCAGTGACGACATGAGGGCGTTCCATGAACATGACCGCCTCGCCGAAGCTTCCGCCCTGGCCGATGATTTCGACGACCTTCTCGTCGCCTTTCGAGGAGATGAAGGCGAGCTTCACCTGACCGTAGACGACGAGGTGGAAGCCGTTCGCGGGATCGCCGCGATGGAAGAGGATCTCGCCGCGCTCCGCGCGCACCTGCCGCGTGTGCCTGGCGATACGCTCGAGCTCCTCGGGCGCAAGCTCCTTGAAGAGCGGAATATTGGCGAGAAACGCCAACGGTTTGATCGGTGCTGTCGCCATTTCCTCTGCGCCGGAGGGTGCCGCGCGCCGAACGCGCGCGAAGGCGCCATTTCAACGGGAATGACGTACTAGGTCAAGCTCCGTCGGGGTACGGTTCTTTTCGCCGTTCGGCCATCCCGCGGCCGAGCCGCTCGAGCTGCTCGGGGGAGAAGCGTTTCTCGGCGATGGGCAGCAGCGTTTCCTCCTCGCGCTCGATGTGGCTCACATAAAGCATGTGACAACGGTCCACGGCCTCGCGGTTCAGCTCCTTCGAGCGACCTTCCATGATCGCCGCGAGCTGCGGGCGCAGGACGTCGCGCCAGACGGCCTGCAGCCGCTCGTGCTCGCCGCGCAGCTCCGCGACGAGCTTTGCGACGGCAGCCCGGGACTTCGCGGGTGCGGCCTCGACCACAGCGTCGTAGAACTCCAGCTCCTCGTCCTCGTGGTGATGCGCCATTTCCTCCTCGAAGAACCGCACGATGTGCCCGGCCGTGGCCTGGGCGTCCGCGTCGCAGCCGCTCGCGCTCAGGTGCGCGCTCAGCCGCTGCATCAGCGCACAGCGGTGCTCGAGCCGCTGGTGCGTGTGGCGGATCAGCTCGAGCGGACGGTCGAATCCCAGCAATGCCTGCGCGCACATTCGATGCCGCCCTTTCTAGATCCAGGCTCTCATCGGATTCGCGTCGCGCGTCAGGGCCACGGCGACGATATAGAAGAACACGAGCTGGGCAGCGACCCATGCGACCGCACGAACCGGCTTCGTCGGGCCACGCCGGAGCGCCACCATCCCGATCAGGATGTACACGATCAGTCCCGCCACCTTGGCGGTCAGCCAGGCCGAGCTTCCCGGGTACTGCCGGATGATGGTCGCGAGCCAGATCGCGGCGACGAGGAGAACGGTGTCATTGACGTGCGGCACGATCCTCACCCAGCGCCTCGTCAGCATCGGCGAATCGGAAAGCATCCATGTCCCGCGAACGAAGAACAGGCCGTAGCTCACGATCACCGTGGCGACATGCAGATACTTGAGCGCGAGATAGCCCATTGGCCCACGACCGTAGTTCCGCGGCGGTCTCCCTGCCGCGCATCGTGCGAGCTTAGAACCGCACCGTGCCGCGGCTTTGATCTAGGACAAACCGCCGGGCACGATCTCCATCTTCGCGCTCAGACTGGAAATCGTGACTCGGCCGCTTGCGCAGGCCGTGTCACGTACTGTCGGAATCGGCACGCATGCGCGAGGGCGTCGGGCAGCGGCCTACGGAACGACGACGGCCGCGCCGGTGATGCGCCCTTCGCGCAGGCGGGCGAGCGCCTCGTTCGCCTGGTCGAGCGCGAACGTTTCCACCTCGGTGCGCACCGGAACTTGCGGCGCGATCGCCAGAAACTCCTCTCCGTCGCGGCGCGTGAGATTCGCGACCGATCGGATGGTGCGTTCGCCCCACAGGATCTCATAGGGAAAGGCAGGGATGTCGCTCATGTGTATGCCCGCGCAAACCACGGTGCCGCCGGGCGCGACGGCTCGCAACGCAGCGGGCACGAGTGCGCCCACCGGCGCGAACAAAATCGCGGCATCGAGCGGCTCGGGCGGCAACTGCGTGGAGTCGCCTGCCCAGGAGACGCCGAGGGACTTCGCGAACGCTTGCGCCGCGGTGTCCCCGGGGCGCGTGAACGCGAAGAGCTCGCGCCCCTGCCATCGCGCCACCTGCGCGACGATGTGGGCGGCCGCACCGAATCCGTAGATGCCCAGGCGCCGAGCGTCGCCGGCGTGCACGAGCGAGCGATATCCGATCAGCCCTGCGCAGAGCAGCGGAGCGGCCTCCGCGTCACCATAGATTTCGGGCAGCGCGAAACAGTATCGTGCATCGGCGATCGTCTCCTCCGCATAGCCGCCATCCAGGTGGTAGCCGGTGAACCGCGCCGAGGCGCAGAGGTTCTCGCGGCCGCTCTTGCAATACACGCAGTGTCCGCAAGTCCAGCCGAGCCAGGGCACGCCGACCCGGTCGCCGGTCCGGAAGCGCTCGACGCCGGCGGCGACCTCCTCGACGACCCCGACGATCTCGTGCCCGGGCACCACCGGACTGCGCAGTTCGGGGAGATCGCCGTCGGTGATGTGCAGGTCCGTGCGGCAGACCCCACAGGCCGCGACGCGCAGCCGCACCTGACCACGCTCCAACGCGCGAGGCGGGAGCGTGCCCGGTCGCAGGGGTGAGCCCGGATGGTCGAGCAGCATTGCGTGCATAGGCGATCGCCGATAGCCGTCCCCGATCAGTGTGCCGCAGTCGCGGCAAACCGGGTAGCTCGCGCGGGTCAGTCAGTGCTTGAGCGCCAGGCCGTTTTCGGTCGCGTAGACGGCCGCCTGAACGCGGCTCTCCAGCTTGAGTTTTCTGAGGATATGCTGGACGTGGATCTTCACCGTGCTCTCGGCAACGCCGAGCTCCCGTGCGATCTGCTTGTTCGTCCAGCCCTCGGCGATGAGTATCAGAATCTGCTGCTCGCGCGGCGAGAGGGGCGACGCGGGCGGGGCCGAGAGATCCGTCGCGGACCGGTACCCGAACAGACCGCCGTGCTCGACCGTGCAGCGCAGGGCATCGGCCATGAGTCCGCCGTCTAGATTGCGGACGAGATAGCCCGATGCTCCTGCGTGTAACGCCTCCAGGAGCGCCTCCTCCTCCTCCGAGCGGGTAAGCACCAGGACGTGCGCGCCGGGTGCCGCGGCACGGAGCTTGGTGACGACCTCTCCGTGCCGTGCGTCCTCGAGCTTGGCCGTGAGCAGCACCACGTCGGGCAGGACCGAGGCGGCCAGCGCCAACGCACGCTCCGGACTCTCGGTGTCACCGACGATCTCAACACCCGGCTGCTCCGCGAGCGTGGCGACCAGCCTGTGGCGCTCGGCGGCGACCGATTCGACCACCAGAATTCGGAGCACGCGAACCATGGCCAGCGGCGTTCTTACCCGTTGATTCAAGATGCTCCTCCTTCCAACGTGCCCTGCTGCAGTCAATCCAGGACGGATAAATCGAGCTTGATCCGATGCCAAGGAGGCCGTTTGACATAGGTCAATTGAATGGTGCGCCGCGGCAAAATCGAGCCGGGGCGCGTGCGACCGGGCGTATCTCAGGTGCCGTAGCGCACCCGCGACGCGAGCGCCTTGAGCGCGGCCAACGCGCTGTAGCAAGCGAGCATCGCGGTCTTGGGATTGTCCGGCGAGGGAACCGATTCGAACTTGATGCTGATCGAGCCGGTCAGGCCGCGGATATTGATGTAGTGCGTGTTGAACCGCAGTGCCGGGTCGGCGACAACCTTGAGACGCGTCCGGTCGAAGCCAATTCCCGCGAGCGCAAGCACCGCCGCGATGTTCACGTTCGCCGGAAAATGAGGCACGCCTTCGCGTGCCGTGCCGTCGAACAATGTGACGGGCCCGTCGAGGCGATCGAGGTCGACGCCGGATCGCTCGACGTAAGGGATGCCCTTCCACGCAGCGGGCGGCTTGGTGACGGCAATCTCGACCTCTTCCGCGCCCGCGGCGCACACCGCCTTTAGCGCGTCCAGACCGCCGATTCCTCCCGATGGAACGCAGAGGAATGCGCGATGCTCGGCGGCAAGCCGCTCCAGCCTGTCACGCAACGCATCGTCGACGAGCGCACCACCGGACAGCACCAGGACTGATACGCCCGCTGCGAGGAGCGGCGGCGCGTATGCACGCACGGCGTCGTGAGATGCGGCCTCCACGACGACGTCGGGCTTCGTGCCGAGCAGGTCGTCCAGAGTGGTCATGAACGGCACGCCGAACGACTCTGCGAGCAACTTGCCGCGCGAGGCGCTGTGGCGTCCGAGCAGCCCGGTGACCTCGAGATCGCGCAGCGATCCCTGCCGCACCTCGTCCAGGATGAGACGGGCGATCACGCCTCCGCCGATGATTCCGATGCGCAAACCGGATCGCTCCCCACATTGTCTCGTTGTCTCGTGAAGTGGATTCTGCCACGCGAACACCGCCGCGCGTCGAAAGGATGTCACGCACTGCCGGGTATAATCGGCGCGTCTCGATCACGCATGCAGGGGGCTCAATGTATGCAGTCGTGTTCAAGGCGGACGGTGCCCCGGTGTGCGTCAGGATGGAAGGCGTTTCCCCGGATCCCGTCGTCACCTGGACGAGCGAAGAGGCGGCTCGCGCGTTCATCGCCGCGAAGGGCATGGACGCAGAATTCGAGCCGACAGCCGTGGACGACGCGAGCCTTGAGCGAATGGCGAAGGCGCTGGGCGTCTCGACCGAGCGCATGACGCTGGAGCCCTATCCCGGATAGATGGTGCGCTTCAGGGGTGAGGGACGCGAGGGAACGACCCCGGAACGCGATTGTCTGAGCGGACTGCATGGACACCCTGACTCACGCATTGAGCGGCGCGCTCCTGGCTCGCGCCACCGCACCAAGGCAATCCGCTCCCGGCGCCATCAGCCTGCGTCGGCGCATAGCGGTCGGTGCCCTTGCGGCCGCGTTTCCCGACCTCGATTTCGTGCTCAGTTTCATCTCGCCGTCGGCTTATCTGCTCTATCACCGGGGCGTGACGCATTCGCTGATCATGCTGCCGATCTGGGCGATTGCGCTCGCGTGGATCTTCGCGCGGCTGGATCCCGCCCGGCCGCGCTGGCAGGCGTATTTCGGCGTGGTCGCCGGCTCGATCGGGATCCACATTCTCGGCGATGTGATCACTTCTTTCGGGACCGTCATGCTCGCGCCGTTGTCCGATCGGCGCTTCGCCCTCGATACGACGTTCATCATCGATCTCTGGTTCACGGGCATCATCGTCGTCGCACTGCTCGCGGCGTGGGTGTTCAGGCGCTCGCGGATCCCCGCGGTGATCGGGCTTGTCGTGCTTGCCGGATACGTCGGATTGCAGGGTTACGCGCACGGGGTCGCGGTCGAATTCGGTCGCGAGTACGCGCAGGCCCAGGGCATTCCGTCTGCCAAGGTCACGGCGCAGCCACGGCCCGTCTCGCCATTCAACTGGATGGTGGTGGTCGAGAACGGTGAGGAGTTCAGGTATGCCTTCGTGAATGTGCTGCGACAGAAGCCGCGCCCCGCTCCGGCGCCGGGCGCCGGCCTGATCGAGCGGCTCGACGCCGCGTATGTCCCGCTCGCGAACGCGACGTGGCAGCGGGCCGAGCGTTTCGGGGCGCCATCAGCGCGGGAGCAGGCTATGGAAGCCTGGCGAGCCGAGCCACTCGGCTTCTTCCGCTGGTTTGCCGCGTATCCGGTTCTGCTCCGCATCGACCACGCCACGGCCGCGCGCTGCGTCTGGTTCCGCGACTTGCGCTTCCTCACGCCGGGACGTGACTCGTGGCCATTCCAGTTCGGCGTCTGCCGCAACGGCGGCGATGATACGTGGAACGCATTCCAGCTCGTGGGCGACGCGGTGCGCCTACCCATCCGTTGACGGTTTCGAATACGGTTCCGAAACCCATCGCACATCCCGGCCGCCGTCCGATTCGGAGATCCAGATGAACGAGTTGTCAGGAAAAGTCGCGAGGCATCGCGCGCGCAGGAGAATCCTGCTCGCGCTGCTCGCGACGGCGATGCTGCTGCCAGCGACGGCCCTCCCAGCCGACTGCGTCCCTCGCGGCGCCTGGGGTGCTCCCGGCCCCGACGGCTTGCGCCCGCTCGCCGTCGCGGACCTCTTCGGCAGTCTCGCGCGCCGTTCGGTGGTGCTGCTCGGAGAGCGCCATGACAGCGCGGAGCATCACCGCTGGCAGCTGCACGTGATCGCGGCCCTGCATGCGTTACGGCCCGATATGGTGATCGGCCTCGAGATGTTCCCGCGCCGGGTGCAGCCAGCGCTGGACCGCTGGGTCGCAGGCGAGCTGAGCGAGGCGGAATTTCTGCAAGCCAGCGACTGGCGTGACGTGTGGAACACGGACCCGCAGCTCTATCTGCCGATCTTTCATTTTGCGCGCATGCACGGCATTCCGATGGTCGCGCTCAATGTCGACCGCAAGCTCACTCGCGCGGTGCGCAAGGAGGGCTTCGACGCGGTGCCGGCTCAGGAACGCGAGGGAATCTCGCGCCCGGCGCCCGGAAGCGCGCAGTACATCGAGTTCCTGCACAAGAGTTTCGTCGAGCACGAAAAGACCGGCGCTGCGGGCCGTGCCACCGAAAGCACCTCGACCGAAGATCCGGCGTTCCGGCATTTTGTCGAGAGCCAGCTCGTCTGGGATCGCGCCATGGCGGAGGGGATCGCCGCCACGCTCGAGCGCAAGCCGACGGCGCAGGTCGTCGGGATATTGGGAGGCGCACACATCGTGAACCGCTACGGCGTTCCCCATCAGCTCGAAGCGCTCGGCATCGGCGACGTGGCCGTGCTCCTCCCGTCCGACAGCGGCAGCGACTGCGAGCAGTTGGTCGCTGGATACGCCGATGCCGTGTTCGGCTTGAGTGCACCACAACTGGCGTCTGCGCCGCGCCGCCAGCGGCTCGGTGTGTGGCTCGAGCCCGACGCTGGTGGCGTTCGCATACGTCGCGTCGAGGAGGGCAGCGTTGCCGAGGCAGCCGGCGTGCGCGCGGGTGACATCGTCGTCGAAGTGGCGGGCCTGCCGGCGAAGGAGCCTGGCGATCTCGCTGCAGCGGTTCAGCGGCATGCGCCCGGAACGTGGCTTCCGCTGAAAGTGAAGCGCGGCACTGGCGCGGTCGAGCTCATCGCGAAGTTTCCGCCGACGACGCCGTGAGGGCACTGGCCGTCTCGATCGTCTGCGCGCTGGCGGCGGTGGTCACGCCAGCGCCCGCGTTCGCGCAGCCCGTTCACTACGATATCGCGGTGCACCTGGAGCCCGCGACGCGCGTCCTCGAGGCGACTGCACGGATCACGGTGAAGGCCCCTGAGGCGACGACGATCGCGCTCGCGCGGACGCTGGCCGCCGACTACATCCTCGTGGACGGCGAACCGCTGACCGCACGCGGTGTCACGCGCGGCGGCGAACGCGTATGGCCCGTCGCCGCGCGGCGCGGCGGCCACGCGATCGAGATTCGCTGGCGCGGCATCGTGGCGCCGATCGATCTCTCGCTGGATCATCGCGGGACGCTCGGGCGCCCGGTTGCGGCCAGTGGGCCGGACGGAACATTTCTGCCGTCCGGGAGCTACTGGTACCCGGTCATCGGGAATTCTCTCGGCAGCTACCGGGTGGCAATCGATCTGCCGGCCGGGCAGCGCGGCATCGTGGCGGGGCGCCTCGTCGAGGAAACGGTCGCGGAGGACGGGGCTCATGCCGTCTTCGAGTTCGCGCACCCGGCGGAAGGCATCGATCTGATGGCGGGACCCTACCGCGTCGAGACGCGCGCCGTACGCACAACGCGCGGCAGCGATGTCGCGTTGCGCACGTACTTCGCGCCCGAGATCGCCGAGCTGTCGAAAAGCTACCTGGATGCGGTACAGGGCTACATCGATCTCTACGAGGCGCGGATCGGGCCCTATCCGTTCACCGAGTTCAGCGTCGTGTCGAGCCCCACTCCGACCGGCTTCGGCATGCCCACGCTCACCTATCTCGGCGAGAGTGTGCTTCGCCTGCCGTTCATCCGCGCCACGTCGCTCGGTCACGAGGTGCTGCACAACTGGTGGGGCAACGGCGTGTATCCGGATCTCGCAAGCGGCAACTGGGCGGAAGGGCTCACCACGTTCATGGCGGATTACGCCTACAAGGAACAGGCCGGCGACGATGCGGCGCGCGAGATGCGGCTCGGCTGGCTACGCGACCTCGCCGCGGTGCCGCCGGGGCACGACCAGCCGCTCAGGGCGTTCACTGCCCGCACGCACGGGATGTCGCAGATTGTCGGTTACAACAAGTCCGCCATGGTTTTCCTCATGCTGCGTGACACGCTCGGCACGGAAGCATTCGATCGTGGGCTGCGCCGGTTCTGGCTCGAACAGAAATTTCGCGTCGCTTCGTGGCGAGATCTGCAGCGCGCATTCGAAGCCGAATCCGGGCGTGACCTCGCGATGTTCTTCACGCAATGGCTCGAGCGCGAAGGCCTGCCGTCCGTGCGGATTGCGGAGGCCTCGCGCGCCACCTCCGGCGGCACGCATCTGGTGCGGATCACCCTCGCCCAGGACACGCCGGCTTACGGGCTGCGCGTGCCGCTCCGCGTGCAGACCGAGCAGGGCGACGAGATGCACACGGTACAGCTCGCGAGCGGTCGGCAGTCATTCGAGATCGAGGTGCGGGCGCGTCCGACCGAGATCACCCTCGATCCCGAGTTCCGCATACTGCGCAGGCTCGACCAGGCGGAGCTGCCCCCGATCCTGCGGCAAACGATGGTCGCGCCGGCAGTGGTGGTGGCGCTAGCCGTGCCGGGAGCCGAATGGACGCCGCAGGCCAAGCGTCTGGCAGGACGGCTGATCGACGCCGCGCCGGTGTTCGTCGACGAGGGCGCATCGCTACCGCGCGACCCCGCTCTGCTCGTCATCGGTCGTCATGCGGAGGTGGACGCGTTCCTCGCGCGCAACGGTCTCCCGGCGCGCCCGCCAGCGGTCGCGGGCACTGGATCGGCTCAGGTCTGGGCGGCGACAAGGCCGGGCGGGGCGCCGCTGCTGATCGTTTCCGCCGGAGACCTCGGATCGCTGGGGGCGGTCGAGCGGCTCGTGCCGCACTACGGCCGCCAGAGCTACCTGGTGTTCGCCGGGCGCCGCATCATTGCCCGGGGGGTCTGGCCCAGTCCTGCCGGCGGACGGGCCCTGCGGTAGTGACACGGAGTGGCAGGAACGCCTCCCAACCTGCGGATTTCACAATTTTTTTCAAATATGTTCCACCGCGAATGGTGCGCACAAGGCATCATTTCGCGTGTAACATGGATCGATACCAGAACATAGGGGCCGTCCCCGAGGCGGTCCACGCGGAGATGGAACGGCCGGGCCGTATCGCGGATTTGTCCGACGTTGCGGGCGACGAGTACGACGCGCACGACGGGGCAGCGACCACGTCGGTCGAAGAATTGCTCGGCATCTTTGCGGAGCTGAGCGAGCGCGTCGCGCGACTCGAGCGCGCGATGGTGATGCTGCTTGGCGAAAATCGCGGCGAGGTGGCGGCGGACACCGAAACCGTGGAGATTCCGCCGCCGGCACCTGCACGGCAGGCGCCGTGGCGCGCCGCTCAACCGCAGGCTCCGGCGCGACCGGCCGCTGAGACCCTCACCGCAACGGACGTGGATTTCGACCTGCCCTCTCATCAATGGGGCGCGGAGGGACTCACGGAGAAGTCGTTCCTTAATGCCGGCCCGCTCACGCCCATTCAGCATTCCGACTATCCCGAGATCAAGGCCCCCGAAGAGGAGAAGCCCGCGCCGAAGCGCATCGGTCCGCCGGAGCGCGTGATCGCGCGCGCGGCCATCGAGGGCTACCCGCACATCATCGAATCGATCTGCCTCATGTGGGGTGGCCGCGAGGCCGACTCCTATCTCAGCAGGCTGGTGATCGATACGCGCGGCGGCCGCAAGGGCTTCCCCCAAGATGTCATGGACGAGCTGCTCGTGCTCGCTGAGGTCTGCACGATCAAGTCCGGGCTGAAGCCCGACTTCACGCCGTTCGACCGCGATCGCTCGCGCGAACGCGAAGGTTAGTCGCGTCCGCTCGCGACGCGCGCACGCGGCGTCCCGCTGAATCCCGCCGAAGAGAGGCGCTCCCGCAGGACTTCCCCGAGCAGGATCGTGGCGGGACCACGCAAGTCCGGCGGCGCGAGTCGCGTCAGCTCGGCAAGCGTTCCGAACCAGGCGCGCGCCTCGGGCAACGATGCGTTTTCCACGATCGCGACCGGCGTGGCGCCGCTCCGGCCCTGCTCCATGAGGCATCGCGACACCTCCTCGACTTCGCCCACGCCCATGTACAGCACGGTCGTATCGGCAGACGCCGTCGCGGATGCCCAGTCTCCTGCGCGCTCTCCGGTTCCCACGCGCGGCGTCGCGAAGGTCACGGTGCGACTCGCGCCCCGTCGCGTGAGCGACACGCCGAGCTCCGCCGCCGCGGCCAGTGCGGCGGTGATACCCGGCACGATCTCGTAGGCAATACCGGCGCGGACCAGCGCCTCGATCTCTTCCTGGGCGCGGCCGAACAGCAGGGGATCTCCGCCTTTCAGCCGCACGATGATCTTGAAGCGCTGTGCGGCGTGCACCATGCGCCGGTTGATGAACCCCTGCGCCGTCGAGATGCGGCCGGCGCGCTTGCCCACATCGACGAGTTTTGCACGCGTGGCCAGCGCCAGCGTTTCAGGGTGCACGAGCGCATCGTGGAACACGACGTCGGCGCGCGCCAGGATACGGGTCGCGCGCAGCGTGAGGAGATCCGGGGCGCCCGGTCCCGCGCCGACGAAATAAACGATACCCGTCATTCCACCAATCCCGCGCCCACCGTTGCCATCTGCTTCTCACGCGCAAGGCGACCGTCGGGCGCGAGGTGCAAGCCGCACTCCTTGGTCTCGGGGCGCTCCCACCACCACCGCCCGGCGCGCGGGTCCTCGCCGGGGGCGATTGCCCGCGTGCAGGGTGCGCAGCCGATGCTCGGATAGCCACGCGCATGCAGCGGATTGGTGGGCACGTCGAATGCGTGGAGGTAGGCCCAGACGTCGGCGTCGCTCCAGGCCGCGAGCGGATTGAACTTCGGAATGCCGTGCGCGGCGTCGAACTCGCGCACTTCCAGCTCGCGGCGCGTGACAGCCTGTGCGCGGCGCAATCCCGTGATCCATGCCGCCTTGCCGGCGAGCGCGCGCCGCAGCGGCTCGACCTTTCGGATCTGGCAGCACTGCTTGCGCAGTGCCGTGCTCTCGTAGAAAGCGTCCGGGCCGTGCCTCTGCACGTAATCGTCCACGGCCTCGGGCCGAGGACGAAAAACCGCGAGCCGATAGCCGTAGCGGCGTTCGATGGCGTCGATCAGTCCGACCGTCTCGGGGTGCAGCCGGCCGGTATCCAGGGTGAAGATCCCGATATCGAGGTCGTGACGCAGGACGACGTCCGTCACGACCATGTCCTCGGCACCGAGACTGCTCGCCAGCGCGGCAGAAGGATGCTCCGTTGCGATCTCCCGGAGCGTGAAGGCGAGCTCGACCGCCTTGCCATGGAGCCATTCGTTCATGCGCACGCCCCCGACAACCGTCGACGGAACAGCGGGCTCGGGCGCGCGACACTGGATTGGTAGGCGTCGCTGAAGTCCGTCAAGGCGGCTAGCGCGCCGCGCGGATCCTCGTCGTCGGGCAGGACGAAGGCGTCGAATCCGCACGATGCGAGATAGTAAAGCTGGTCGCGCCGCACGTCCCCGATCGCGCGGAGCTCGCCCCGATAGCCGTGCCGCTCGCGCAGGACTCGCGCGAGGGAGTAGCCGCGTCCATCCGCGAATTCGCCGAAGCGTACGGCGATCACGCCGAAACGCGGCAGGTCCGCGGCCGCGGACTGCGGATCCTGGTCCGCGGCGAGCCACAGACCGACGTGCGGCAAGCGCTCGACGAGATCGTCGCGTCGTCGTAGCCAGAGGGCGAGCGGCACGATCAGCGGTTCGGCGGGCAAGTCGGGGAGCAGCCCGTCCTCGGCGGGAATCAGCAACCGGTCGAACGGCCCCTCAAGCAGCCGCCAGCTGTCGGGGCGCACGCGAGCGTTCCTGATGAGCGTTGCCATAGACATACTCCTTGAAAGGGGAAATTCCGATGCGGGCCACGGTGTCGACGAATCGCTCCGCGTCGCCATCGCGATGCGCCAGGTAACAGGCGATCAGGCGCTCGATGACGTCCGCCACCTCGTCCTGCGCGAACGAGGGACCGATGACCTTGCCGAGCGACGCATGCTCACCCTGCGATCCCCCGATGGAGATCTGGTACCACTCGGACCCATCCTTGTCGACGCCGAGAATCCCGATGTGCCCCACGTGATGGTGGCCGCACGAGTTCATGCACCCCGAGATGTTGAGATCGAGCGGACCGATGTCGTGCACGTAGTCGAGATCCTCGAAGCGTTCGCGGATCGCCTCGGCAACCGGAATCGAGCGCGCGTTCGCAAGTGAGCAGAAGTCCCCGCCCGGGCACGCGACGATGTTGGTGAGGAGACCGATGTTCGGCACCGCGAGCCCGAGCGCGCGAAGCTCGCCCCACAATGCCGCGAGATCGCGCTGACGCACGTCTGCGAGGATGAGGTTCTGCTCGTGAGTCACCCGCAATTCGCCGTGGGAATAGCGGTCGGCGAGCACCGCGAGCGCGTCCATCTCCGCAGCGGTCACGTCGCCGGGTGCCGATCCCGGGCGCTTCAGCGAGACTGTCACCGCGGCGTAACCGGCCACCTTGTGCGGATGCACGTTGCGGCCATGCCAGCGGGCGAAACCGGCGTCGGTGCTCAGGCGGGCTTCGAGCTCCGCGCCTCGTGCCGGAAGCGCCTCATAGGCGGGGCGCACGAAGCGAGCGGCGATCCGCTCCACTTCCTCCGGGATGAGCGTTGCCGGCCCGCCCTTCAGGTGCGTCCACTCGGCGTCGATTTCGTGCGCGAATTCGGGTGCCCCGCGCTCCTTCACCAGGAACTTGACTCGTGCGCGGTACTTGTTGTCGCGGCGGCCGTGGCGGTTGTACACACGCAGGATCGCGTCGAGATACGTCAACAGATGCTGCCAGGGCAGGAACTCGCGAATGACGTGGCCGATCATCGGGGTGCGCCCGAGCCCGCCGCCCACGCTCACCCGGAAACCCGTCTCGCCGCCGGACCCGCGAACCGCATGCAGTCCGACGTCGTGCACGCGCGTCGCGGCGCGGTCCTCGCGCGAGCCGTTCACCGCGATCTTGAACTTACGCGGGAGGTAGGCGAACTCGGGGTTCAGCGCCGACCATTGGCGCAGGACCTCGCACCAGACGAGCGGATCGACGATCTCGTCCGGGGCGACGCCGGCGAAATGATCGGTCGTGATGTTGCGGATGCAGTTGCCCGAGGTCTGGATAGCGTGCATCTGCACCGTGGCGAGGTCGCCGAGGATGTCGGGAACATCCTCCAGGCGTACCCAGTTGAGCTGCAGATTCTGGCGGGTGCTGAAGTGGCCGTACCCGCGGTCGTAACGCCGCGCGATCGTGGCGAGCTTGCGCAACTGATACGAGGCGAGCAGTCCGTAGGGGATCGCGATGCGCAGCATCGGGGCGTGGCGCTGGATGTAGAGGCCGTTCTGCAGTCGCAGCGGCCGGAAGGCGTCCTCCGATAGCGTGCCCGCCAGGTAGCGACGAGTCTGGTCGCGGTACTGCCGGACGCGCTCGTCCACGATGCGCTGGTCGATCTCGTCGTAGAGGTACATGGGCCTGTTCGATCGGCTTCGATCGCCAAGAAGGGGTAAACCGCGGCGACCATGCTAAGAGAGCCGTTTATAATTGCAAAGACAGAATAGGCGGCTATAAATAGCAAAATGGAATATAGGAATCCCCGAGAATGACGCTCCAGCAGCTACGCTTTGTGCGGGAGACCGTGCGGCAGGGCCTGAGTCTCACTGAAGCCGCGCACGCCCTTTACATCTCCCAACCTGGAATATCAAAGCAGATCAAAGAGTTGGAGGGGGAACTCGGGGTCCAGATCTTCGCCCGGCACGGCAAGCGATTCACCGGACTCACCGAGCCCGGCAAGGCGATCCTGGAAGTTATTGAGCGCTTACTTATCGAGGCCGAAAACCTCCGCGAGACCGCGCGCGAGTTCGCCGGCGCCGGAACCGGGGGGCTGACCATCGCCACGACTCACACGCAGGCGCGCTACGCGTTGCCGCGGGTAGTGCACGCGTTTCGCGCGCGGTTTCCGGGTGTGCGGCTCTCGCTTCTGCAGGGCAGCCCGACCCAGATCGCCGCGCTCGTGCTGCGCGGCGAGGCGAACGTTGCGATCGCGACCGAGGCGCTCGACCTTCACCCCGGGCTGCTGGCGCTGCCCGGCTACCACTGGAGTCACTGCGTCATCGTCCCGGCGGGACATCCGTTGGCCGATGTCGAGCGGCTTTCGCTGGAGGAGCTGGCTCGCTACCCCGTTGTCACGTACAGCACGGAGTTCGCCGGGCGGACGCACATCGACCGGGCGTTCCAGGCGAAAGGCCTCACGCTCGAGCCCGTGCTCGCCGCGCTCGATGCGGACGTGATCAAGACTTATGTCGAAATCGGGCTGGGCGTCGGAATCATTGCGGCGATGGCCTTCGATCCCCTGCACGACCGCGCGTTGCGGTCGATCGACGCGAGCCACCTGTTCGAGAGCAACACCACGCGTGTCGCCGTGCGTCGCGGCGCCTATCTGCGCGGCTATGTCTACGACTTCATCGAGCTCTTCTCGCCGCAGCTCACGCGCGATGCGATCCGCACGGCGATCGCCGGTGCGGGCGACATGTACGAACTGTAGGGCGCGCCGGGCTCAGCTCAGGCGCAGCCGGTCGATGAACGTCACGACCCGCGGCTCGGTACCGGACTGCACCAGCGCGAAATAGACCGCTTCGCCGGCGCCTAGCCGGCGTCCGTGGAATAGCAGCTCCATGATGCCGGAGCCTAGCGCGCTGCCGGCATCGTGCAGATCGCGCAGAAACGACTGCATCGAATCCGGGAACTGTTCGAAGCGCCCCATGCACGCGTACACGCGCATGTCCTGAACCGCGCCCGGATTCACGCCGAAACCCTTCACGAACTGCTTGTTGCGAATGAACGGGCGCTGGGTTCCCTCGATGGCCAGTCGCGGCCGCGGCAGGGACTCCTGGACACGAGCGCTCTCGGCCTCACCGGAATCATTTCGCCATAGCGCCTGCACCTGCTCGAAGTGATGCGAATCGAGCTTCCACACGATGTAGACCATGACTCCCAGGATCAGCAGAATTTCCAGCATTGACGCCTCCCGACTCCCTTTACACCGACGCGATCGGTGGGACACCGTCAGGCGATGCAACAAGCACGCCACATCCTGGAGCCGGCCTGTGTGGATTCCTGCCGCCGTGACGCACTGCGCAGGCATGCGCCCGGGATGTGAAAATTTCCGCTAATGGAGCGCAGGGTAATGTCGCGATCCGGACGGGCGGACCGTGAAAGCGTTGACCAGGAGGACGGTCGGTGTCGAACATGTCAACAGAGGCCCCTGGCGGGTACGGCCCCAGGCCGCATCGATCGCCCCCTCCGGCACCCTGCTAGAGTTCGCACCTTGGCAGCACACCCAGGAGCATCCAGATGCCAGATCGGGCGAAAGTCAACCGACAGGTGCTGCTGACGGCGCGGCCCGCCGGAATTCCCGACACCGAGCATTTCAGGATCGTGGAGAGTCCGGTCCCGGTGCCGGGTGACGGCCAGCTCCTGATCCGGAATCTCTACCTGTCGGTGGAACCCGCGATGCGCGGCTGGGTGAGCGCGGTCGCCAATTACTCTGAGCCGGTCGCCATCGGCGCGGTGATGCGCTCGCTCGCCGCCGGCCGCGTGGAGGCGTCGAACCATCCCGAATTTCGTCCGGGCGAGCTCGTCACGGGGTGGTTCGGCTGGCAGGAGTATGCGGCGGTGCCCGCGAGTGCGGTGGAGCGTCGCGTGACGGAGACCGATTTGCCGCTTTCGGCAGCCTTGGGCGTTCTGGGTCTGAACGGAATCACCGCCTATTTCGGGCTGCTCGACGTCGGCGCGCTCAAGACGGGCGAGACGGTCGTCGTATCGACCGCCGCGGGCGCAGTCGGCTCCTGTGTCGGGCAAATCGCGAAGATCAAGGGATGTCGAACCGTGGGCATCGCGGGCGGCCCGGAAAAGCTGCGCTTGTGCAGGGAGGCGTTCGGTTACGATGCCGCGATCGACTACAAGAACGATGACCTCGACGCGGTGCTCGGCGTTGCCTGCCCCGACGGGGTGGACGTCTACTACGACAACACCGCGGGGCCGATCAGCGACGCGGTGCTCCGGCGATTGCGGGTCGGGGCGAGGGTGGTGATCTGCGGCACGGCGTCGATCGCGAGCTGGGATCCGATTCCACAGGGACCGCGCGTCGAGCGGCATTTGCTGGTGAAGCGCGCGCGCATGCAAGGCTTCCTGATCTTCGACTACGCGGCGCGCTTCGACGAGGCGCGTGCGACGCTCGCGGAATGGGTGCGGAGCGGAGCGATCCGCTATCGCGAGGATATTCTCGAAGGCATCGACAAGGCGCCCGGTGCGATCGCCGGCCTCTATCGGGGCGAGAATCTCGGCAAGCGGCTGATACGCATTGCGCCGGACGAGTAACGGAAAAGATTAAATGGCGAGTGTCGTCGCGCACGTCGTATCCGTCGTCATGTTCGTGCTGGGCGTCTCGTACGTGGTCCAGGCGCGCGAATGGATTCGCGTGAGCCAGGAAGTGATCGCGTCCCCGCATCGATTCCTGATGCCTGCGCTCGTGATGCTGGCTGCGGGCGTGGCGATCGTCTCGGTCCATAACGACTGGGTGCCCGCATGGACCCTCGCCATTACGCTCTCGGGCTGGATCCTCGTCGTCAAGGGAACGGTGTTCCTCGTGCTTCCCCATATGGCGACGAAATTCGCCCACTGGCCGGAAGGGCTGCTCGTGGCGTGGATCCGCGTGGCCGGTGTGGTCCTTGCGGTCGTCGGTGCGGTCCTGACCTATCAGGTGTGGATCACGCGCTTCGCTTGATTCGAGGCCCTGCGAGGCTCGAGCACGAATTGCGAGTCAACGGCACCATCGGAATATCCCTAGCGTTGCAGCCGTTACCGTTGGCGGTTCCTTGAACCAGGACACAAAAGGAGGGTAGATCGATGAGTATGGAGCTCAAGTATCTGACGTGGACGGCGTTGTTTACGGCCCTGATGTGGATCCCCTACATCCTCAACCTGATCATGGTCCGAGGGCTCGTGGACGCGGTCGGCTATCCGGAAAACCCGAAGCCCATGGCGGCGTGGGCGCAGCGCATGAAATGCGCGCACTACAATGCCGTTGAGAATCTCGTGGTGTTCGCGGCGCTGGTGCTGATTGCCAATGCCGTCGGTGTCCGCGGCGAGGCGATCGCGACCGCGAGCGCGGTCTATTTCTGGGCACGGGTCGTGCACTTCCTGGTCTACACGTTCGGTATTCCGTGGGTGCGCACGCTCGCGTTTGCCGTGGGATTCGTGTGTCAGCTGGTCGTGGCCTGGCAGATCCTTGCCTGAAGGACTTTCCGGCCGAACGCCGCGAGCCGTCGATCCGCGCCAAGGTGTGACGCGGGTCCTCTGCGGGGTGATCTGCATACGCCTTGGGTCGCGCGGATCTTGCTAGACTGGCCGGCCACGTCCCTCCGGCCGCCCGTGCGCGGACAGCCGGCCCGGTCGGATCCCGAGAGGAGCCACATGGAAACCGAACCTTTGCAGACCATGGACGAAAAGGAGTTGCGGCAGGCGCTGCGTGTCGAGGTGTACCGGCGGCTGCTCTCGAGCTACTTCGTCTCGACGCTCGCGGTGGCGGGACTCGTCCTGCTACCCAGTGTTCTCGCTCACGCACGCAGAGGGTGGGAGCCGCCCATGGATCTGCCCATTCTGGTATTCGTCGCGCTCTTCGGCACGATGGGCGCTTTCTTCAGCGCGCTCATGCGTCTCTATCGACTCGAGGGCTTGTCCAGGGCGCTCACCAGCGAAGACCTGCGCCGGCTGCGGAGTCCTTACCTAGTCCTGTACTCCCTCATCCCGCCGATTGCGGGAGTGATCGGCGCGCTCGTGCTTTATCTGGCGGTCGCGGCGGGAATCGTGTCGGGCGCCGCCTTCCAGACCTTTGCATGTGTCGCACCGCGCGAGGCATGCGACGGCTTTGCGGGATTCCTGTCCTACGCACCGGCGACCGCGCAGGATTACGCCAAGTCGCTCGTCTGGGGATTCATCGCCGGTTTTGCCGAGCGATTCGTTCCGGACGCGCTGCGTCGCATGGCCCGACGCGACGACGACTGACTCTCCGAGCGTGGGACGCGCTGGCCTGCCGGCCCAGCGTCCTACGATCCTTCCTGCTTGCCGCGCGGCGCGGCGCGGTGCTGCCCACCCGCGCTGAAGATTCGCACGACGACATCGCGCTGTGCACGCGACAGCGCCAAGCTGGAGCGTTTGGCGTCGGCCTGCTAGAGTCCGCTAACGCAAGATGGATCGGGGGACGATCGCGTGGCGCGCCTGGAAATCCCGAAGAGCATCGAAGAATGGAACGCACGGGGCCGTGACTTTCTGCCCGGACATCTCGGGATGGAGATATTGAACGTCGATCCTGACGCGGTGCGCATTCGCATGCCGGTTACGACCACGCTCTGCGCGTGGAACGGGTTTCTGCACGCGGGCGCCGTCGTCTCACTCGCCGATACGGCGTGCGGGTATGGGACGGTGCGCAATCTGCCGGACGACGCGGTGGGGTTCACGACCGTGGAACTGAAGTCCAATTTCATCGGCACGGCGCTCGAGGGCGACATCGTGTGCACGGCGCGGCCGGTGCACAGAGGCAGCGCGACGCAGGTCTGGGACGCCGAAGTCCTTGCAAGCGGCACAGGCGAGTCCATCGCCCACTTCCGGTGCACGCAGATGATCCTAAGGGCGCGTGGATAAGCGTGCTGAAGGCGTCGAAGCCGGCAAGCGGGCGCTGACCGAGATGAGTTCCGGACGCGACGGAAAGCGGATCACCGCGTTTCTTTTCGGTACCCAGTGGTGGATGCTGTGGCACGCCTTCATCACGCTGCTCCTCGTGCCATTCGTGGCGGTGGTGGTCTGGCTGATCGACTTCCAGCCGGGTGGCGGGCTGCAGGGCGGCGACGTGATGGCGGGTCTGCTGCTCTTCTTCGTGATGGGCGAGGCACCGGCAACGTTCGTCCACGCGATGCTCTTCGCCTGGACGCGTCCCGATCGCGAGCCTGGGCAGCTGCTCAAATTCGTGGCGATGTGGGCAGTTGCCTTCGCACTCTTTACCGCGGTGCTCTGGGCCATGGTGGAAATCGCCGCGCAGTCGGCGGTCGCGACTGCGGGGCGTGTTGCGGGGATACTGCTTGCGATCGTGCTGGTGGCGACGCTCCATTGCGCGGGACTCGTGACCCTGCAACGGTTCAGGCGCTGGCGCGCCGCCGGCGGAGTCCTGTAGGTCCACGCGGCGCACGGTGCGAGCGCAAGGCCGCGGAAACGCGGCTCGGCGTGAGTATTTTCGCGAACGACATCGGCCTGGCGTGGCGATCTGCGCGCGCCGACCTAAGATTGAGCTCCAACGAGGAGCCTGCCATGCGCACCCACGCAGTCCCAGCAATCGTGTCGCTGCTTGCGCTGGCTGCAACGTCCGGCGCGGTGAGCGCGCAATCCAGGGCGCCGATCCAGCCCAAGCTCGGCAACTGGGAAGTGACTCAGGAACTCACCCCCGAGCAGGTAGCGTCCATCGCGGACGTGCCGCCGCGAATCCTCGAGCGCATGGGGTTCGATCCCGTTGCCAAGACCGTGCGGACCACGCTCTGCCTGAACAAGCAGACGATGAGTCGATGGGAGGAGCGCGACCGCGAGCTTCGCGAGTCGGGCAAGGCTCAGTGCGGCGATCCGGCCTACACCGCTGCCGGCGATGCGATGACGATGACGCTGGAGTGCACGGCGCCGGTCGCGCTTCGAATGCGCACGGAATACCGCTTCAACGGCGCGCGCGATGCCTACACTTACGAGAACGAAGTGACCATCCACCCGGGAGCGCAGCCGGTGACGCAGAAAGTGCGCGGAAGCGCCCGGCGAATCGGGGACTGTTGAGGGGCGCGCCTGCCCCGTTCACCCGCCTCGTCGGTCGAGGTTCCAATGCAGCAACGCGCCGAGCCCGCTATCGAGCCCAGCGGCCGGCACGAACCCGATACGTTCGCGGAGCCGTTCCGTAGCGGTGGCCGAGAACCGGATGTCGCCTTCCGCTGGGGGCTCGAAACGTCGGTCGGCCGTGCGGCCCGCGGCGCGTTCCAAGGAAGAAAGCATGTCGAGCAGCGTGACGCTCGTTCCGGTCCCGACGTTGCAGACGCCCGTTTCCGACGCCGCGAGGGCCAGCACGTTCACCTGCGCGATGTCGCCGACATAGACGAAATCGCGCGTCTGCTGGCCATCGCCGAAAATCCGCACGGGCGCGCCGGCCGCGAGCGCGCCATGCCACTTGCTGATCACGCCCGAGTAGGGCGACTGCGGATCCTGCCGCGGCCCGTACACGTTGAAGAACCGCAGTCCGAGGGCGGATAGCCCATAGAGTCCCGCGTACAGCCGTCCATACTGCTCGTCGATCGACTTCTCCAGTCCATAGGGCGAGATCGGGGCGACCGGAGAATCTTCGGTGAGCGGGAGTTCGCGCGGCATGCCGTAAACGGCGGCGCTCGACGCGAACACGACTCGCTGCACCCCCGCGGTGCGCGCGGCCTCGAGCACCGTGACGAATCCAAGCACGTTCTGGCGACAGGAATCGAGGGGATCGGCGATGGATGCCTGGACCGACACCTGCGCGGCCAGATGCAGCACGTGGCTCGTGCCCGCGATGGCCCGTCGAACCGCTTCCAGATCGCGTATGTCGCCCTCGACCACCCGCATGCGGTCCGACGCGCCGGGAAGGTTCGCGCGCTTGCCGTTGGAGAAGTTGTCGAGGACGGTGACATGCGCGCCGGCGGCGAGCAGCGCCTCGACGGAGTGCGATCCGATAAACCCGGCGCCGCCGGTGATCAGCACGTTCATGGCAAGGCTGCTCCGCGGGATGTAGCGATCAAGGCTGCTCCCACCCTCGCGCGCGCTCCACTGCGCGGCGCCAGTGCGCGATGCGCGCGCCGGATTCATCCCGCGCCATGGTCGGCACGAAGCGCCGCTCGGCGCGCCACTGCGCCGCGATCTCGCGCCGATCGCGCCAGACGCCGGTGGCGATCCCGGCGAGATACGCGGCGCCGAGCGCGGTGGTCTCCAGCACCCGTGGACGCACCACCGGCACGCCGAGTAGATCGGCCTGGAATTGCATGAGCAGGTCGTTCGCCGCCGCGCCGCCGTCGACGCGGAGCTCGCTCAGCTGCGTCCCCGCATCCTGCTGCATGGCGCCGAGCACTTCCGCCGACTGAAACGCGATCGACTCGAGCGCCGCGCGTGCGATGTGCGCCTCGGTACTGCCACGCGTGAGTCCGACGATCGTGCCGCGCGCGTGCGGATCCCAGTGCGGCGCGCCCAGGCCGACGAAGGCGGGCACGAAGAAAACGCCGCCGGCGTCCGGCACGCGCCCGGCGAGTTCCTCGATGTCCACCGACGCCTTGATCATCCTCAGCCCGTCGCGCAGCCACTGCACGACGGCGCCAGCTACGAAGACGCTTCCTTCCAGCGCGTATTCCGGCGCGTCGACCTCCGCCGCGCGGGTGGTGACGAGGCCGTGCTGCGACACGATGCGCTCGCCACCGCAGTGAAGAAGCATGAAGCAGCCGGTGCCGTAAGTGTTCTTGGCCATGCCGGGCGCATGGCATCCCTGGCCGAAAAGTGCCGCCTGCTGGTCCCCAGCGACTCCGGCGATGCGCACCCGCGCGCCGAGCAGATCGGCGTCCGACTGGCCGAAGTCGCCCGAGGACGGCCTCACCTCGGGCAGTATTGCGCGCGGCACGCCCAGGAGGTCGAGCAGCTCCGCGTCCCATTCGCCGCGCACGATGTCGTACAGCATCGTTCGCGAGGCATTGGATACGTCGGTGACGTGCAGCGCGCCGCCCGTCAGCTTCCACATCAACCAGGTGTCGATGGTGCCGAATGCGAGCTTGCCTGCCTCGGCGCGCGTGCGCGCGCCCGCGACGTGCTCGAGCAGCCACGCGATCTTGGTTGCGGAGAAGTACGGATCGATGACGAGGCCCGTGCGGGATCGCACGAGGGCTTCGTGACCCGCTTGCCGGAGGCGCTCGCAGTGCTCTGCCGTGCGCCGATCCTGCCAGACGATCGCGTTGTGGATCGGCTTGCCGGTGGCGCGATCCCAGATCAACGCGGTCTCGCGCTGGTTGGTGATGCCGATCGCAGCGAGATCCGCCGCCTTCACGTTCGCGTGCTCGAGGGCCCCGCGCGCGCACTCCATCTGCGTGCGCCAGATCTCCTCCGGGTCGTGCTCGACCCAGCCCGGCCGGGGATACAGCTGGGGAAACTCGGACTGCGTCACGCCGAGCGAGCGCGCATGCTCGTCGAACACGATCGCGCGCGAGCTCGTCGTGCCTTGATCGAGCGCGAGCACAAAGCTCATAGCCGTTTTTCCCGCTGCATGGCTCGCAACGATACTAGCATCGCCGGACTTGCCGGTTGGGCGACGGCACCACTATGTTAAAATTTGCCGCTCTGCACAATCGGCAAGCGAATCATGCCTCTGCCCGCTCCCGTCGCCTCCCGCGCACTCACCCACCGCCGCCGCATCCAGTTCGAGGGCTACGCCCGGGCGGACGGTCTGTACGACATCGAAGCGCATCTCTACGACGTCAAGCCGATGGATTACGCGCTCTCGACCGGAACCCGGCCGGCGGGAACGCCGATCCACGACATGTGGATTCGCCTGACCCTCGACGCCGAGTACCGCATCGTGGATGCCGTGGCGCGCACCGAGGCGATGCCCTATCCGGGTGTCTGCGAGCGCATCACGCCCGACTACCGCAAGCTTGTCGGCTTGAATCTGCTGCGAGGGTTCCGCAAGGCGGTGCATGACCTCTTCGCGCACGTGAAGGGCTGCACGCACCTGAACGAGATGCTGCTCCAGTTTCCTTCGGCGGCGATCCAGGCGCGCGCGGCGGAGCAGCCCGACAATGCGGACGGTCCCGGCGGCACGCAGCCCTTTCAGCTCGACCAGTGCCACGCGCTGGATACGCACGGTGAAATCGCGGAGCGTCACTACCCGAAGTGGTTCCGGGGCAAGCGCACCGAATCGGTGGGATGAGGAACTCGCGGCGTTGAGCCGGATCAATGCCCCGCATCGGGCATCAGCGTGAGACTCTGCACGCGCAGAGGGAAGGAACGAGAGGAGGACGGTTTCAGTGAAGATCCACGAGTATCAGGCGAAGGAAGTGCTGCGCAAGTACGGCGTGCCCACGCCGCAGGGGATTCCGTGCTTCTCCGTAGAAGAAGCCGAGGATGCCGTCCGGAAGCTCGGCGGCAAGGTTTGGGTAGTGAAAGCGCAGATTCATGCGGGCGGCCGGGGCAAGGGCGGCGGCGTCAAGGTCGCCAAGTCGCCCGAGGAAGTGAAGACCTGGGCGAGCAAGATTCTCGGCATGCAGCTCGTCACGCACCAGACCGGGCCCGAAGGCCAGAAGGTGCGCCGGCTGCTGATCGAGGAGGGCGCCGACATCCAGAAGGAGCTCTACGTCGGCATCGTGGTCGACCGGGTCACGCAGAAGGTGTGCGTGATGGCTTCTTCGGAAGGCGGCATGGACATCGAGGAGGTGGCCGCCAAGACGCCGGAGAAGATCCACAAGGTGTTCATCGATCCTGAGCGCGGGCTGACCGACGCCGAGGCCGACGACATCGCCGCCAAGATCGGAATCCCCGCGGCCAGCATCGCCAAGGCGCGCGCAGTGCTGCAGGGGCTTGCCCGCGCGTTCTGGGATTCCGATGCATCGCTCGCCGAGATCAATCCGCTGATCCTGACCGGATCCGGCGACGTCATCGCGCTCGACGCGAAGATGAACTTCGACGACAACGCGCTGGCGCGCCATCCTGAAATCACCGCGATGCGCGATCTCGACGAGGAAGACCCGTTCGAGATCGAAGCCTCCAAGCACGACCTCTCCTATATCTCTCTCGACGGGAACATCGGCTGCATGGTGAACGGCGCCGGCCTCGCAATGGCCACGATGGACACGATCAAGCTGTACGGCGCCGAGCCGGCCAACTTCCTGGACGTCGGCGGCGGCGCGACCGCGGACAAGGTCACGGCCGCGTTCAAGATCATGCTGTCCAACAAGAAGGTCAAGGCGATCCTCGTGAACATATTCGGCGGCATCATGAAATGCGACACCATCGCCACCGGCATCGTGAGTGCGGCGCGCGAAGTGAAGCTCGGGGTTCCGCTGGTCGTGCGCATGAAGGGCACGAACGAGGACATCGGGCGGAAAATCCTCTCGGATTCCGGACTGCCCATCATCACCGCGGACAACATGGCGCAGGCCGCCGAGCGCGTGGTCGCCGCTGCCAAGGGGGCGGGCCGATGAGCATCCTGATCGACAAGGACACCCGCGTCGTCACGCAGGGCATCACCGGCAAGACCGGCCAGTTCCACACGCGCATGTGCCGTGAATACGCGAACGGACGCAACTGCTTCGTGGCCGGCGTTCATCCGAAGAAGGCCGGTGAGGATTTCGAGGGCATCCCGATCTTCGCGACGGTGAAGGACGCCAAGGCGAAGACGGGCGCCACCGTATCGGTGATCTACGTGCCGCCCGCCGGGGCGGCCGGCGCGATCTGGGAAGCGGTGGAGGCCGACCTCGACCTCGTGATCTGCATCACCGAAGGCATCCCGGTGCGCGACATGATCGAGGTGCGCGATCGGATGCGCAAGCAGAAGCGTCGTACCGTGCTCGTGGGTCCGAACTGTCCGGGTGTGATCACGCCGGACGAGATCAAGATCGGCATCATGCCAGGGCACATCCACAAGAAGGGGCGCATCGGCGTGGTATCGCGGTCTGGAACGCTCACCTACGAGGCCGTCGGGCAGCTCACCGAGATCGGGCTCGGGCAGTCATCCGCGGTTGGCATCGGCGGCGATCCGGTGAACGGCATGAAGCACATCGACGTGCTCAAGCTCTTCAACGACGATCCCGAAACCGATGCGGTGGTCATGATCGGCGAGATCGGCGGCTCGGACGAGGAGACCGCGGCGCTGTGGGCGAAGGACAATATGAAGAAGCCGGTCGTGGGATTCATCGCCGGTGTCACCGCGCCGCCCGGCAAGCGCATGGGCCACGCGGGTGCCATCATTTCCGGCGGCCAGGGCACTGCGCAGGAGAAGCTCGCCGTGATGGAATCCTGTGGGATCAAGGTGACCAAGAATCCGGCCGAAATGGGCAAGCTCCTCAAGTCGGTCCTGTAACAGGGCGTTGAAAAATGCCCGCCGCTTCGGCTTCGAGTGACCAATTCAGCGCGCAAGGCAGACCCCGGTGTCACGAACAAGGGGGAAAGCCCCCTTGTATATCCCCCGGAACGAACAAGGGGCACGCCCCTTGTATATCCCCCCGCGCACGTGGGCAAAACTTCAAGACGCAACGCTAGAGGCGAGATGGGAGTCGTTCGGGACGCTTTAGGCGTCGTGTCGAGACGCCGGTTTCTGCTGGGAGCAGGCGCCGCCGCGCTCGCCGGCTGCGCCGATTTCCAGATCCCCGGCGCAGCGACGGCGGTCGACCGCGGGCACGCCGAAGTACCGGGTGCCAGTCTTTACTACGAGACGGCCGGCAAGGGGCAGACCGTGGTGCTGATCCACGCATTCATGCTCGACACCCGGACCTGGGACGATCAATTCGATGCCTATTCGCGAACCTACCGGGTGATCCGCTATGACGCGCGCGGATTCGGCCGTTCGAGCGTGCCGCACGCGGGCGAGCCCTATTCGCATTCCGACGACCTGGCCGCGCTGCTCGATCGGTTCCAGGCCGGACCGGCGCACGTGGTCGGCGTGTCGATGGGCGGACGCTTCGCGCTGGATTTCGCGGTGACCTATCCCGACCGATTGCTCAGCCTGACGCTCATCGATCCGGTGGTCGGCGGATGGCCCTGGTCTCGCGAGTGGCTGGTGAGCTACGCCCCGATCCTGGCAGCGGCACGCCGCGGCGACATCCCTGCGGCGAAGGAAGCGTGGCTCGAGCATCCACTGTTCGCGCCGCTGCGCGAGAAGCCGGCGGTCGCGGCGCGCATGCGACGAATGGTCGACGACTACTCGGGTTGGCATCTGGTGAACCCGGACCCCGCGCGAGTGCCGCAGCCGCCGACGGTGTCGCAGCTGAGCAAGGTGGGCGCGCCGACTTACGTGCTCGTCGGCGAGCGGGACCTGCCCGAGTTTCAGATGATCGCCACGCACGTCGCGCGCGGCGTTCCGGGGGCAAAGCGGGAGACGCTCACCGGGGCCGGGCATCTGGCGAGCATGGAATCGCCGCAACGCGCCAACGAACTCGTGCTCGGATTTCTGGCGAGCCTGCAGGGCTGACACGGGGGCGTTGACCTCGGTCAAGCGTGCGCCTTCGCGCTTCGCGATAACATGATTGTCTTGCTGGTGGCGCAGCGGCGAAACAGCGAAAAGGCAATAGATGAACGACCGCGTCGAGCGCGGGGCAGTCCCGCTCAAGGAGATCAGGTTCCGGGCCACCCCGAAGGGCCGCCAGGTGGAACCGCAGGCTCTCGCCGACGTTCGGCGCCTGCTCGATGGCGCACCGCGCCGCCGCGATCTCCTCATCGAGCACTTGCATCGCATCCAGGATCGCTACGGACAGCTCGCCGATCGGCATCTCGTCGCGCTGGCGCAGGAAATGAGCATGGCGCTCGCCGAGGTCTACGAGGTCGCGACCTTCTATCATCATTTCGACGTGGTGCAGGACGGTTCGGACGCGCCGCCTGCAATCACCGTGCGGGTCTGCGACTCAGTGGCCTGCGAGCTGGCCGGCGCGCGCGAGCTCCTGCAAAGGCTGCCCGGAATTCTCGGCAAGGGCGTGCGCGTTCTACCGGCGCCGTGCATCGGACGTTGCGAGGCGGCACCCGCCGTGGCGGTGGGCCGCCATCCCGTGTTGCGCGCGACGCCCGACGCCGTGAAGGCGCTTGTCGCGAAGCGCTCCGTCGAACATCCGCCCGCGACACCCGTCAAGAATGCGCGTGAGATCAACCCCGCGGTCTACGCACCCGCGGACCGGGTGAGCCCCGGGTTCATCGACTATAAGGCTTATCGCGCATCGGGCGGGTACCGGCTGATCGCCGAGTGCCTGCGTGGCAAGCGCACGCGCGAGGACGTCACGAAAACGATGGAGGACGCGGGCCTGCGGGGGCTGGGCGGCGCGGGATTTCCCGCAGGGCGCAAATGGCGCATCGTCGCGGCAGAACCGACCCCGCGGCTGATGGCGGTGAACATCGACGAGGGCGAACCGGGTACGTTCAAGGATCGCTATTACCTCGAGCGCGACCCGCATCGGTTCCTCGAAGGCATGCTCGTCGCCGCGTGGGCCGCCGGCGTCGGCGAGATCTATGTTTACCTGCGCGACGAGTATGCGGGCTGTCGGGCGATTCTCGAGCAGGAGCTGGCGAAGCTCGTCGCGGATCCGCCGTGCGCACTGCCGCCGATCCAGCTGCGACGCGGCGCGGGGGCGTACATCTGCGGCGAGGAATCGGCCATGATCGAATCGATCGAAGGCAAGCGCGGCATGCCGCGCTTGCGGCCACCCTATGTCGCGCAGGTCGGGCTCTTCGACTACCCGACACTCGAGCACAACATGGAGACCGTGTACTGGGTGCGCGAGATCATCGAGCGAGGCGCGGACTGGTTCGCCGGCCACGGGCGCCATGGACGGAAAGGGTTGCGCTCGTTTTCGGTCTCGGGTCGGGTGAAGCGCCCGGGCGTGCACCTCGCCCCGGCGGGGATCACGGTGCGCGAGCTGATCGACGAGCATTGCGGCGGAATGCTCGAGGGCCACACGTTCTACGCATACCTTCCGGGCGGTGCTTCAGGTGGGATCCTGCCCGCCTCCATGGGCGACATTCCGCTCGATTTCGACACGCTCAACGAGCACGGCTGCTTCATCGGTTCCGCGGCGATCGTGATCCTGTCGCAACGCGACCGCGCGACGGACGCGGCGCGCAACCTCATTCGATTCTTCCGCGACGAGTCGTGCGGGCAATGCACGCCGTGTCGCGTCGGCACGGCGAAGGCGCTCGCGCTCATGGAGCGCGAGAAGTGGGACACGGCGCTGCTCGAGGAGCTCTGCCAGGCGATGGGCGACGCCTCGATCTGCGGTCTCGGGCAGGCGGCTCCGAATCCCATCCGGTGCGTGGTGAAATACTTTCCGCACGAGCTGGAATGACCCGCTTGACGGGTTCAAAATAGCAGGCGCACAGCAGTAGCACAGGAGTAGGAATGGACCGAATCAGCACAGCCCAGACGGCAGCCATGCCGGTCGAGTTCAAGCTGAACGGCCGGAGCGTCGTCGGTCGCACGGACGAGACGATCCTGCAAACGGCGCAGCAGTACGGCATCGAGGTCCCGCGCCTCTGCTACAAGCAGGGTCTGCGCCCGGATGGAAACTGCCGGGCCTGCGTCGTCGAGATCAAGGGCGAGCGGGTGCTTGCGCCATCCTGCTGCCGCTATCCGCAGGCCGGGATGGAGGTCACGACCGACAGCGCGCGTGCACGCGCATCGCAGAAGATGGTCGTCGAGCTGCTGCTCTCGGACGTGACGGAGGAAACGCGCACGCTCGAATCCGAGCTCGGCCACTGGGCCCGGACGCTCGAGATCGGTGCGCCCCGGTTCCCGCGTCGCACGCAGCCAGCGGCGGATCTCTCGCACCCGGCGATTGCGGTCAATCTCGACGCGTGCATCCAGTGCACGCGCTGCCTGCGTGCCTGCCGCGAAGAGCAGGTGAACGATGTGATCGGCTACGCGTTCCGCGGGGAGCACTCGAAGATCGTCTTCGACTTCGACGATCCGATGGGGCGATCGACCTGCGTCGCCTGCGGCGAGTGCGTGCAGGCGTGCCCGACCGGCGCGTTGATGCCCGCGCGCGACGCGGCCCTCGAAGTCGCCGACCGGACGGTCGACTCGGTGTGCCCCTACTGCGGTGTGGGCTGCCAGCTCACCTATCACGTGAAGGACAACCGGATCCTGCACGTCGAGGGGCGCGACGGTCCCGCGAACCTCTCCCGCCTTTGCGTGAAGGGGCGCTACGGCTTCGACTACGCCCATCACCGGCAGCGGCTCACGAAGCCGCTCATCCGCAAGGCCCACGCGCCGAAATCAGGCGATTTCACGATCGACCCGGAGAACTGGCGGGAGATATTCCGGGAGGCGACGTGGGAGGAGGCGCTGGACGCGGCCGCGGGCGGACTGACGCGCATCCGCGCGGAGCACGGCAAGTCCGCACTTGCGGGCTTCGGCTCGGCCAAGGGCACCAACGAGGAGGCGTATCTCTTCCAGAAGCTCGTTCGCACGGGATTCGGGTCGAACAACGTCGATCACTGCACGCGGCTTTGCCATGCATCGAGCGTCGCGGCCCTGATGGAGGGCATCAATTCGGGCGCGGTCTCGAATCCGGTCCGCGACGTCACGAAGGCCGACGTGGTCTTGCTCATCGGTGCGAATCCGACCGTGAACCATCCGGTCGCCGCGACCTGGATGAAGAACGCCATGAAGCGCGGCACGCGATTCATCGTCGCGGATCCGCGCCGCACCGAGCTCGCGCGCCTCGCCTGGCACTTCCTGCAGTTCAAGGCGGACACCGACGTTGCGCTGCTCAACGCGATGCTGCACACGATCGTCGAGGAAGGGCTCGTCAACGAGACGTTCGTGCGTGACCGGACGTCCGGCTACGAGGCACTCGCCGCCAACGTGAAGGCTTTCAGCCCCGAGCTGATGGCTCCGGTTTGCGGCATCCCCGCCGACACGATACGCGAGGTGGCCCGCGCCTATGCGACGTCGAAGGCCTCCATGATTCTCTGGGGCATGGGCATCTCCCAGCATATTCATGGCACCGACAACGCGCGTTGCCTGATCGCGCTCGCGATGGCGACCGGGCAGATCGGCCGTCCCGGCACGGGGCTGCATCCGCTGCGCGGTCAGAACAACGTGCAGGGCGCCTCGGACTCGGGGTTGATCCCGATGGTCTATCCGGACTATCAGCGCGTCGACAATCCCGAGGCGAAAGCGCGGTTCGAGAAGCTCTGGGGTCTCGACCTCGATCCGAAGCCTGGCCTGACGGTGGTCGAGATCGTGAACGCCGCGTGCGAAGGAAAGATCCGCGGCATGTACATCATGGGCGAGAACCCGGCGCTCTCCGATCCCGATGCGCATCATGCTCGCGAAGGCCTTGCGAATCTCGAGCACCTGGTGGTGCAGGACATCTTCCTCACCGAGACGGCATACCTCGCGGACGTCGTGCTGCCGGCGACCGCGTGGCCGGAGAAGGTGGGCACGGTGACGAACACCGACCGCCTCGTGCAGCTCGGCCGCAAGGCGATCGAGCCGCCCGGCGAAGCACGCGAGGACCTCCTGATCATTGTCGAGATGGCCAAGCGCCTCGGCCTCCCGTGGACGTATGCGCACCCGCGCGAAGTCTTCGACGAGATGCGCCAGTGCATGGATTCGATCGCCGGCATCACGTGGGAGCGCCTCGAGCGAGATTCCGCGGTCACCTATCCCTGCGAGAACGAGGGCGATCCAGGCGAGCCCGTGGTCTTCACCGAACATTTCCCGACCGCCACCGGCCGGGCCAAGTTCGTGCCGGCGGACCTGATCTCGGCTGCCGAACGGCCGGACCGGAACTACCCGACGGTGCTCATCACGGGCCGCCAGCTCGAGCATTGGCACACCGGCGCGATGACGCGCCGCGCAGGCGTGCTGGACGCGATCGAGCCGGAGCCCATGGCGTCCTTCCATCCCCTCGAGCTCGACCGGCTGGGCGCGAAGCCGGGCGAGATCGTGACGGTCGCGTCGCGCCGGGGAAGCATTTCGCTCTATGCGCGCGCCGACGAGGCGACCCCGCAAGGCGCGGTATTCATTCCGTTCTGCTATTACGAGGCGGCCGCCAACACGCTCACCAACCCCGCGCTGGATCCGTTCGGCAAGATTCCCGAATTCAAGTATTGCGCGGTGCGGGTCACCCGGGGCGGCAAGAAGCCGAAGCACGCGAGCTACGGCGGCGGCCAAGCGTTGCGCGCCGCCCAGACCGCCTGAGGGCCGCACAGCGCCGAGATTTGACGCGTCATCGATGGCGACATCATCGGGTCGATTCGCCGCTAGGGCCGGGAGCTTGCCCGGATCGAAGGAACGCATCTTGCGGTAAACGACGGCCAGGGCGCCGCTGCAAGGCATCGCTCGAGCGAGGTAGTGCCCCGGTCAATCCCCCACTCGCATAGCTGAACAGTTGCCCCGGACGTCCGGCCTGCGCCCGAGCGCCGACCGCTTCCGCGCCGCTTCGCGACGGACCGCGTCGCCGGCCAGCACCCGGGACGCATTCAAGAGGAAAACGGATAATATACGACTAGCATACCAAGCGTAGCGCAGGGGGAATTATGGCGGAAGGCGAGCGTAAGAAGCGGACGATCACCGAGATCCGCGACTCGAAGCGGACCGGGGAGAAGATGGTGTACACGTCGGTGCTCGACTACACCTCTGCAAAGTGGGCGGAGGCGGCCGGCGTCGATGTATGCGTGGTCGGCGACAGCCTGGCAATGACCTGCCACGGCCATCCGAACACCATCCCCGCCACCATGGACATGATGGTCCTGCACTCGCAGGCGGTGCGCCGCGGTGCACCGAACACTTTCGTGCTCGGGTGCATGCCGTACCAAAGCTACAACACCGTCGACCGCGCCCTCGGCAACGCCGCGCGCTTCATGCAGGAGGCGCTGTGCGACGCGGTCAAGCCGCAGGGCGGCAAGAGCCAGGCGCACATCCTGAAGGCGCTGGTTGACGCCGGCATCCCGACGGCGTCCCACATCGGCCTCACGCCTCACACGATCGCGATGTTCGGCGGATTCAGGATCCAGGGGCGCACCGCCGAGGCTTCGATGAAGATCCTGGAGGACGCGCTTGCGATCCAGGACGCCGGCTGCTTCATGCTCGAGTTCGAGGCGGTGCCGGCGAAGATCGCCCGGGTGATCAGCGAACAGCTGGAGATCCCGACGATCGGCATCGGGGCCGGGGTCGGAACGGACGGTCAGATCCTGCTCTCCTACGACCTGCTCGGTGTCTTCACCGACTTCAAGCCGAAGTTCACCAAGCGTTACGCGAACCTGACCGAGGTCGCGGTGACCGGCCTGAAAGCGTATGTCAAGGAGGTCAAGGACGGCGCTTTCCCCGACGACGACCATAGTTACGGCGTGGACGAGAAGGAGTACGAAAAATTCCTCGGTATGGTGCAAAAACGCCGGCACGTCTGATCCCGCGCGCGCGGCGGCCGCGGCGCGCGGACGCGCCGGAGGTGGTGGAGACGCTCACCGACAAGGCGTACACCTATCTCGAGGAGCTGATCGTCACGCTCAAGCTCCTGCCCGGGTCGGCGGTGTCCGAGGCGATGCTCTCCAGGCGGCTCGGAATCGGGCGCACGCCGATCCGCGAGGCGCTGCAGCGGCTTGCGCGCGAGCGGCTGGTGACGATCCTGCCGCGCCGCGGGGTGATCGTCTCCGACATCAACGTGAAGAGCCAGCTGCGTCTGCTCGAGGTCCGCCGCGAAGTGGAGCGGCTGGTGGCGCGCAGCGCTGCGCGCCGCGCGGCGCCGCCGGAGCGCGCGCAGTTCACCGAGCTGGCGGGTCAGTTCGAGAAGAGCGCGCGACAGAACGACGACACGACCTTCATGCGCGTGGACCGGGCCTTCAACGAGCTCTGCGTCGCGGCCGCGCGCAACGAATTCGCGGCGGGCGCGATGGGACTGATGCAGTCGCTGTCGCGGCGATTCTGGTACCTGCACTACCAGGAGGCGGCGGACCTGCCCGAGACCGCCAAACTGCATGCCGATATCGCCCGCGCCATCGCCAAAGGCGACGAGCCCGGCGCCGCGGCGGCGACCGACCGGCTGCTCGACAAGATCGAGTCCTTTACCCGAGCCACCGTCAGCACCGACTCCTGACCCCGGTCGGACGCGCGCAGCGGGCGTGCGGACGTGATCCGCGTCAAGGATCGGTGCGCCGCCGTGGACAGCGCGGCAGACATACGCCTAGTATGTTAGGCCTCTGACATCGATTCTGGCATCGGAAACTGCACGGCCGGTTGCACGGCGGTAGGTCCGGAGGAGGCGACGTGTACACGCATAGAGCGCGCATCGCGGCGGCACTGCGCGGCGAGACCGTGGATCGGCTACCCTACGTGCCGCGGCTGGACTTGTGGTATCTGGCGAACTCGACGTCCGACACGCTGCCTCCGCAGCACGCCCACCGTACAATGAACGAGATTGCGCGCGCCGAAGGGTGGGCCGTGCACCATCGATTCGCCGACGACCAGCTCGATCCGGCCTTCCAGCCGCTCTACCTGCACCGCGGCATCAATGTCTTCTACAGCCGCGACACGGTGTTCGATGTCGTGCTGCCGAAGGACGTCGAGGTCAAGGTGCACCGCGCCGGCGCCCGCACGCGGGTCGAATACCACACCCCGCTGGGGGTGGTGAGCACGACCATCCATTACGACGTCGAGTCGCAGCGGAACGGAATCACCATCTCGGCGCTCGTCGAGCACCTCATCAAGACGCCGGCGGACTATGCGCCGGCCGGCTACCTCTTCGAGCACATGGACGTGGTGCCGAACTACGCGCGGTTCCGGCGCTGGTCCGCGGACGAGATGCGCGAGGACGGCGTGCCGATCGCCATCGGTTCGCTCGATGCCTCGCCGTTCCACCTGATCCAGCGCGACCTGAGCGACCAGACCCAGTTCTTCATCCACTACAAGGACCACTACGCCGAGATGCGCAGCCTCGCCGACCGGATCGCGCCGCTCATGGACAAGATGATCGCCATCCTCGCCGAGTCACCGGCCGAGGTGGTGTGGTGGGGTGCGAACTTCGACGACATGCTCACCTTCCCGCCGTACTTCGAGAAGGAAATCCAGCCCTGGATTCGCAAGGTCGCCACCGCCCTGGAGGCCGCGGGGAAAATCGTCCTGTGCCACACCGACGGCGAGAATCGGGGGCTCATGGATCTCATTCGCGACTCCGGCATGCACATCGCGGAATCGATCTGCCCGGCGCCGATGACGAAGGTCACATTCGCCGAGTACTACCGGCACTGGAGCCCGCGCCTCACGCTCTTCGGCGGGATCCCTTCGACCGTCGTGCTGCAGGAGACGAGCGATGCCGACTTCGAGGCGTACCTGGACGGGTTCTTCCGCGCCGTCGCGCCGGGCAACCGTCTCGTCGTGGGCGTCGCGGATGAGGTGCCGCCGAAGGCGATCTTCGCGCGCCTGCAGCGGATCGGCGAGCGCATCGAGCGCGAAGGCGTGCTGCCCCTCAAGGCAGGAGCGACCCGAACGATCGAGAGGGCACCCCAGGCGGCACGGCCAACTGCGGCGCCGGCACTCGATCCGACCGAGGAGACCTACGCGCAAGTGCGGCAGGACGTCTTCAAGGGCAAGCACATCGATATCAAAGCCCATGTCCAGGCGCTCCTGGATCGGGGCGTGAGCGCAAGCGACATTCTCGAGCACGGGCTCATCGCGGCGATCACCGTGGTCGGCAACCGCATGGCGGCCGGCGAGGCGTTCATTCCCGAGGTGCTGCTCGCCGCGCGGGCGATGACGGTGGCAGTTGGCGTGCTCGAGCCGCATCTTGCCGCGAGCGGCAAGCAGCAGCGCGGCAAGGTGCTCATCGGAACCGTGCAGGGGGACATGCACGACATCGGGAAGAACCTGGTGGTCACGATGCTGCGCGGGGTCGGGTTCGAGGTGCGCGACCTCGGCGTGAGCGTTGGGCGCGACCGATTCTGCGCGGAGGTCGAGACATTCCGGCCCGACATCGTCGGCCTGTCGGCGTTGCTCACGACGACGATGGTCGAGATGGGCGAGGTGATCAAGGCGCTCGCCGGCCGGGCGCTACGCGACCGTTGCCGGGTCATCGTCGGCGGCGCGCCAGTCAGCGAGGAATTCGCCAGGAAGATCGGTGCCGACGGCTATGCCGCGAACGCGGTGGATGCCGTTCGCCTTACCGCGCAACTTGTCGCGGAGCGGGCCGGCGCGCGGGGCTGAGTCGGCGCGCCAAGGATGGCATTCACGCGGAATGCGGGACTCTGCGGCGCTGCAGCACGTGCCCATACGGTCCGGCTTGAAATTCAGCCCCGGCAGGCGGACAATCAACGACAAACAAATATACACCTGATATATCACATGGCCGGAACCGTCCCGTGCGTCGCAAAGCGCGGTGGCCCGGGTAGCCGGCAATGCAAGGAGACGAGACATGGGGCAGCTAGGGGACACCTTGGTCGAGCGACACACGATGGGCGAGCGCCAGCGCAAGTTCCGCGGCGAGTACATGGCGCAGGTTCACCCGCTCTACAACGGCCCGGTGCACATCGGCTTGATCTACGTCGTCGGCATCGCGGTGATCGCCTGGTGCGTGAGCCGGATGCAGAACGCCACCTGGGAATGGCTGCTGGTTGTCCCTGTCTTTGTGTTCTCGAACCTCTTCGAGTGGTGGATCCACAAGTACGTGATGCACCGCCTGGTCGACGTCTGGGCGCTGCGGGCGATCTACGACCGGCACACCCGGCAGCATCACCAGTACTTCACCGACAACGAGATGACCGTGGACACCACGCGCGAGTGGCGGATCATCTTTTTCCCGTGGCGCGCGCTGTTCACCTTCATGGCGCTCGGCACGCCGTTCGCCATTGTGCTCGGCTGGCTGGTGAACCCCAACGCCGGGTACATCCTGATGGTCACGATCGTCGGCCAGTACCTGATCTACGAGACCTTCCATTACTGCTGCCACGTCCACGACAACTGGTTCGTGCGCTTCGCGCCGTTCATCAACACGATCCGGCGCCATCACAACGTCCATCACAACCAGGGAATCATGATGGACATCAACATGAATCTGACCTTCCCGATCGCCGACTGGATCATGGGGACCAGCGACCTGAATCGCGGCCTGATCGGGCATCTGTTCAACGGGTACAGCATGCGGCATCTGAAGCCGGAGCTACGCGCGAAAATGGAGAGGTACATCAACGACGAGCGCGCCGCCGCCGCGCAGGATGCAGGCGTCGCGCGAGCCGCGTAATCACGTACGAGTCAACCACCGAAGGAGGAGGGAGCCATGAAGAAGCGCGAGTTTCTAAAGGCGGGAGCGGTAACGGCGGCAGCGGCCGCGGCGGCTGCGGCGGCATTGCCGGCGCGGGCCCAGAGCGCACCGAGTTACAGCTGGAAGATGGCCACGTCGTGGTCGGGCGGACCCCTGATGGAGATCGGCGCGAAAGCGTTCGCGGAGAAGCTGGAATTCCTGTCCGGCGGCCGGATGAAGATCCAGGTCTTCCCGGGCGGAGCGCTAGGCAACGCGCTCAAGGTATCCGAAACCGTGAAAAACGGCGTGGCGGAGATGGGCCACACCTGGATGGGGTATGACTGGGGCGCGGATCCGACCACCGTCGTGTTTGGCGGTTATGCCGGGAGTTTCGACACCGAGAAGATGCTGCATTGGATCTACGAGGACGGTGGCGCGGAGATGCAACGCCAGTTCCGCGACGAGAAGTTCGGCGTGATCTCGATGCCGCTCTTCATCCGCACTGCCGAGGTGTTCCTGCACTCGCGCAAGGCCATTCGCAACCTTGACGATCTCAAGGGCCTCAAGATGCGCACCGCGGGGGCCTGGATCGAGATGTCGAAGGAGCTCGGCGCCTCGCCCGTGACCACGCCGGGCGGCGAGATCTACCCGGCCCTCGAGCGCGGTGTGATCGACGCCACCGAGTGGGGGACGCTATGGGAAAACATCACCCCGGGCTTCTACAAGGTGGCGAAGTACCTGATCCTTCCGGGCATCCACCAGCCGACGGCGCCGTTCGAGCTGGTGATCAACAAGGACGTATGGACGAAGCTCTCGCCCGCCGACCGCCGGCTGATCGAGATGACGGCGAAGCTCACCACTTTCGAGACCTGGACGCGGATCGGCGAAGAGGACGCCAAGGCGCTCGAGTTCTACCGGAAGGCGGGCAACGAGATCATCGAACTCTCGCCAGAAATCCAGTATGCGGCGCGGCGGGTCGCATTCAAGTGGGCCGCCAAAACGCGGGTCGGCAACCCCTGGTTCGAGAAAGCGTTCAAGAGCCAGGTCGAGTTCGAGGAGCTCTGGACCGATGCGTCGAGCTACCGCAACGTGAAGACGCAGCCGATCGCAAAGGTCCTCAAGGAGCTGAACATCAAGGCCTGAGCTGACGCTCCGGGTGCCGGAATCCGGGCGGGAGGGGAGTAGCGTCCCGCCGATTCCGGCTTTTTGTTGCTCGGATTCCGATCCAGAGCTCGTTGCCCGCGAGCCGGGGCGCTGATGCGCGCACTGGTCAAGTTCCTCGACCTAATCACCGGAACCACCGGCGCTTTCGTCGCGTGGCTGGTGATCCCGCTCATCGGCGCGTCCTGCTACGAGGTGTTCTCGCGTTACGTGCTCGACGCGCCCACCTTGTGGGCTTTCGAGGTCGGGTACATGTTCATGGGCACCCATTTTCTGATCGGTTTGGCCTACACGCTGCGCGAAGGCGCGCACGTGCGCGTCGATATCTTCTACGCACGCATGTCGCGCAAGAAACAGGTCCTGATCGACGCGTTCACGTACCTGGCGCTGGTGCTGCCGTTCTCGGTGTGGCTGACGGCGGGTCTCTGGCAGAAAGTGCTGCTCGCCTATGCGAGCCACGAGCGCTCCGGCATGTCGGCGTTCAACCCGGTGATCTGGCCATTCCGCGCCGTGCTCTGCACCGCCTTCGCGCTGCTCGCGCTGCAGGCGCTGGCGCAGCTCATTCGGTGCTACCTGATCCTCGCGGAGCGGGCACCCGCGGATGGGAAGAGATGAGCGAGTACTTGCCGCTCTTCATGCTGCTCACGATGTTCGTGCTCATCTTCCTGGGCGTGCAGGTCGCATTCGCCCTGAGCGGCACCGCGCTGATCTTCGGCTACCTCGTCTTCCAGGGCGCGGTGATCTTCCAGTTCATGGAAAAGATCGAGGACATCGCGTCCAATTTCGTGCTCGCGGCGGTGCCGCTCTTCGTCTTCATGGGCACGATGCTCGAACGCTCCGGGATCGCCGAGGCGCTCTTCGAGGCAGTGCATCTCTGGACCCGGCGCCTGCCCGGCGGCCTGGCGCTCGGCACGGTGATTATGTGCGTCATCTTCGCTGCGTCCACCGGCGTGATCGGCGCGACCGAAACCGTGGTCGGGCTGCTGGCGATTCCCGTGATGCTCAAGTACGCGTATAGCAAACCGCTCATCTGCGGCACGATCTGCGCCGGGGGGTCACTCGGCACAATCATCCCGCCGTCGGTCGTAGTGGTCGTGCTGGGACCGGTCGCCGACGTCTCGGTGGGTGATCTGCTGGTCGGCATGATCTTCCCGGGATTGATCATGGCGGGGTTGTACGTGCTCTATATATTCCTGGTCTGCGTGATCCGGCCTTCGTTCGGGCGGCGGATTCCACCGAGCGCCGACGAACCGTCGCTCGTCCGGCGGCTCCAGATCACGCTGCACGCATTGGTACCCCCCCTCTGCATGATCTTTGCGGTACTCGGGTCGATCATGTTCGGTTGGGCGGCGCCCACCGAAGCGGCGGCGCTCGGCGCACTGGGTGCGATCCTGCTCACCTTGTTCTACCGGAAGTTCAGCCTGGCGATGCTGGCGGACTCGGTGTTGAAGACGCTGCGCATCACCTCGATGATCATGGGCATCTTGCTCGGCGGAACGATCTTCACCGGAGTCTTCTTCGCCGGCGGCGGCATCACGCTCACCAATAATTTCGTCACGTATCTCGACCTACACGCCTGGGGGCTCCTGTTCCTGCTGCTCGGACTTGCCTTCCTGGCGGGCTTCGTGCTCGACTGGATCTCGATCCTACTGATTTTCATCCCGATCTTCATGCCGCTGGTGAAGGGCGCGGGGTTCAACCCGGTCTGGTTCTGCATCCTGTTCCTGATCATCATCCAGACGAGCTACCTGACGCCGCCGCTCGCACCCGCGATATTCTATCTGCGGGGCATCGCGCCGCCGTCGATCACGCTGATGGACATGTACAAGGGCGTCGTTCCCTTCATCGTCCTGCAGCTGATCACCCTGACGGTCATCATGTTGTTCCCGCAAACGGTCCTGTGGCTGCCGACGAAGCTCCTGGGCTTCAACTGAGCCGCGGGATGTGGCACGCATGGAGGCAGACATGATGTCAGTCGATCGACGCTCCGGACTCTCGATCCAAGTAGACGTCGCCATCGCCGGCGGCGGTGCCGCAGGGGTCGCGGCGGCAGTGACGGCCGCGCGCCAGGGCCTGCGCGTTGCCGTGGTCGAGCGCTACGGATTCTGCGGCGGCGGTGCCGTGGCCGGACTCTCCGGCACGGTGTGCGGACTCTATGAGGCCAGCGACCGCGCGGACGCCCGCCCGGAGCAAGTCGTCTTCGGTTTCGCCGACGAGTTCGTCCGTCTGCTCGAAAGCCGTCGCGGCATCACGCCGCCGGTGCGTTATGGCAAGACCTACACGCGGGTGCACGATCCGCTGGTATGGCGCGAGGCGGCCGACCATCTCCTGCGCGAAGCGGGTGTGCAGGTGTTCTTCCATAGCACCGTGACCGACGTGCTGCTCGACGGCGACCGGGTCGGCGGGCTGCTCGCCTATACGAAGCAGGGCAAACTTGCGATCCGCGCCGCAGTCACGATCGACGCGAGCGGCGACGCCGATCTGCTGGCCATGGCCGGATTCCCGACCTTCGTCGGTGACGACGGCAAGGTGCAGAACCCCACCATGATCTTCCGACTTGGCGGCGTGGACACGGCGCGCATCCTGTCCACCTATGGCACCGACACGATCATGCCGGAGCAGGTGTCGGACCTCCTGCGACGGTACAACGGCAACGGTTACTTCCTGCCACGCGCGAAGATCTGGCTTTTCACGACGACGCGTCCCGGCGAGCTGCTGTGCAACTGCACGCGGATCATCGGACCCGACGGCAGGGAGCTGAACACGCTCCTCGCCGCCGACTTTACCGACGCGGAGACCGAGGGACGCCGCCAGGTGCGCGAGTATGCCCGCTTCTTCCGTGACCACATTGCCGGCTGCGAGTCGAGCTGGGTGAACGACACCGGGGTGCAGGTCGGCGTGCGGCAGACGCGGCAGGGCCGGGGCGTGGCGCTGCTCGGCAACGCCGACGTGGTGGCGGGAACGAAATTCGCCGACGGGATCGCCCGCTCGCCGTGGCCGATCGAACTGCACACCGGCGCCAAGCCGCGCGTGGAATGGCTGCTGAATGACTGCTACGAGGTGCCCTTCGGATGCTTCGTGCCGGAGCGCGGCGCGGGCCTGCTCTTCGCCGGACGCTGCCTGTCGGCGCAACACGAGGCGGTGGCGTCGGCGCGCGTCACGGCGCAGTGCTTCTCCTACGGGCACGCGATCGGGCATGCCGCGGCGATGTGCGTCGAGGCGCGCTGCGAGCCGCGCGCCCTGAAAGGTGTCGACGTGCGCAGTCGTCTGAATGCGGACGGGGCGCGCTTGGGCGAGGCACCGATGGCCGCCTCGGCCTGAGCCATCGGCGCGGGCCGCCGCGCAGGCGGCAGTCGAGAGCGTCGATTGTGCGATGCGGTGTCCCGATCTCGTCACTGCACGCTTCTCAGCCTTGACGCCGATCAAACCCGGGCCAGAAAGCGGTTGACCCCGCCGGATCGGCGCGTAATATATCAGTTACATACCAGTTGCACGCGGCCAAGCGCCACGTGGGGCGCGGTGGACTGAGCCTGACTGGGGGGTGCCATGTCGGAAGCGATTGAAGCGATCAAGGACTGGGTAATCCGCGGCAAACGCAAGGAGGCCATCGAGGAGACGCGTAGCGCGCTTGCGGCTGGCGTCGACCCCGGGATGATCATGAAGGATGCCTTGATCGCCGCCATGTCCGAGGTTGGCCGGCGGTATTCGAGCGGCGAATTCTTCCTGCCCCAGATGATGATCGCGGCGCGTGCGATGACCGAGGTCATCCCGGTGCTCAAGCCGCACCTGATCGGCGAGGCGGCGGAGAAGCGCGGCAAGGCGGTGGTCGGCACCGTGGCAGGCGATTTCCACGATATCGGCAAGAACATCGTGAAGATGATGCTGGAGGGTGCCGGCTACGACGTGGTGGATCTCGGCGTGGACGTCGCGCCGGACAAGTTCGTCGAGGCGGTGCAAAAAGAGGCGCCGAATTTCGTCCTGATGAGCGCGCTCATCACACTCACGATGGAAAGCATGCGACGCACGATGGAAGCGCTGAATGCGGCCGGCGTTCGCACCAAGGTGAGGGTGGGCGTGGGCGGCGCGCCGCTCACGCAGAAGTTCGCAGACGAGATCGGCGCCGACTTCTACGGCGAGGACGCCTACGCGTGCGTCCAGACCTGCAATCAGCTACTGCACTGAGCACCCCCGGAACAGCCGAGGAGAGACGCGATGACACCGAGAGAACGCGTACTGGCGGCGCTCCGGCGCGAGCGGCCCGATCAGGTCCCCTGGATCGAGAACGACATCGAGGAGGACATCCAGACCCGGATAATGGGCGGGCGCACCGACTTCACGCCGGGCGAGCTCTGCCGCGCGCTCGGCATGGACGGATTCGGCTACCACTTTCCGAGCGGGCAGCAGGCGAGCGACGGCCAGTCGATCCAGACCACCGGCACCACCGGCAAGGAGGCGTGGTACCGCCCGCAGCGCATCACGTTCGACTTCGTGCCGCCGTGGATCGCCGACATGGGCACCGACGCGAAGACCGGCCGGACCTACGTCAAGCGGGGGCTGCTCACGGACCGCGACTCGCTCGCGCTCTTCGACAAATTTCTGCCCGATCCTGACAATCAGGGCCGCTACGAGAAGGTCGCCGAGTGGCTCGAGAAGTATCGCGAGGATTTCGCCGTGTTCGCGCGCATCCGGCTCGGCAGCGCGAGCACCTTCGAGAGCATGGGACTCGATGTCTTCTCGATCATGATGTACGACGATCCCGATCTCGTGAAGGAGATCCATCGCCGGTTCTCGGAATGGTCGGCGCGCGTGGTGCAGCACCTGAACAAGCTGGATTTCGACTTCATCTGGGCGAACGACGATCACGCGGACACGAAGGCACCCTGGATCAACATGGAGATGTGGGAGGAGTTCTTCAAGCCCTACCAGCTGCTGGTCGCCAACGAGATCAAGAAGCCGTGGATCTTCCACAGCGACGGCAACCTCTTCCCGATTTTGGACGGGCTGCTGCAGCTCGGCATGAACGCGGTCCATCCCGTTCAGCCCTCGGCGATGGACATCAACCAGCTGAAGGCGAAGTACGGCGATCGCGTTTGCATCGTCGGCAACATCGATCTCGACTACACCCTTCCCCGCGGCACCGAGGCCGAGGTCGAGGCGGAGGTGAAGGACCGCATCGAGAAGGTGGGCAAGGGCGGGGGCTATATGATCTCGAGCGCCAACAGCATCACCGACTACTGCAAGGTCGAGAACGTCTGGGCCATGTCGCGCGCGATCAAGAAGTACGGAAAGTACGCGTGAGTTGGGCGGGGTCGCAATGCTGATCGTCGCCGAGCGCATCAATGCGTCGCGCAAGGCGATCCGCGCGGCGCTCGAGGCGCAGGACGCCGGCGCCATCCAGCAGGAGGCGCGCGCCCAGGATGCGGCGGGCGCGGACTACATCGACGTGAACGGCGGGACGTTCCCTGGGCGCGAGCCCGAGCTGCTCGCCTGGCTCGTGGAGACGGTGCAGGCGGTAACCGACAAACCACTGTGCCTCGACTCCCCCGATCCGGCGGCCCTTGCTGCGGCGCTTCCCCTGGTGAAGATCCGGCCGCCGCTGATCAACTCCATCAATCTGGAGCCCGACCGATTTGACCGCGTGCTCGCGCTCGCGCTCGAGCACCGGGCAAAGCTCATCGCATTGTGCCAGGGCGAGGGTGTTCCGGCGGCGAGCGCGGGCGAGAAGGTCGCGCTAGCAACGGAGCTCGTCGAGCGCCTCACGCGTGCCGGCTTCGCGCTCGACGACATCTACGTTGATCCGCTGGTGTTCCCGCTCGGCACCGATTCGCAGTCTGCGCAGGCGACGATCGAGGCGATCGGCGCGATCATGCAGCGCTTCCCGGGCGTGCACACGATTTGCGGCCTGACCAACGTGTCGCACGGACTGCCGGCGCGCAAGCTCATCAACCGCACGTTCCTGGTCGCGGCGATGAGCCGCGGCATGGACGCCGCGATCGTCGATCCGACCGATGCGCAGCTCCTGTCGGCCATCCACGCGGCGCGCGCGGTGTTCGGACGAGACGAATTCTGCATGGGTCTGATCGAGGCGTTCCAGGCGGGACGCGTCGCCGCCTGAGGGCCGCTTTTGAGGAAGACGTGACTGCCATGCCGCGCGTGACCTTTCATCCCGACTCGCGCACGGTCGACGTCCGGCCGGGAGAGCGGCTGCTCACGGCGGCGTGGAAGGCCGGCGTCGGAATCAAGTCGGTGTGTGGCGGCCGCGGCAAGTGCGGCAGTTGCCTCGTGGAGATCGACGCGACCGCGACGGGCGCGGATGCCCTGACGCCGCTTTCGGCCGGGGAACAGGCGCTCCTCCCGATCGGCGACGAGCACCCAGGCTACCGTCTGGCGTGCCTATGCGACATCCGCGCCGATGTGGCGCTGTCGGTACCGCCGGAAAGCCAGGCGGTGCGCAGCGCGCCGCGCAAGCCGTATACCGTCACGCATGTCGCGCCGCGCCCGATCGTCGCCCGGGTGCACGCGGAGGTGCCGGGCCCGTATTCCGAGCCGCTGCTTCCGCTCGCCGACCGATTGCAGGCGGCAATCGCGCGCGCCGCCCGCCGCAAATCCGTCGAGTTGCCGGTGCAGGCGGTTGCCGAGTACTCCGCGCGTCCGGGTTTCGACGGTGTTCGCGAGGTGACCGCGACGCTGTACCGGGAGCGCCGTGTGCTCGATATTGTGCCGGGGCGTGCGGACGCGCTCTACGGCGTCGCGATCGACATCGGCACCACCTCGATTGCCGCGTTTCTGTGCGACCTCGCGCGGGGCGAGATCATCGGCATGCGCGCCGCCGGCAATCCGCAGGCGATCTACGGCGAGGACGTCATTTCGCGCATGACGCACATCCAGAAGGATTCCGAGGCGCTCGCGGAGATGCGCGGCCTGCTCGTGGCGGAGCTCAACCGGCTGATCGAGGAGATCGTGCTCGAAGCCGGAATCTCGGCGCTCGATATCGTGGATGCGGTGGCGGTCGGCAATCCGTCGATGCAGCATATCCTGCTCGGCGTGAATCCCGAGCCGCTCGGACGCGGGCCCTATGTTCCGGTGTGGGCAGCGGGCGTGGAGCTTGATGCGGAGCAGATCGGGCTGCGCGTGCTGCCGCGCGCGCGGGTGTTCGTGCTTCCATCGATTGCCGGCTACATCGGCGGCGACACGCTCGCCGCCGTGTTGACGCGCGGTCCGGAGTTCTACCGTGGGACGCATCTGCTCGTGGACGTCGGCACAAACGGCGAGGTCGTCCTCGCGCACAATGGCGAGCTCACCGCGACCTCGTGTGCGACCGGTCCGGTCTACGAGGGGGCGCACATTCGCTGTGGTGTGCGTGCTGCCGCGGGGGCGATCGAACGAGTCTGGGTGGAGCCGGGTGGGCGCATCCGCTGGGCGGCAATCCGCGAAGACAGCGGCAAGGGTGACCCGCGACCGGTCGGCATGTGCGGCTCGGGCGTGATCTCGAGCGTCGCCGCGCTGGTGGCGAGCGGCTTGATCGGCGAGGACGGCGCGCTTGCGGGGCCGGACCTGCATCCGCAGCTGCGCGGCAAGGAGCACGGACGCGCCGAGGAGCTCGTGCTCGTCACCGCGCCGTACGCGAGGACCGGGCGTGACATCGTCCTCACGCAGCAGGACGTGCGGAGCGTTCAGCTCGGCAAGTCGGCCCTGCGAGCGGGCATCGAGATTCTGCTCGCGGAACGAGGCGTCACCGAGATCGACCGGATCTATCTTGCGGGCACGTTCGGCAATCATCTGGAGCCGGATGACATCGTGAAAATCGGCTTGGTTCCGCCGGTGCCGGTCGAGCGCATCCGCTCGATCGGCAATGCCGCAGGCGACGGTGCGCGGATGGCGCTCTTCAACCGCAACCACCGCCGGCGCGCCGCATCGCTTGCCCGCAAGATACGGGTGCTCGAGCTGACGACGCGAGCGGACTTCCAGGACCTCTTCGTGACGCACACCGCGCTCGCTCCTTCGCCGGCGGCGTTCGAGATGGCTTAGACAGGAACCTATGCGATGCTCGTGATGCGAAAATGGGCGGTTCGGCACGCTGGATTCCTCGAGCGCATCTATCGGGCGCTCGCGCGGATCCTGCGCGCCATGCTGCCCGTGGCGCGGGCGATCGGCCTCGAGCGGCTCGAGCGGCCGATGGCGGGCGCCGAGCGTGCGATCAAGGGCTTTCTTTTCGACTGCAAGATGTGCGGTCGCTGCTCGCTGTCGGACACCGGCATGTCGTGCCCGATGAACTGCCCGAAGCAGGTGCGCAACGGGCCGTGTGGCGGCGTGCGCGCCGACGGCACGTGCGAGGTGCATCCGGACATGCGCTGCGTGTGGGTCGAGGGTTGGCGCGGCAGCCAGCTGATGTCCGGACACCAGCTGTCCGCTACTCCGAATCCGCCGGTGGAGTACAACCTTGCCGGAAGCTCGAGCTGGATGCGGCTGATGACCGACGAGGACGCCAGGGTAGATTCGACGCCGGCCACGGTGCGCCCGGCGGCAAGCAACCTGGAACGGCTCCTCGCGAGCGACGCGTTCGTCGTCACGGCGGAGTTCTCGCCACCCGACTCCGCCGACCCGGCGGACGTTCGGGCGCGGCTCGCGCCATTCGCGGGCAGTGTCGACGCGCTCAATGTGACCGACGCGTCCGGCGCGAACTGCCACATGTCGAGCCTCGGCGTGTCGGTGCTGCTGCTGCAGGCCGGCTGCGAGCCGGTGATGCAAATCTCCTGCCGCGACCGGAACCGCATCGCCATCCAGGGCGACATTCTCGGCGCGGCCGCGCTCGGCGTGCGCAACGTGGTCTGTCTGACCGGTGACAACGTCGCGACCGGTGACCACCCGGGAGCGAAGCACGTGGGTGATCTCGACGCGGTGTCGCTGCTCGCCACCGCGCGCACGATGCGCGACGAGGGGCGCTATCTTTCGGGACGCAAGCTCGTCGCCGCGCCGCAGCTTTTCCTCGGCGGCGCCGACAACCCGTTCGCGCCGCCGCTGGACGCCCGGGTGATGCGGCTGCAGAAGAAGATCGCGGCCGGTGCGCAGTTTGTACAGACGCAGTACTGCTTCGACATCGAACGCCTGCAGCAGTACATGGCGAGGATTCGCGACGCCGGGCTGCACGAGCAAGTTCGCATCCTGGTCGGCGTCGGTCCGGTCGGATCCGCGAAGACCGCGCATTGGCTGCGCACGAAGGTGCCGGGCGTTCACATCCCGGACGGGATCATCGCGCGGCTCGAGCGCGCGGCGGATTCGCGCGAGGAAGGACGGCGTTTCTGCATCGATCTGATCCAGCAGATCCGGGAGATCCCGGGCGTTGCCGGCGTGCACATCATGGCGGCAAGGCAAGAGTCGCTCGTGCCGTCGATCGTTGCCGAATCGGGCGTGCTGGACGGCCGGGCGCCGCTCTTCGGCGGCGGACAGGCGACGCTCGCCGCCTTGGCCTAGGAGCGACGGAATGGACTCCGGGCCGACACCTCGTCCGACCGTGGTGATTTCCTGCAGCGTGCTGGAGGACCTGCTCGGCAAGCGCCTCCCGGACGACGTGCCCGCCGTCTGGATGGACATCTTTCTCCATAACTCGCCGAAGAAGCTCGCTGAGGCGCTGCAGGCGAAAATCGACGCGATCGCGGAACCGAGCACCGTGATCGTCGGCTATGGACTTTGTGGCAACGGTCTGGTCGGCGTCAAATCGGGGCCGCACACGCTGGTCATCCCGCGCACGCACGATTGCGTGGCGATCTTCCTCGGGTCGCACCAGCGATACGTGAAGCGCTTTTTCGCGAGCCCCAACACTTATTACCTCACCAAGGGCTGGATCGACGCCCGCGACGAGCCACTCGCCGACTATCACGACTATGTCGAGCAGTTCGACGAGGAGACGGCGGAGTATCTTTTCGAGATGAAGTACAAGCACTACCGCAAGATCTGTCTCGTGGGCTTCTCCCAGGAGGAGCTCGACGCCTACCGGGCGCGGGCACAGGCGGTCGCCGAGTTCATGGACCAGCGGTTCGGCGGCGTGGTCTGCGAGGAAACCCTGGGCTCGGCCGCGTTGATCGAGGGCCTGCTCCGGATGCCGGGACAGCTCGGGGGGGCGGGGGAGAGCGTGGTGAATGACGAGTTCGTCGTGATCGATCCGGGTAGCGAGATCACGATGGATCTTTTCATGCAGAGCGGGGAGCCCGCACCGCAGCCCATGGCGCGCTCCGGGAAGGCGGGTTGAACGCAACGGTAGCTTCGCGGGACGGAGCGCGCTACGCTACCGCGGCGGATGGCGCGCCGGATCAAGAAATCGACGCGGGAATCCGTTCAGCGATCGCCGAGGCGGTGCTGGCGCAACGCAAGGAGACATGACATGACGCCCGAGCAAGTGCTTGCCTGTCCGCCGCGCGTGCTCACCCAGGCGCAGCGGGAGTTCTACTTCAGCGAAGGTTACCTGCTGCTCGAGAGGATCCTTCCGGACGAATGGATCCAGCGCCTGCGTGCAGCGACCGACGAGCTGATCGAGCGCAGCCGGAAGGTGACGAAGTCCGACGCGATCTGGGATCTAGAGCCCGGCCATCGGCCGGATGCGCCGCGTCTGCGCCGTGTCTCGGCGCCGGTCGACCAGCATCCCGCCTTCTGGGACTACGTGTCGCAGTCGCTCGTCGGCGACATCGTGGCCGATCTCGTGGGGCCGGACGTCAAGTTCCACCATTCGAAGCTGAACTTCAAGTGGGCGCGGGGCGGCGAAGAGGTGAAATGGCACTACGACATCTCTTTCTGGCCGCATACCAACTACTCGCCGCTCACGGTCGGAACTTATATGTACGACTGCGGAATGGACCAGGGACCCCTTCAGGTCCTGCCGAAAAGCCATCTGATCGAGCCGATGCCGACGCAGTACGACCACGACGGCAAGTGGATTGGCTGCCTGCGCGACGAGGAGGCAGCCGGGCTCGACACTTCGAAGGCGGTCGCGCTGCCCGGTCCGGCCGGCTCGTTGACGATCCATAATTGCCGCATGCTGCATTATTCGGCGCGGAATCTCTCAGATCTCGGGCGACCGCTCCTGCTGTACGCGCTCACCTCGGCCGACGCGTTTCCCTACACGGTGAACCCGATCCGCTCGTCGAAGGACCAGGCGATCATTCGCGGCAAGCGCGCGGAGTGGGCGCATCACGATCCTCGCCCTTGTCTCATGCCGCCCGACTGGTCGGGTGGATACACCTCGATTTTCTCGCTGCAGCAGAAGGAGGATCGCGCTGCCGCGTGACGCCGCAAGGGCCACCTCGGGGGCGGGTGCGTCTCTGCTCGCGGTGTCGCTGGTTCGGCTCGGCCTGACGCAACCTGGAGAGGTGCCGCGCGTCGAGGCGCTCGCCGGCGGTGTCTCGTCGGACATCGTCCGCGTCGAATCGGCAGGCCGCACGTACTGCGTCAAGCGTGCGCTGCCCAGGCTGAAGGTTGCCGCCGAATGGCGCGCACCGGTGGAACGCAACCATAGCGAAGCCGAGTGGATGCGCGTGGTTGCGGAGATCGTGCCCGGCGCGGTTCCGCGCTTGCTGGCGGAGGACCGCGCTGCCGGGCTCTTCGCGATGGAGTATCTCGCGCCCGCGAGTCACCCGGTGTGGAAGGAGCGGTTGCGCGACGGGGCGATCGATGCCGGGTTTGCTGCCGAGGTGGGCCGGCGCGTTGCGCGCATTCACGCCGCCACGGCACGCCGCGACGAGATTGCCGCGCGATTCGCGAACGACCATGTCTTCTACCCGATCCGGCTCGAGGCCTATCTCGTCGCAACGGCCGAGAAGCACGCGGATGTGCGCGACGTGCTGCTCGGCCTCGTCGAGACAACGCGGACGACGAAGCTCGTGCTCGTCCACGGTGACGTGAGTCCCAAGAACATACTCGCGGGGTCGGGCGGGCCGGTCTTCCTCGATGCGGAGTGCGCCGTGTACGGCGACCCGGCGTTCGATCTGGCGTTCTGCCTCAACCATCTTCTGCTGAAATGCCTCTGGCGGCCGCAGTGGCGCAGCCGATATCTCGAGTGCTTCGGCGCACTCGGCGAGGCGTATCTGGCGGGAGTCTCCTGGGAGCCGCGCGACGTCATGGAAGCGCGCACCGCGGCGCTGCTGCCAGGGCTCTTTCTTGCGCGGGTGGACGGCAAGTCGCCCGTCGAGTACTTGATCGACGAGCCCGCTCGCGAGCGCGTGCGACGTGCCGCAAAGCCGATGCTCGCGCGCGCGCCCGTGCAGCTCGCCGAGATCGCCGAGAGGTGGCGGAGCCAGCTCGCATGATGACCGACGCGACCATCACACGGGTGCACGGGCGCCGCATCTGGGACTCGCGCGGCCGGCCGACCGTAGAGGTCGAGGTGCACACGGCGGGCGGCGCGGTCGGGCATGCGGCCGCGCCGGCTGGCGCCTCGCGCGGATCGCGTGAGGCGGTGGACCTGCGCGACGGCGGACAGCGCTTCGGCGGCATGGACGTTCAGCGCGCGCTCGCGAACGTCAACGGCCCGATCGCGCACGCGCTCGTGGGCCTCGATGCGCGACGCCAGGAAAGCATCGACCGGACACTGCTCGACGCGGACGGCACGACCAACAAGTCGAAGCTCGGCGGGAATGCGATCGTTGCGACATCGCTTGCGTGCGCGGACGCGGCGGCCGCCGCCGAGCACGTGCCGCTGTGGCGCTATCTCGCGGGCGATGCCCCGGTCCGACTGCCTCTGCCCGAGATCCAGATCTTCGGGGGTGGCGCTCATGCCGGCCGGCGCATGGATATCCAGGATCTGATGATCATGGCGCTCTCGGCGCGAAGCTTCGCGGAAGCGCTCGAGATGACCGCCGAGGTCTATCGCGCCGCAGGGGAACTGATTAAGGAATCGGGCAAGCTCGCAGGCGTGGCCGATGAGGGCGGATACTGGCCGCAGTTCGAGTCGAACGAGGCGGCGCTGGAGGCGCTCGTGCGGGCGATCGAGCGCGCCGGTTTCGTGCCGGGCGACGAGGTGGCCATCTCGCTGGACATTGCGGCCTCGGAATTCGGCGGGAACGGGCGCTATCGGCTCGCGCTCGACGGCCGCGGGCTGGACAGGGATGCCATGATCGAACTGGTGATCGGCTGGCTCGACCGCTTTCCGATCGCTTCGATCGAAGACCCGGTCGCGGAAGACGATCCCGATGCGATGACCCGGCTCACGCAGGCGGTCGGCCACCGCGTGCAGGTGATCGGCGACGATTTTCTCGTGACGAGTGCGGCACGTGTGGGGGAGGCGCTCCGGCGGGGCGCGTGCAATGCCGTGCTGATCAAGCCCAATCAGGCCGGCACGCTCACCGAGGCCCGCGCGGCGCTGGAAGCCGGCAGGCGCGCGGGTTGGGGCACGATCGTCTCGGCGCGCTCCGGTGAAACGGAGGACGCGAGCATCGCCCATCTCGCGGTCGGATGGGACGCGGGCCAGCTGAAGGTCGGGTCGTTCGCGCGGTCGGAGAGAATGGCGAAATGGAACGAGGCGTTGCGCATCGAGGAGAGGCTGGGCAGCCAAGCGCGCTATGCGGGACGAGAAGCGTTGCCACAATTTGGAACTCCTCGCGCAACGCCCTGACTCGGGGGATATGCAAGGGGGCGTCGCCCCCTTGCTCGATCGCTGGAACGAGGCGTTGCGCATCGAGGAGAGGCTGGGCAGCCAAGCGCGCTATGCGGGACGAGAAGCGTTGCCACAATTTGGAACTCCTCGCGCAACGCCCTGACTCGGGGGATAGGCAAGGGGGCGTCGCCCCCTTGCTCGATCGCTGGAACGAGGCGTTGCGCATCGAAGAAGCGCTTGGCTCGCAAGCCCGTTTCGCAGGGCGTGAAGCGCTGCCTCAATTTCACGACTGAAGCGCGGGTGATGGTTTTCGTTTTCCCTCCTTTTCAAGGAGGGAGGCTGCGGAGCAGCCGGGGTGGTTGGATAAGAAGCGCATTGCACCACCCCGCCGCCTCTGGCGGCACCCCTCCTCAGAGAGGAGGGGAAAAGCCATCCACCGAGGTCAACCGCGCGCTCTTGACTGGCGTCAATGTCGCCATGCGAGCTGGCAACCTATAGTCACGCCAAATCCGCCGTTTTCCGTGCGGCCCGAGAGAATCGAGGAGACTCAACATGGCTTCGGACATCGAGATTGCCCAGGCGGCGAAGCTCCAGCGCATCGCAGAGGTCGCAAAGGACAAGCTCGGCATCGCCGAGGAGCACCTCGAGCCCTACGGCCATTACAAGGCGAAAGTGTCGCTGAAGTATCTCGATTCCCTCAAGAGCCGATCGGACGCAAAGCTGATTCTCGTCACGGCAATGACTCCTACGCCGGCTGGCGAGGGCAAGACGACGACGACCGTCGGCCTCGGTGACGCGCTCAATCACATCGGCAAGAGGACGATCATCTGCTTGCGCGAGCCCTCGCTCGGCCCGGTGTTCGGCGTCAAGGGCGGCGCGGCCGGCGGCGGCCACGCTCAGGTGGTGCCGATGGAGGACATCAATCTGCACTTCACCGGCGACTTCGGCGCGATCCAGCTCGCCAACAACCTGCTCGCCGCGATGATGGACAACCACATCAATCACGGCAACGCGCTCGGCATCGATCCGCGCCGGATCCAGTGGCGGCGGGTACTGGACATGAACGACCGGGCGTTGCGCGACATCGTCGTGGGCCTGGGCGGCACGGCGAACGGCTACGTGCGCGAGGACGGCTTCGACATCGTGGTGGCATCGGAGGTGATGGCGATCTTTTGTCTTGCCACTTCGCACGAGGATCTCAAGAAGCGCCTGGGCAACATCGTCGTGGGCTACACGCGCGACCTGAAACCCGTCACCGCGCGTGATCTGAAGGCCGACGGGGCGATGACCGTGCTCCTGAAGGATGCGCTCCAGCCCAACCTGGTCCAGACTCTGGAGAACAACCCGGCGTTCATCCACGGCGGACCGTTCGCCAACATCGCGCACGGGTGCAATTCGGTGATCGCCACCCAGAGCGCGCTGAAGCTCGCCGATTACGTCGTGACCGAGGCCGGCTTCGGCGCCGACCTGGGCGCGGAGAAGTTCGTCGATATCAAGTGCCGCAAGACCGGGCTGCGACCGAACGCCACGGTGATCGTGGCGACCGTGCGCGCGCTGAAGTACCACGGGGGCATGGACGTCAAGACGCTCACGACGGAGAACGTGGACGCGCTCGGCAAGGGCATCGTGAACCTGGAGCGTCACGTCGAGAACGTGCAGAAGAACTACGGCATTCCGTGCGTCGTCTCGGTCAACAAGTTCACGACCGACACGCCCGCGGAGCTCAAGCTTCTGGAGTCGCGCATGGCAAAGCTCGGCGTGCCGGTCGTGCTCGCGTCGCACTGGGCCGACGGCAGCAAGGGGGCGGTGGAGCTCGCTCGCACGGTGGTCGATCTATGCGCGCAGAAATCGAGCCTGCAGTTCGTCTACGAGGATCGGGACTCGCTCTGGGACAAGGTGACCAAGATCGCCAAGAAGATCTACCGGGCCTCCGAGGTCACCGCGGACACCAAGGTGCGGGCGCAGATCAAGAAGCTGCAGGACGACGGCTACGGGCACTATCCGGTGTGTGTGGCAAAGACGCAGGCGTCCTTCGCAACCGACCCCCAGCTCCGCGGCGCGCCGGAAAACCATTCGGTGAACATCCGCGAGGTGCGGCTTGCGGCAGGCGCGGAGTTCGTGGTCATGGTCTGCGGCGACATCATGACCATGCCGGGACTGCCCAAGGCGCCGGCCGCCGAGCGGATCGATCTCGTCGACGGCAAGGTCGTCGGCCTCTTCTAAAGGGTATCTCACGATCGCGGCCACGCTTCTGCATGCAAGAGCCGTTGCACGAACCAGGGGGGATTCCCCCTTGTCCTTGGATATCCCCGAACGAACAAGGGACACGCCCCTTGTCCTTGTATATGCCCTCCTTTGCGAGGGTGGTCACATCTTGAGATAGGTCCTGGCTTGGGCATGCTCGAGTTCCTCGCCGACCAGCAGTTCTGGGTCGGACTCGGCCAGATCATCCTCGTGAACATCGTGCTGTCCGGCGACAACGCGGTGGTGATCGCCCTCGCGGCACGCTCGCTGCCGGCGCATCAGCAGAAGCGGGCGGTCTTCTGGGGCAGCGGTGCGGCGGTGGTGATGCGGATCTTGCTCACGATCGTCGCCGTCGAGATCCTGAAGCTCGCATACCTCAAGCTGGTGGGTGCCGTGCTGCTCCTCTGGATCGCGGTCCAGCTGCTGCTGCCGGAAGACGCCGATGGCGAGCACCTGGCGAGCAGCAGCAGCATGGTTGCGGCGATCCGAACCATCCTCATCGCGGACCTGGTGATGAGCCTCGACAACGTGATCGCGGTGGCGGCGGCCGCCAAGGGGAGCCTGACGTTGCTGATCATCGGCCTCGCGCTGTCGATCCCGCTCGTCATCTTTGGCTCAACGCTGCTCCTGAAGCTGATGGACCGCTTCCCCATCATCGTGACCGTCGGCGCCGGCTTGCTGGGCTGGGTGGCGGGCGAAATGGCGGTCACCGATCCGGCGATCGGCGCCTGGGTGAGTGCCAATGCAGCCTGGCTTCACTACGCGGCGCCCGCCGTCGGGACGATCGCCGTCATCGCCGTGGGGCGTTTGCTTGCGAGGCGCGCGGAGCGTACCGAAGCGGCCGCGCACGAGCTGGTGGACCTGGCCCCGCAGGACGAGCACACCAAAGCACCCCGCTAGCGTGGGGCGAACTACGACACGGAGGACCGAGATGCTCAAGCTACTGGTTCCGGTCGACGGCTCGGAGTCTTCCGATCGCGGGGTCGACCACCTGATAAGGTCCATGCAGTGGTATCGGGAACCCGTCGAGATCCATCTGCTGACGGTGCACCACCACATTCCGTACGGTCGGGCCGCGTCCGCCGTCGCGGGGGACAAGATCCAGCAGTATTATCAGGACGAGGGCCTGGCCGCGCTCAAATCGGCGCGCGCCCGGCTGGACGCCGCGCAGATCCCCTACACCTTCCACATCGGCCTCGGCGAGCCGGCCGAGATCATCACCCGGTACGCCCGCGAGAAGGGTTGCGATCAGATCATCATGGGAACGCGAGGGCTCGGATCGGTAGGCGGCCTGCTTCTGGGGTCCGTGGCGACCAAGGTGCTGCACCTCGCGAGCGTCCCGGTACTCTTCGTCAAATGACCCGACAATGCGTCGTGCCCCGGAGACAGAAGGACTGACCCCGTCTCGGGCGGCGGCATGGCCGGTCGGTCAATCCGGATTGTTGACTTTGGTCAACGGCGCGAGTGACCGTTCCGGCCCAAAATAGCAGATGCTGGGCGAAAGTGACGGTAACGCAGATTGCCGCATACTCGCACCTCGCACCAGCCGGGTGGCACGCGTCATCCGGCGGTTTTTGGCCATCACTGAATGGAGGAGCAGTATGTCAACGACAGTTGGTAATCTCGCGCGCGCATCCGCGCTTTCGATCGGCGCTCTTGCGCTGGCGGTCATGGGCGGCCCCGCACTGGCGTGGCAGCCGACCAAGACCGTCGAGTTCATCGTTCCCGCCGGATCCGGCGGCGGTGCCGATCAGATGGCGCGGCTCGTGGACGGCATCGTCAAGAAGTACAAGCTGATGGACCAGCCGATGGTCGTGATCAACAAGAGCGGTGGGGCTGGCGCCGAGGGCTTCCTCTACGTGAAGGATGCCAAGGGCGACCCGCACAAGATCATCATCACCCTTTCCAACCTGTTCACCACGCCGCTGGCCACGGGCGTCCCCTTCAACTGGAAGGACCTCACGCCGGTCTCCATGCTGGCGCTCGACCAGTTCATTCTGTGGGTCAACGCCGACACCCCGTACAAGACTGCCCAGGAATACATCGCGGCGGTGAAGAAAGCCGGCCCGAATAAGATGAAGATGGGCGGGACCGGCTCGAAGCAGGAAGATCAGATCATCACGGTCGCGCTCCAGAAGCAGACCGGCACCAAGTTCACCTACGTCCCGTTCAAGGGCGGCGGCGCGGTCAACACCCAGCTTGCCGGCAAGCACATCGACTCTTCGGTCAACAATCCGATCGAGGGCGTGGCGAACTGGCGGGGTGGAAAGGTGCGGCCGCTGTGCGTCTTTGACGAGCAGCGTCTGATCTACAAGGACAAGATCACCGAGACCATGTCCTGGAGCGACATTCCCACCTGCAAAGAAGCGGGCGTCGATGTGGAGTACCTGATGCTGCGTGGCATCTTCATGCCCGGCGGCGTCACCGACGAGCAACGCGACTTCTACGTGCAGCTCCTCAAGAAGGTGCGCGACACGCCGGAGTGGAAGGCGTTCATGGAAAAAGGTGCGTTCAACCAGACCGCATTGACCGGCGACGAGTACAAAAACTGGGTCGCCAAGGCCGAGCAAGTCCACAAGGACCTCATGAAAGAGGCGGGCTTCCTCGCAAAATAATAGCGGACGGGCACGCCGCCTGATCCGCAAGCCGGGCAGGCAACGCCGGGGGTGAAGTCGCCCCCCGGCCTGCCGTGCCGGCGAAGGGGGAATCGAATGTCGGAAGATCATTCCAGCGACCGCTCGGCCGCATCGGTCCGGGCCGTCGAGCTGACCGTTGCTGTGCTGTTCTTCGCACTGGGCGCGATCGTCGCTTGGGACTCGTACCGGATTGGCACGTCCTGGGGGGACGAGGGGCCGCAGGCCGGATACTTTCCCTTCTACATCGGGCTGATCATCTGCTTCTCGACCACGTTGATCTTCGTGCGCGCGCTGTGGGCGAAAGCGAAATCCCACGAATCGTTCGTCTCGCGCGGTCAGCTCAAGATGGTCATGAAGATGCTGGTGCCGTCGATCGTTTACGTCGTGCTCGTCGGCATCATAGGCATCTATGTCTCCTCGACGCTCTTCATCGGCTTCTTCATGCTCTGGCTTGGGAAATACGGGTGGCTGAGAACGGTGCCGCTCGCAGTCGGCGTGAGCGTCGCGTTCTTCCTGCTGTTCGAGGTGTGGTTCAACGTGCCCCTGCCCAAAGGGCCGCTGGAAGCCCTGCTCGGACTGGACTGACGACGAAGCGCTAGATCGAGGGGACACGGCGTTGGCTGAGCTCGAATCACTGTTTCAAGGTTTTGCCGTCGCCATCTCGCCGTTCAATCTCCTCTTGATGTTCATCGGGGTGCTCCTCGGCGTCATCATCGGCGTGCTGCCCGGACTCGGCGGAGCGAACGGCGTCGCGATCCTGCTGCCCCTCACTTTCACGATGGCGCAGACGCCGGGAGGCACCACTTCGGCCATTATCCTGCTCTCGTGCATCTATTGGGGTGCGCTCTTCGGGGGCGCGATCACCTCGATTCTCTTCAACATTCCGGGCGAGCCCTGGTCGGTCGCCACGACGTTCGACGGCTACCCTCTCGCGCAGAAGGGGCGTGCCGGCGAAGCGCTCACTGCCGCGTTCACGTCGTCCTTCATTGGGGCGTTCGTCGCGGTCATGTTGATCACGTTCCTCGCCCCGGCGATGGCGAATTTCGCGCTGCAGTTCGGACCCCCCGAGTATTTCTCGGTTTACCTGCTCACGTTCTGTGCGTTCGTCGGCATGAGCAAGGGACAGGCCGTCAAGACGATCGTGTCCATGATGATCGGCTTTGCGTTGGCTGCGGTAGGGCTCGACACGGTCACCGGGCAGCTACGGCTCACGTTCGGTTTCACCGACCTTCTCAAGGGCTTCGACTTCCTGATCGCGGTGATCGGGCTCTTCGGCATCGGCGAGATCCTCCTAACCCTGGAGGAAGGGCTTCACTTCAAGGGGACCCGCGCAAAGCTGAATCCGCGCGTCGTGCTCGACACGTGGAAGGAGCTGCCGCGCTACTGGCTGACGTCGCTCCGCGCCTCCGCGGTCGGCTGCTTCATGGGGATCGTCCCGGGAGGCGCCACGCCTGCATCGTTCATGAGCTACGGCGTGGCGAAGCGTTTCTCGAAGGACGGCGACAAGTTCGGGACCGGGATGGTGGAAGGCGTCGTCGCGCCCGAGACGGCCGCCCACGCGGCCGGGACGAGCGCGCTCCTGCCGATGATCACGCTCGGGGTCCCCGGCTCGCCCACCGCCGCGGTGCTGCTGGGTGGCCTGCTCATCTGGGGATTGCAGCCGGGCCCGCTGCTCTTCGTGGAGCAGAAGGACTTCGTGTGGGGCCTCATCGCGAGCATGTATCTCGGCAACATCGCCGGCCTGATCGTCGTGCTGACCTGCGTGCCACTGTTCGCCGCGATCCTGCGCATCCCCTTCTCGATCATCGCGCCAGTGATCCTGGTCATCTGCGCGATCGGCGCCTTCACCGTGCACACATCGGTCAGCGACGTGTACCTGATGCTGGTGTTCGGGGTGGCCGGGTACGTGATGCGCAAACTGAACTACCCGCTCGCGCCGCTCGTCCTCGCGCTGGTGCTGGGGGACCGCGCCGAGAACTCATTCCGGCAATCGATGATCATGTCGCAGGGAGACATGGCGATCCTCTTCTCGAACGCGCTCGTCGGCGGGCTCACGACGCTCGCGCTGTTCCTGCTCTTCTGGCCGGTGCTCGCGAGCCTAATCAAGCGCATCAAAGGAGGCTGAGATGCCCGTGATCGCGATGACCATGGAGGTCGGCACGCGTGGCTCCGAGGTCGCTGTCGGCCTCGCGAAGGCGCTCAACATCGCGTCGATCGGCCACGAGATCGTCGATCGCGTCGCCGACAAGATGAACGTCAAGAAGAGCATGCTGCAGCGGCTGCGCGAGGGCAAGGCGAGCATGCTCGAGCGGATCTCCACGAGCCAGAGCGAGATCGGGGTCTTCACGGCGGAGGAGGTGCTGGCGATCGCGCAGAAGGGCGACGTCCTCGTCAGGGGCTGGGGCGCCACGCTGCTTCTGCGCCCGGTGCCGCACATCGTCTGCGTGCGCGTTTGCGCACCGTTCGAGGCGCGCGTGCAATCGCTGCTGCAGCGCCTTGACACCGACGACGAGGAGTTCATCCGCGACGAGATCCAGCGCAGCGACGAGGCGCACGCCGCGGCCATGCAGGCGCGTTATCACGTGCGCTGGGGCGATCCGCTCCTCTACGACCTGACGCTCAACACCGAGCGCGTCGCCATCGACTCGTGCGTCGAGCAGATCATCGCACTCACCCGGCGCCCCGAATTCGCGGAAACTCCCGAGTCGCGCGCCAAGCTCGACAATCTGGCGCTCGAGGCACGCGTGCGCGCGGCCTTCCTGGCGCATGCGGACACCGAGGACGTGCGCGTGACCGTGGTGGCGGACGCAGGCAAGGTCGTGCTGCGCGGCATGGTCGACACGGAAAAGGAACGTGCCGCGGCGATCAATGTCGCCAAAACCGTTTCGGGAGTCACTGCCGTCAGCGCGGATCTGCGGACCATCCGCCGCCCGCGGCGATGACCGGACCGCGGTTTTCGAACTAATCCGCGCGCGTCAGGCCGTCCGCCGGCCGCGCTGCTTCAGGCGCGAAAGCGTCTCCGGCGTGAGGTTCAGATAGGAGGCGAGCTCCTTGCTCGGGATGCGTCCGGTCAGGTCCTGATGCTTGCGCTGGAACCGGGACAGCCGTCCCGGCGCATCCAGCAGGTGCAGCGTGATGGTGTGCGCCATCACCTCGGACATGAGCTTCATGATCTCGTACTCGAAGCGCGACTTGACGTCCGCGTGGCGATCAAGGAACTCGACCCACTGCGCCATGCCCAGCATGGCAGTGCGGACTTTGGTGACCGCGACGATGCTGTAGGGGGTCGGCGTCCCCAGGCACCATGCTGCGTACGAGGTGTCCATCTCGGTTTCCGCCGCGAAACGCAGGATCATCTCGCGTCCCTCCGCGTTGGACACGACCCGCTTGAGCATCCCGTCGAGAATGAAGAACTGCTCCATCTCGGAGTCGCCCTGCCGCACGAGCAGATCGCCCTTACGGTAATCCACGATCGCGAGCAGCGGCTCGAGCTCCTCCCACTGCGCCGGGGTCATATCCCTGAGCAGGCGGTCCTGGCGGAGCTGTTGCCGGATCGTGTTGAGCTGCGGGTGGGTAGCAAACGAAGCCATGCCGCGGACCGGTACGACGGGAACTCGATATTGTACTCGACGACCCTGACCGGGGCCGCGGGCGGGCCACTCCGCGGTCGCGGCGCCGCGCTGGAAGAATGAAACCTTGACCGCAATCAAGGCTCGCGAGGCGACCGAGTCCCTACCATAATGCCCTCATTGGCCAAGCGTTTTTTTCGCCCCCACCATCAGGAGGCCCTCATGGGTGGACCCGTGACCCAACCCCAAGTTGCCGGCGAGGTACAAGCAATGACCGACGGTTTTCACCTGGTCATCGATGCCCTCAAAGTCAACGGCATCGACACGATCTTCGGCCTGCCCGGGATACCGATCACCGACTTCGCCCGCATGGCACAGGCCGCCGGGATGCGCGTGATTTCGTTCCGCCACGAGCAGAACGCCGGCAACGCCGCCGCCATCGCCGGCTTCCTGACGCAAAAGCCGGGCATCTGCCTGACGGTGTCCGCGCCTGGCTTCCTCAACGGCTTGACGGCGCTCGCCAACGCCACCACCAATTGCTTCCCGATGATCCTCATCAGCGGCTCCAGCGAGCGTGAGATCGTCGACCTGCAGCAGGGCGATTACGAAGAGATGGACCAGCTCGCCATCGCCAAGCCGCTGTGCAAGGCCGCCTTCCGCGTTCTGCATGCCGAGGACATCGGCGTAGGCATCGCGCGCGCGATCCGCGCCGCCGTCTCCGGCCGCCCGGGCGGTGTCTACCTGGATCTGCCGGCCAGGCTCTTCGCGCAGACCATGGATGCGGCCGCCGGGAAGAATTCATTGATCAAGGTGGTCGATCCGGCGCCGCGCCAGATTCCGGCACCCGAAGCCGTGCAGCGTGCGCTGAACCTGCTCAAAGGTGCCAAGCGCCCGCTCATTCTTCTGGGCAAGGGGGCCGCCTACGCCCAGGCCGACGCCGATATCCGCGCGCTGGTCGAGAAGACCGGCATCCCCTACCTGCCCATGTCCATGGCCAAGGGGCTGCTGCCCGACACGCACGAGCAGTCCGCTGCGGCTGCCCGCTCCTACGTGCTTCCCGAGGCTGATGTGGTGATGTTGATCGGCGCGCGCCTCAACTGGCTGCTCTCGCACGGCAAGGGCAAGACCTGGGGCGGCAAAGGCCCCAAGGAATGGGGCGGTCAGAAGTTCATCCAGATCGACATCTCGCCGCAGGAAGCGGACAGCAACGTGCGCATCGACGCCCCGGTGGTCGGCGACATCGGTTCCTGCGTGTCGGCCCTGCTCGCGGGCATCGGAGCCAGCTGGCCCAAGCCGCCGGCAGACTGGCTGGCCGCCATCGCCGAGCGCAAGAACAAGAACATCGCCAAGATGGCCGAGACCCTGGCGAAGAACCCCACGCCGATGAGCTTCCAGAGCGCGCTGGCCGTGGTGCGCGACGTGATCAAGGCGAACCCGGACGCGTGCCTCGTCAACGAAGGCGCCAACGCGCTGGACTTCACGCGCAGCATCGTGGACATGTACCAGCCGCGCAAGCGCCTGGACGTGGGCACCTGGGGCATCATGGGCATCGGCATGGGCTTTTCCGTCGCCGCCGCCGTCACCACCGGCAAGCCGGTCATCGCCATCGAGGGCGACAGCGCCTTCGGCTTCTCCGGTATGGAATGCGAGACCATCTGCCGCTACAACCTGCCGGTATGCGTGGTGATCTTCAACAACAACGGCGTCTATCGCGGCACCGACGTGAATCCGACCGGTGGCCCCGATGTGGCCCCCACCGTGTTCGTCAAGGGCGCACGCTATGAAAAGCTGATGGAAGCCTTCGGTGGTGTGGGCGTGTATGCGACGACTCAGACGGAGTTGCGCAAGGCAATGGACGAAGCCCTCCGCTCGCGCAAGCCCACGCTCGTCAATGCCGTCATCGATGAGACCGCCGGCACCGAAAGCGGGCGCATTACGAGCTTGAATCCGCAAAGCGCGAAGAAGAAATAGTCAGACAGGGTGGAGTAAAGAGGGCAGGTAACTCCTTCCTGCCGCCGAGCGATTGGAGATCAGAATGGAAGCACTCAAGGGACTTCGCATCCTCGACATGACCCACGTGCAGGCGGGCCCGACGTGCTCGCAGCTGCTGGCGTGGATGGGCGCGGACGTGATCAAGTTCGAGAACCCGGCCGGCGATGCGACCCGCGGCCAGCTGCGCGACGTGCCCAACGCCGACAGCCTGTACTTCACGATGCTCAACTGCAACAAGCGCTCGATCACGGTCAACATGAAGACCGCCGAGGGCAAGCAAGTGTTCGTCGATCTGTTGAAGACCTGCGACATCATCATGGAGAACTTCGGCCCCGGGGTGCTCGATCGCTTCGGGTTCAGCTGGGAGAAGATCCACGAGCTCAATCCGAAGATCGTGATGGGGTCGATCAAGGGCTTCGGCTCGAGCGGCCCCTACGCCGACTTCAAGGCCTACGAGAACGTTGCGCAGGCGATGGGCGGGGCGATGAGCACGACCGGTGTCCCCGACGGCCCGCCGTTCGTCACCGGCGCGCAGATCGGCGACTCGGGTACCGGACTGCATCTCGCGATCGGACTGCTCGCGGCGCTGCGCCAGGCCGAGCGCACCGGTCAGGGGCAGTACGTCGAGGTCGCGATGATGGACGGCGTGATGAACCTGTGCCGCGTCAAGTTCCGCGACCACCAGCGGCTGACGCGCGGCGATCTGCCGGAGTACTCGGTGCCCACCTACAAGGGCATGGGCGAAGTGCCGCGCGCGGGCAACGACTCGGGCGGCGGCCAGCTCGGCAACGCGATTCACTGCAAGCCCCATGGCGCCAACGATTGGCTCTACGTCGTCGTCCAGGAGGCGGTGTGGGGGGCGCTCGCGAAGCGCATCGGTCCCGAGCTGGGCATGCCGGACCTCGCGGCGGACCCGCATTTCGCAACCATCGGCGAGCGGCGCAAGAACCAGCAGCTCATGTGGACGCTGATCAACAAGTTCGCCGAGCAGCACACCAAGCGCGAGATGATGGCGATCCTGAATCCGCTCGACGTGCCCTGCGGGCCGATCATGAGCACCGAGGATCTCGCCAACGACGAGCACGTCCGCGGCCGCGACATGTGGGTGGAGCTCGACCATCCGCAGCGCGGCAAGTGGTACAACGTGGGCATGCCGATCAAGCTGTCCGCGTCGCCCGCGAAGGTCGAGCGTTCGCCGCTTCTTGGCGAGCATACCGACGAGGTGCTGCGGGACGTGCTCGGCTACGACGAACCGAAGATCGCGGGTCTGAAGAAAGCGGGGGCTTTTTCGACTCCCCCGAAAAAGGCGGCCTGACATGCGCATCGCGATCATCGGACAACAGGATTTCGGGAAGGCCGTGCTCGAGGCATTCCTCGCGCGCGGAGACGAAGTCGCTGGCGTCTTCTGCGCGCCGGAGAAGGAGGGCGCGCGGCCCGATGCGCTGCGCGCAGCGGCCGAGGCAAAGGGGCTCAAGGTGTTCCAGTTCAAGTCGCTCCGGGCGCCGGAGGCGGCCGAGGCGATGAGCGGCTTGAAGGCCGAGCTCGGCATCATGGCTTTCGTGCTGCAATTCGCTCCCCAGGAATTCGTGAACATTCCGAAGCACGGCACTATCCAGTACCACCCGTCGCTCCTGCCCAAGTACCGGGGGCCGAGCTCGATCAACTGGCCGATCATCAAGGGCGAGACCGAGACCGGGCTCACGATCTTCCGTCCTTCCGACGGGCTGGACGAGGGCAAGGTGATCCTCCAGAAGAAGACGCCGATCGGTCCGGACGACACCCTGGGCAGCGTCTATTTCGATCGCCTGTTCCCGATGGGTGTGGCGGCGATGCTCGAGGCCGCCGACCTGGTCGCGGCGGGCAAGCACACCGAGACGGTGCAGGACGAAAGTCGGGCAAGCTACGAGGGCTGGTGCCGAGCGGCCGAGGCGCGCATCAACTGGGCGACGCATGTCGATTTCACCTACGACCTCATCCGGGGTTGCAATCCCGCGCCCGGGGCCTGGACGACGCTCAACGGAACGAAGCTCCAGATCTTCGATGCGCGCAAGCACATCGTGCGCACGTTTGGTGCGGTGAAGGGCAAGATCGGCGAGGTCTCGGACGTGTCCGGCACGAGCTTCTTCGTCACCGCGCAAGGCGGCCAGATCGAAGTTCAGAAGGCGAAGTTCGGCGACGGGAAGAAGCTCTCGGGTGCCGAGGTGGCCGCGAGCGCGTCGCTCGCGCCGGGCACGTTGCTCGGGACCTGATTCGCGCTCGGAACGCGCCATGGCCCGCTCACTGCGCGGGCCGAACTTCGTTTCGTATCCGTTCCAGTTTCGTTCCGGTTGGACGGCGGTGTTGACCGTCGAATGACCCAACCTGACGAATTCTCGGCAAAAATTTGACTAATTTCATACCCGACTGTAAGAATGGGAATTATGCTCCTGTTTCTTCAGGGACTTAGTGTGAAATGAGGGTGTCATCGCGGCCGCCGCCAAGGTGGAAAGCGGCTCGCCGTGGCGCCGGGAAAACGAGATCGAGCCGTCGACGAACCCGGGGGGTGGGAAGCGGCATTTCTGCCCGATGCGGCAGCAGTGCGACGAAGAGTGACTAATGCGCGGGCGTAGAATGCCGCACATGCCGGATAGCGACGACCGATAACGACAACAAGATCTTCGGGGAACTGGCTCGGTGGAGAAAGGTGGATTCTGGAGAAAGGACTGGTTCCTCGGCCTCGCGGTCGCGCTCGTCCTGTTCTTCGCCGCCGGCTCCGACCTGATCCAGAGTCTCGAGCGCAAAGCCTACGATCTCGGTGTCCGCGCGACGGACCGCGTCCCGAGTGACCGCATCGCGGTCATCGCGATCGATGACGCCAGCATCGCAAACATCGGCCGGTGGCCCTGGCCGCGGGATGTGCATGCCCGCCTGACTGCGCTGCTGGCGCGGGGTCATGCGAAGGTCCTCGGTAACCTCGTGTTCTTCACCGAGCCGCAACTCGACCCGGGGCTCGCCTACGTCAACCAGGTGCTCGCCGAGTACCAGAAGGCGGTGCCGAATCCGAACCAGATCGAACGCGGCGCGCCGCTTGCGCGCATCGGCGCCATTCTTCAGGAGGCCGAGAGGGCGCTCAATACGGATCGCCAGCTTGCCAGCAGCTACGCGCAGGCAGGGAACGTCGTGCTGCCGATGCTATTCGAGCTTGGTGATCCGCGCGGAAGGCCCGATCGCCCGCTTCCCGCCTACGTGACGAAGAACGCGCTGCCGACCGTTGTCGGCGGTTCGCCCGAACCGCCTTTCACGACGACTGCAAGAGTCATCTACCCGGTCGACATGATCGGCCGGCAGGCGAAGGGCATCGGGCACCTGAACGCGCGCACCGACGTCGACGGCGGCATCCGCTCCGAGCCGCTGGTGCTCGCCCATTTCGATCAGCTCTATCCGTCGCTCTCGCTGCTGATCGCCGCGCAGAGCCTGAATCTCGGAGTCGCGGACATCAAGGTGGATCTCGGCAAAGGCGTCAGCCTCGCGAATCTGCGGATCACCACCGATCCGAAGCTCGAGATGTACACGTACTACTACAAGGACCACGACGGCAGGCCGGCGTTTCCCGTCGACTCGTTCTTCGACGTGTATACCGGGAAGATCCCTGCGGAAAAGTATCGCGACAAGATCGTGCTCATCGGCCCGACGGCGGCCGGGCTCGGCAACGCCAGCGTGACTCCCATATCGCCCGCGATGGCGCCCGTTCTGACACTGGCGCACTCCGTTTCTTCGATCCTCCGGGAGCATTTCTTCGTCGTACCGTCCTGGGCCATCTGGGCCGAGTACGGCGCCTACCTGCTCATTGCGCTTTACCTCATCATCGTTCTCCCGCGCGTCGGCGCCGGCATGGGCGCGCTCGTGACGGCGCTGCTCCTCGTCGCGCTGCTCGGCGCTCACTTCGGGCTGATGACCTCGAAGGGCATGTGGCTCCAGCTCATGCTGCCGGCGACGCTGCTGCTGGTGGGCCACCTGCTGCTCACCACCAAGCGATTCCTCGTCACGGAGGCCGGCAAGGTCAAATCGGATGCCGAGTCCGCCGAGTCGAACCGCAACCTTGCGCTCGCTTTCCAGGGTCAGGGGCGCCTCGACGAAGCCTGGGACCGGTTCCGCCGGGTGCCCATGGACGAACGCCTGATGGAGAACGTCTACAACCTCGCCCTGGATTTCGAGCGCAAGCGGCAGTTCAACAAGGCGGAGGCGGTTTACCGCTACATCGCGGACCATGACGTCAAGTTCCGCGACGTTGCGCAGAAGCTCGCGCGCGCGAAGCAGCTGTCCGAGACGGTGATCCTGGGTGGGGCGACGGGCGGCGGACGGACCAACACGAGCATCATGACTGCCGAGACCGTCGAGAAGCCGATGCTCGGCCGCTACCAGGTCGAGAAGGAACTCGGCAAGGGGGCGATGGGTGTCGTCTACCAGGGCCGCGACCCGAAGATCGGGCGGATCGTCGCGATCAAGACGATGGCGCTCGCGCAGGAGTTCGAGCCAGACGAACTCGCCGATGTTCGCGAGCGGTTTTTTCGCGAGGCCGAGACCGCGGGTCGCCTCAACCATCCGAACATCGTGACCATCTTCGATGCCGGCGAGGAGCACGATCTCGCCTACATCGCCATGGAATTCCTGAAGGGCCAGGATCTGACGCCCTTCACCAAGCCCGGCAAGCTGATGCCGCCCGCGGCCGCGATCTCGATCGTCGCCCGCGTGGCGGACGCGCTTGGCTACGCGCATCGTCAGCAGATCGTTCATCGTGACATCAAGCCCGCGAACATTATGTACGAAGCGGCTTCCGACACGGTGAAGGTCACCGACTTCGGGATCGCCCGCATCACCGACTCCTCGAAGACGAAAACCGGCATGGTGCTCGGCACGCCGTCCTACATGTCGCCCGAGCAGCTCGCCGGAAAGCGAATCGACGGCCGCTCGGACCTCTTCTCGCTCGCGGTGACGCTCTACCAGCTGCTCTCCGGGCGCCTCCCGTTCGAGGGCGAATCGATGGCGCAGCTCATGTACAAGATCGCCAACGAGGCTGCACCGGACATCCGCACCGTGAATCCCAACCTGCCGCCGGCCTTGAGCGCGTTCATCGCCAGAGCGATGGCCAAGGACGTTTCCACGCGGCTGCAGACAGGCGAAGAATTCGCCGCCGCGCTCCGGGCATGCGTCGTCGCGCCCGCGCCCGTCGTCCAACCCTCGACCGGCACCCCCCCGGCCGCCAGCACTCCGCCCGCGACCGGAGGTCGTTCGGTGGACATCAGTCTCTAGCGCGCCATGAATCTCAGCCAGGCACTCGAGATTGCAAGCAGCACCGACCCCGGCATGGTGCGGTCCCACAACGAGGACTCGATCGCCGTCGATGCGGCAAAGGGGCTCGTGGTGCTCGCGGACGGCATGGGCGGCTACAATGCGGGTGAGGTCGCGAGCGGAATGGCGACCACCGTCATCACCACCGAGCTCCAGGATCTCCTCGAGACCAACCCGCCCTTCGAGCCCGATCCGGCGAACGGCCGACCCAATGCGGAGCGGTTGCTCCGCGACCAGATCGTCAAGGCAAACACGTCGATCTTCCAGGCGGCGCAGAGCCAGCCCCAGTACGCGGGGATGGGGACCACGCTCGTTGCCGCGGTCTTCTACGACAACAAGGCGATGATCGCCCACATCGGCGATTCGAGGGTCTACCGGATGCGCGAGGAGACCTTCGAGCAGATCACGAAAGATCACTCGCTCCTGCAGGAGCAGATCGATAGCGGCATGATTACGCCTGAACAGGCGCGGTTCTCGCAGAACAAGAACCTCGTCACCCGGGCGCTCGGAATCGACCCGACGGTGGAGCCGGAGCTGCGCGAATATGACACGCGCCCCGGCGACGTCTGGCTGCTCTGCTCGGACGGGCTGAACGACATGGTGAGCGACGAGGACATCGGGCTCACCTTGCAGACGCTGTCGGCAAATCTGAAGCTTGCCGCGCAGCAGCTGGTGCAGATGGCGAACGACAATGGCGGGCGCGACAACGTGTCCGTGATCTTGGTCCGCGTGTTGCGCGACTTCGCGGTATCGCGCGGCTGGGTGACTAGACTGTTTGGCTGGTTGAAATAAGTGGGGACACTGCCATGGCGAAGCTGATTCTCAGTATGGATGGGCTGGTGCTGAAGGAGATCACGCTCACTAAGGAGCGCACCACCATCGGCCGCAAGCCGCATAACGACATCCAGATCGACAACCTGGCCGTGTCGGGCGAGCATGCCGTCATCGTCACGATCCTGAACGATTCGTTTCTCGAGGACCTGGGAAGCACGAATGGGACGTTGGTGAACGGACAGCCGATCAAGAAGCACTTCCTGCAGAACGCGGACGTGATCGAGCTCGGCAAGTACCGGCTGAAGTACGTCTCGGACGGACCGGCCGCGGCGAAGGGGCCGCAGGACTTCGAGAAGACCATGGTGATCCGGCCGGGCAGCATGCCAAAACCCGGCCCGGCGCCGGACGCCTCGCCGTCCCCGTCTCCGTCAACCTCGCAGCCCGCGAACACGATGGGTACCTCGCAGGGCATGCCCAGCATGGGGACCTCGCAGGGAATGACCACGCCCGGAACTTCGCAGGGGATGGCGACGCCGGGAACGCCGAACTCCGGTAACTCCCAGGGAATGCCCACGCTGGGCACCTCGCAGGGTATGCCCGCAGTCGGCACTTCCCAGCCGCAGCCGGCCATGAGCACCTCACAGCCGGTGGCAGGGGGACGCGTCGCGGCGATCCAGATCCTCACGGGCGCGAACGCCGGCAAGGAAATGGAGCTCACCAAGGCGCTCACCACGCTCGGCAAGCCCGGCGTGCAGGTCGCGGTGATCACGAAGCGACCGCAGGGCTACTTCATCACGCATGTCGAGGGCACCAACTTCCCGATCGTGAACGGCAAGGCGGTGGATGCCCAGGCCCATCCGCTGAACGACCACGACGTTCTCGAGCTGGCGGGCGTGAAAATGGAGTTCTTCTTCAAGACCTGACGAGAAGTCCACCGGGCACGCGGGCGACGGAGGAGTGAAGCAACATCTCGTCAGGGTCGTGCTCGGACTCGTGGTGCTGGCGGTATTCCTCGGTCATGCCGCCAGGATTTACCAGATCGGCCTCGTCACGCGTCTGGATCTGATCACCTACGACGCGCGGCTGCGCCTGACGATGCCCGGCGGCGTCGACGAGCGCATCGTCATTCTCGATATCGACGAGAAAAGCCTGGCGATGCCCGAGCTGGGACGCTGGCCCTGGGGACGCGACAAGGTTGCCGAGATCGTCAACAAGCTGTTCGACAAGTACGGAATCATCGCGCTGGGGTTCGACGTGGTCAACGCGGAGCCGGATACCTCGAGCGGCCTGCCGGTACTCGAGCGCCTGGCGGCCACGGAGCTCAAGGACAACACCGGCTACCAGACAGCCATCGCGGACCTGCGGCTGAGCCTCGATCACGACGCGCTCTTCGCGAAAGCGATCAAGGGGCGCCCCGTGGTTCTCGGCTACTATTTCACCAGCGTGCGGGACGCGCGGCGAAGCGGGGTGATTCCTCCACCGGTGTTGCCGGCCGGCACGTTCGCGGGGCGTCCGATTCCCTTCACGAACTGGGATGGATTCGGCGGCAATCTGCCGCAGTTCCAGGCCGCCGCCGCGGGGGCGGGGCATTTCAACCCGATGGTCGATGAGGACGGCATCGTCCGGCGGGTGCCGATGCTGGCCGAGTACGACAAGGCTTTCTACGAGCCGCTGTCCCTGGTCCTGGTGCGCATGTTGCTCGGGTTCCCCGAGGTCAAGCCGGGCTATCCGCCGGAACGATTCATGAGCCGCAACTACTCCGGTCTCGAATGGATCAGCGCAGGGAAGGCCCGCGTGCCGGTGGACGAGAACGCCGCCGCCCTGATCCCGTACCGTGGCTACGAGGGCAGCTTCCCCTACATCTCACTCGCGGACGTCTACCTCGACAAGGTGGACGAGAAGCGGTTGCGGGGTCGTATCGCGCTGGTGGGTACATCCGCGCCGGGGTTGGTGGATCTGCGGGCGACGCCGGTGGGCAGCGCCTTTCCCGGGGTGGAGATTCACGCGAACCTGATCGCCGGAATGCTGGATGGAAATATCAAGATGCGGCCTGCCTACGTCCTGGGCGCCG
>JAJDOG010000099.1 GCA_022340285.1 Betaproteobacteria bacterium
CGGAGAGGTAGCGGTTCAGCCCGCGCTGCAGGGCAGTGCTATCGGCGAGCTCGCGTCGGAACGGCGCAGCCCCCATACGCATCGCGACGCCGTTGCCCTGGACCAGGGCGCGCATGGGTGAGACTTCGACGCCCAGCATCAGCGTGACGCCGAGCATACCTTCGCTTCCGACGAGCCCAACCTCCAGGCTCATGCACGCGTCGCGCGGCGTCTGCAACGAGATGAAGCCGTCGACGGGGAAGTAGACGTGCCGGATGCGGTCACCAGGTTCGCTGAGCACGTCGGCGAAAGTGAGCTCGACCGGCGCGCACTGCGCAAGCAGGCGCTCGCGGTCCCTGCGGGGCAAGCTCGTGATCAGGGAATTCATGGCGTGAGCGCGCCGCTGGCACGACACCGGCATGACCAGCAGAGTGGGGGGAGCGCATTGGAGGGCACCTTTGGGACCGTATACGCGAATCGCGGTCCATGACCGTACGCTAGCAAACATAACGAAGCGGGCAATTTGCGTCACCGAGGGGCGTTTGCCAGTCTGAAGCCAAGGCTTCTGTACGCCAGCGCACAGATCCCTGTCCGCCATGCGACTAGCCTGTGCACATAAGCACTGTCTTCCACTGTGCACGCATGTGGGAGCGAGGCGCTTACTCGATTGATGACAACACTGAGTTCTCAACCGGAAAAGAAAGCAACCACATGGAAATTCTCTGGTTTGTTCTGATTGGGCTCGCTGCCGGATGGCTGGCGGGACAGTTCATGCGAGGTGGCGGGTACGGCGCGCTCGGCGACATCGTGCTGGGCGTGCTGGGTGCACTGGTCGGCGGGTTTCTGTTTCGTCAGCTGGGTCTCTCGGCCGGGGGCGGATTGATCGGTGCGCTGATCGTGGCGACCATCGGCGCCGTGGTCGTGCTATTCCTGGTGCGCCTGGTCAAGCGTGCCTAGCGGCCGTTCTCCCATGCACCCGAACGGAGATCGTTGAGCGCCCGCATCGTCTTCGAGCCGCGCTCCGTATATCATGGCCACAATGGATAAACCGCAATTCACGGTCGAGGTTGCACAGGAGTTCCACAGGCGCATGGCGGCGATCATCGACGCCGTCCAGGCCGGAATCTGGGAGACCGGGATGCATCACCTGCTCGGGTACTCCACCGACTTTGCGTTTGGCCAGGAGCGTGGGCTGCAGACCCTGGTCCTGAAAACCCGCAACCGGTCCAAGTACGTGCGCTTGCAATGGGACACCATCCTAGGGGACACCCCTGCTGATCGGCAGAGCGTGGACGACGCAGTCAAGAGCGCGATCCAGGAACTGGCCTGACGCGATCTGATCTCCGCGCAGCCTCGATAGATCGCACGTTGTCCGTGTCGAGTCTTGCGTCGCACTCGAGTAGGCGAGAGACTCCGCATTGTCAAATTTCCGATACAGAGGTATTCCCATGAGAACGACACAGAGATTCGCAATTCGTGCGGCTGTCGGAGTAATGCTTGTCGGTCTGATGATCGGCTGCCAGAAAGAGGGCCCGGCAGAAAAAGCCGGCAAGGAAGTCGACAAGGCGGTGGAAAAGGTTGGACAGCAGATGGAAAGAGCCGGAGACAGCATCAAGGACGCCGTAACGGGCGACAAAAAGTAGCCTTCAAACCGGAGGATCGGGATTTGCCGGCCGCGACACCGCGTGACCTGGCCAAAGAAAAAGGCCCGGGACGGAGGGGTCCGACCCCGGGCCCGGTACTTGCGGCGGGCTAGGTACTACGAGTGTTCAAGAGAGAGAGGAAATGAACACCTACCTAGATGATCCGCGTATCCGCGGCAATGTTCTGTGCGCAAGCGCGCTTATGTGGCATGTGCGGAATAGGCACAAGACCTGGGAGCAGGACCAGGCGGTTGCCTGCGTCAGACTTCGCCGGGCGCAATCACCGACGTTGGTGACAGCGACGCGATCTTACGCGGCATTTGCCGCGCGGACGGCCTCCCACACCCGGCGCGGGGTGGCCGGCATGTCGATGTGCTTCACGCCGAGCGGGCGCAGCGCGTCGAGGATCGCGTTGATCACCGTGGGCGGCGCGCCGACCGAGCCCGCCTCGCCGATGCTCTTGACGCCGAGGGGGTTGGTCTTGCACGGCACGTTGTGGAAATCCATCTCCGTTGCCGGGACGTCGTCGGAACGCGGCATGCCGTAGTCGGTGAACGTTCCGGTGACGAGCTGGCCGGATTCGGCGTCGTAGACGACGTGCTCGAGGAGCGCCTGGCCGATCCCCTGCGCGAGCCCGCCCTGCACCTGACCCTCGCAGATCAGCGGATTGATCACGACCCCGACGTCGTCGACGACCGTGTACCGGTCGATCGATACCACGCCGGTGTCCGGATCGACCTCGACCTCGCAGATGTGGCAGCCGTTCGGGAAGTTGGGCGGATCGGTCGCGGCGTGGCCGCTCGCCTCCAGGCCGATGCCGAAATGCGCGGGCAGCCCGACCGGCCGGTAGAACGCCTTAGCGACGTCGGTAAGATGAGTCGATCGGTCGGTGCCCTTGATGTGGAATCGACCCTCCTTGAACTCGACGTCGCCCGCCGCGGCTTCCATGAGGTGGGCGGCGAGCGGCTTCGCCTTCTCGATGATCGTTTCGGCCGCCGCCTTCAGCGCGCCGCCCCCGATCATCACGCTGCGCGACGCATAAGTACCCCGCCCGAACGAGACGTGGTGCGTATCGCCCTGCACGAAGCGAATGCTCTCGAACGGCACGCCGAGCCATTCCGTCACCATCTGGGCGAACGCCGTCGCGTGGCCTTGGCCGTGCGAGAACGTTCCCGCGACGATCGTGAGGTGACCGCTTGGATCGAAGCGCAGCTCCATTCGGTCGTTGAAGACCCCGCAGTCCTCGATGTAGTAGGTGATCGCGCGGCCCCGCCGCTTGCCTTTCGCCTCGCTCGCCTTACGCCGGGCCTCGAAGCCTTTCCAGTCCGCGAGCTCGACGCAGCGCTCCATGGCCTTCACGAACTCGCCGCTGTCGTACACGAAGCCCGTCCCGTTGGCGTAGGGCATGGCGTCCGGCGGAATGAGATTGCGGCGGCGGATCTCGACGGGATCGATGCCGAGCTGGACCGCGGCCTGATCGAGCAGGCGCTCGGCGAGATACACGGCTTCCGGGCGACCCGCGCCACGGTACGGCGCGGTGGGCGAGGTATTCGTGAAGACCGCGCGGGTCGAGACGTGAATAGCCGGAATGCGATACGCGTTGGGCGCGAGCTTCAGGGCATACAGCACGGGCACGACCGCCGCGCCGGTGACGCACGCGCCGACCCCGTTTACCGCGCGTGAGCGCATGGCGAGAATCTTGCCGTTCTCGTCCAGCGCGAGCTCTCCGTAGACGACCTGGTCGCGCCCGTGGTCGTCGTTCTGCAGGCTTTCCGAGCGGGTCGGAATCCATTTCACGGGCCGGCGGCACTTCCGCGATGCCCACAGCACCAGGGCTTCCTCAGGGTAGGTGTCGCCCTTCATGCCGAATCCGCCGCCGACGTCGTTGGCGATCACGCGGATCTTCGTCTCAGGCACCTTGAAGACCGCCTGCGCGATGACGGTTCGCACGCCGTGGGGGTTCTGCGTGCTCGTGTAAAGCGTGTAGGAGTCGTCGCCATGGTGATAGTCACCGATCGCGCCGCGCGGCTCGATGGCATTTGCGGAGAGCCGGTTGTTCTCCAGGCGCAGCGAGACGACGTGCTTCGCGCCCGCGAATGCGGCGTCGGTCGCTTCCTTGTTGCCGATCATCAGGGGAAACGCGATGTTGTTCGGTGCGTCGTCCCACACTTTCGGCGCACCGTCCTTCGCGGCTTCCTCGGCATTGACCACCGCGGGGAGCGGCTCGTAGTCGACCTCGACGAGCTCCGCCGCATCGCGCGCCTGCGCCTCCGTCTCGGCGACGACGAAGGCGACCCGGTCCCCGACGAAGCGCACCTTCTCGGTCGCGAGGATCGGGCGGAACGTGCGGTAGCCCTTCGGACCGCCCATGTCTTCCGGCATCGCTTGCGGCGGCAGGCCGCCGAACTTCTCGGCGAGCACGTCGGCGCCCGTGAGCACGCAGAGCACGCCCGGCGCCTTCAATGCCTTCGAGACATCGACGCCCTTCACGCGCGCATGGGCGTGCGGGGACAGGACCACGGCTGCGCGTGCCTGATGCGGCAGGTTGATATCGTCGACGTAGCGACCGGTTCCGGTGAGAAAGCGTTGGTCCTCGACGCGCCGCACGGGCTGACCGATGCCGAATTTGCTCATGAATCCTCTTTCCTCTTGTAGGCAGTATTTGACCCCGGCAAGTCGCATTCCACTTCGCGACCGGAGATCGACGCTCGCACGCGACGGCGCGCGGGGGAAGTGTACTGTAACTCGCCGCGCACAGATCTGTTGCGTGGATTGCGCGGCGCAACAACCGGCGCACCAGTTTGCCGCGACACGCCAGCTCCGCTACGCTGGGGGTGCCACAGTCGCCGGAGCACGCAATGGCCCACGATCCGCCCCGTCCGCAGCTCGAGCACATGTGCCGTGCGCGCATCGCCGTCGCGGCGCCGCGCACGCTCGGGCAAACGCCGCTCGGCGAGCGGCGCATCATCGACATCACGGGTGGCGAAGTCTCCGGGCCGAAGCTTTCGGGACATGTTCTGCCCGGCGGCGCGGACTGGCAGATCATCCGTGCGGACGGCGTAGCCGTCCTCGATGCCCGCTACACGATCGAGACCGGCGACGGGGCGCTCGTGTATGTGCGCAATTTTGCCTACCGTCACGGGCCTGCCGACGTGCTCGCGCAAGTCTACCGGGGCGAGGACGTGGATCCGGCGCGCTACTACTTCCGCGGGGCGCCGGTGTTCGAGACGAGCGTGCCGGCGCTCGATTGGTTGAATCGCACGATCGTCGTTTGCACCGGCGTGCGCACCCGGGATCGCGTGATTCTCGATTTCTACGCGGTAGCCTGAGCGGGCGGAACGCGACCGCCGTCATTTTCATTCAGACGTCGATGCAGTTATAGTCGTGGCCTTTCTCGAAGGGGCCGCGAGAGCGATGCCCGGCACGTCGCAGATCGTCATCGACCAAGTGAGTCACACTTACCGTCCGCCGCGCGGACGTGAAGTGCTGGCCCTGGAGGACGTGTCCCTCGAGGTGCGCGGACAGGAGTTCATCGCGCTGCTCGGCCCTTCCGGCTGCGGAAAGTCGACGCTGCTCTATCTCGTCGGAGGCTTCCTGCCGACGAGCCACGGCACGATCCACGTGGAGGGCAAGCCGGTTGCCGGGCCCGGACCGGATCGCGGCATAGTCTTTCAGCATTTCGCGCTCTTTCCGTGGAAGACCGTGCGCGCGAACGTCCTGTACGGTCTGGACAAGCTCAGGCTTCCCCGCGCCGAGCGCGCCAGCCGCGCACAGGCGTTCATCGACCTCGTGGGCCTGCGCGGCTTCGAAGACAGCTACCCTTCGCAGCTTTCCGGCGGCATGAAGCAGCGCGCGGCGATCGCGCGGACGCTCGCGATCGATCCGGAGATCCTGCTGATGGACGAGCCGTTCGGTGCGCTCGACGCGCAGACGCGCAGCCTGATGCAGACCGAGCTTCTCGCGATCTGGCGGCGCTCGCCCAAGACGGTCATTTTCGTCACCCACGACGTCCATGAAGCCGTCTTCCTCGCGGAGCGCGTCGTGGTGATGTCGGCGCGGCCGGGTCGTGTCAAGGCCATTGTCGAGACGGGGTTCGATCGCAGCGACCCGGGCAGGGCGAAGTCGAAGCCGTTCCTCGACAAGGTCGACGAGATCTGGGGGCTGGTGCGCGACGAAGCGCTCAAGGCGCAGGGGAAGCGCGCGCCGTGAGGGCTGCACTGGTCCGCTACGCGCCGCTCCTGATCCTCGCGGCGGCGTGGGAGGCCGCGGTCCGGCTCGGCGTCGTCTCCGAGTTGCTGCTGCCGCCGCTCACCAGCGTGGTCACCGCCTGGTTCAGCCTGCTCCAGGGCGGCGACCTGTGGTCGAACACCGCCGCCTCGCTCTATCGCGCCGGCGTAGGGCTCCTGCTTGCGATCGCCGTGGGCGGCGCGCTCGGCATTGCCATGGCCTGGTATCGTCCGGTGAACGCGCTGGTGAGCCCGCTCGTCGAGATGCTCTACCCGATGCCGAAGTCCGCGCTGATCCCAGTGACCGCGCTGTGGCTCGGGTTCGGCGACGGCTCGAAGATCCTGCTCATCTTTCTCGGCTGCATGCTGCCGGTCACGCTCGGCGCATTCAACGGGGCGCGTTCGAGTGACCAGGCGCTCGTCTGGTCGGCGCGCAGCATGGGGGCAAGCCGGCTGGGCGTGCTGTGCGACGTCGTCGTGCCGAGCGCGCTGCCCGAGCTCATGAACGGCACGCGCACGGCTCTCGCACTCTCGTTCGTGCTGCTGGTGAGCTCGGAGCTGATCGTCGCGCGCTCGGGGCTCGGCTATCTCATCGGCTATCTCGGCGAGGGCGGCGTCTACGACGCCATGTTCGCGGTCGTGCTGACGGTTGCCTTTCTGGGCTTCTTC
>JAJDOG010000006.1 GCA_022340285.1 Betaproteobacteria bacterium
CGGCGAGGCGGCGGCGAACGCCTTCCGGTCCGCGCAGTTCGAGCCCGGCAAGCGGGGCGGGGTCGCGGTGAAGAGCCAGATCCAGATCGAGATGGATTTTCCGCCGTTGCTGCCGGCGAAGACGAAGAAGTAGGCGCACCGAAAACCACCCCGGCTGATTCCTTTCCCCTCCTCTCCGAGGAGGGGTGCCGCCGGAGGCGGCGGGGTGGCGCTCTTCCTTCCTGCGCCTAGGCGGGAGCGTGCAGCCCTCTGGGCAACGGAAAGTTGACGCGCTCCTGGACGCCATCGAGCGTGCGCACGCTCGTCGCGCCGAACTCGCGCAGCCGCTCGATCACCTCCCGCACCAGCACTTCGGGCGCCGATGCCCCGGCGGTGACGCCGACGCGCCGCTTTCCCGCGAGCCACGCGGGATCGAGATCGCTCGCGTTGTCGACCATGTAGGCCGGCACGCCCATGTTCGCCGCCACTTCGCGCAACCGATTCGAGTTCGAGCTGTTCGGCGAGCCGACCACGATGACGACGTCCGTCTGCGGGGCCATCAGCTTCACGGCGTCCTGCCGGTTCTGCGTGGCGTAGCAGATGTCGTCTTTCCGCGGCCCGATGATCCCCGGAAAGCGGCGTCGCAGCGCGTCGACGATCGCCGCAGCGTCGTCGACCGAGAGCGTGGTCTGGGTGACGTAGGCAACGTTCGCGGGATTACGCACCTCGAGCCGCGCGACATCCGAAACGTTCTCGACGAGATGCATGCCGCCCTCGGACTGGCCCATCGTGCCCTCGACCTCGGGATGGCCGCGGTGCCCGATCATCACGACCTCTCGATCTTCCGCGCGGCGCCGCGCCAGCTCGACGTGCACCTTGGTGACGAGCGGGCAGGTCGCGTCGAACACGTTCAGGCCGCGCACCTCGGCCTCCCGTTGCACCGCCTTCGACACGCCGTGTGCCGAGAAGACGACGGTCGCTCCGGGGGGCACTTCCGCGAGTTCCTCGACGAACACGGCGCCCTTCGCGCGCAGGCCCTCCACCACGAACCGGTTGTGCACGATCTCGTGACGGACGTAGATCGGCGCGCCGAAACGCTCCAGGGCCTTTTCGACGATCTCGATGGCGCGGTCCACGCCGGCGCAGAAGCCGCGCGGGTTGGCAAGAATGACTTCCATGTCCCGATTGTCGCTGCAGAAGGTGAATCGTTACAAGCCGGCCGTCACGGCGGCTGCTCAACAACCTAGTTACGCGCGTGGGATTTTCGCGGTCTGCGCGCGCCGCGCCGCGCCGCCAGCAGCGTGTCGAGGATCAGCAGCGCGGCGCCTACGGTGATCGCTGAATCCGCGACATTGAACGCGGGCCAGTGCCAGCCGAGCGCGTGGAAATCCAGAAAGTCCACGACCCTGCCGAGCGTCAGGCGATCATAGAGATTGCCTAGCGCGCCGCCCAGGATCAACGTCAGGCCGATGCAGAACAGCCGTTCGCCGGGGTGCCGTCGCAGCAGCACCACGATCACGACCGCGGCCACGACGGTGATCCCCATGAACAGCTCCCGCTGCCAGCCCGACGCCCCGGCAAGAAAGCTGAAGGCCGCGCCGGTGTTGAACACGAGCACGAGGTTGAAGAACGCGGTAACGCGGAACACCTCGCCGGGTGCGAGGTGGGATTCGACGAGCGCCTTCACGACCTGATCGAGGAAGGCGACGATAATCGCGATGGCAACCCACGCGCCGACCCGCGGCCACGGCGCGCGCCCGGACGCGGCACTCAAGCGAACTGGCGCGGCTCGCCCGCGCCGAACAGGTTCGCGACGCAGCGGCCGCACAGGCCCGGGTGTTCCGTGTCGGCGCCGACATCGCTGCGGTAGTGCCAGCAGCGCTCGCACTTCTGATGCGGGCTTGGTGCGGCGACGACGGACGGTTCCTGCGCATCGACGGCCCTCGCCTGCGAAGTGATCAACACGAAACGCAGGTCGTCGCCCAGATGCGCGAGCGCCGCGTAGCGCTCGCCCGCCGCGCGGACCTCGACCTCCGCCTGAAGGGGCGAGCCGATCTTCCCCGCGATCCGGAGCTGCTCGAGCTCCTTCATCACCTCCGCACGCGCTTCACGCACCAGCGCCCATCGCTCGAGGAGTGCCGTGGCGTCGGGAACCTCCGGAAACGCGTGCCAGACATGCAGGAACACGCTCTCGTCCGCGCGCCCCGTCAGCACGCCCCAGGCTTCCTCGGCGGTAAACGAGAGAATCGGCGCCATCAGCCGGAGCAGACTGTGCGTGATGTGCCAGAGCGCGTTCTGGGCGGAGCGGCGCGCCTTGGAATCGGCCCGCGTCGTGTAGAGCCGATCCTTGAGGATGTCGAGGTAGAAGGCGCCCAGGTCTTCCGACGAGAAGTTCTGCAGCTTCTGCGCGACGAGATGGAACTCGTAGCGCGCGTAGTGCGCAACGAGCTCGTCCTGGAAGGCGTTCGCGAGCGCCACCGCGTAACGGTCGATCTCGAGCCACTCGGCGGGCGGAAGCGCATCCCGCGCCGGATCGAAATCCGACACGTTGGCCATCAGAAAGCGCAGCGTGTTGCGGATGCGCCGGTAGCTCTCGACCACCCGCTTCAGGATCTCGTCGGAGATCGAGAGCTCGCCCGAGTAGTCGGTGGCGCCGACCCAGAGACGCAGGATCTCGGCGCCGAGCGTGCCGGCGACCTTCTGCGGGACGATCACGTTGCCGCGCGACTTCGACATCTTGTGACCCGAGCCGTCGACCACGAACCCGTGGGTCAGCAGGCCGTCGTAGGGCGCCCGGCCGTCCATCGCGCAGGCCGTCAGCAACGAAGAGTGGAACCAGCCGCGATGCTGGTCCGAACCCTCGAGGTAGAGATCGGCCGGCCACTTGAACCGCTCGGGTTCCCTGCGCATCACGGTGTAATGGGTCGTTCCGGAGTCGAACCACACGTCCAGCGTGTCGGAGAGCTTCGTGAACTCGCGCTCGTCCACGCCGAAGTCGGCGGCGCTCATGGCGAACCAGGCTTCGATGCCGCCCTGCTCCACGGCTTGCGCTGCGCGTTCGAGGAGCGCCGGGGTGTCCGGGTGCAACGCGCCGGTTTCCCGGTGAACGAAGAACGGAATCGGCACGCCCCAGTTCCGCTGGCGCGAAACGCACCAGTCCGGGCGGTTGGCGATCATGCCGTGCAGCCGCGCCTGACCCCAGGCCGGGAAGAATTGCGTGGCGCCCACCGCGGCAAGCGCGGTCTCACGCAGCGTGCGGCCGTCGGACCCCTTGAGATCCATTCCCACGAACCATTGCATCGTGGCACGGAAGATGATCGGCGTCTTGTGCCGCCAGCAATGGGGATAGCTGTGCGCGACGCGCGCCTTCCTGAGCAGGTGACCGCGCCGGTCGAGCTCGGCGATGACTGTCGCGTTCGCATCCCACACCAGCTGACCGCCGACGAGCGGAATGGTTGCGAAGAACCGGCCGTCGTCGCCGACGGGATTGTCGACCGGCAGGCCGTAGTGCTGGCCGATCTCCCAGTCCTCGGCGCCATGGGCCGGCGCAGTGTGGACGAGACCGGTGCCTGCCTCCAGCGTGACGTGCGAACCGACGATCACGGGAACGTCGCGCTCGTAGAAGGGGTGACGGAGTCCGAGGCCCTCGAGCGCAGCGCCCTTGGCCGTCGCGACCGTCTCGCCCTGCAGGGCGTAGCGCTCCAGCGCTGCAGGTGCAAGCTCGGCCGCCAGGATGAGCAGTCCCCGCGAAGTGCGGATCAGCTGGTACGCGAACTCGGGGTGCACGCAGACCGCCTGGTTGGCGGGGAGCGTCCAGGGCGTGGTGGTCCAGATGACCGCAAATGCCTGGTCTGAAGGCGGGCTCGCGAGTCCGAACGCCTCGGCAAGGCGCGCACGGTCCAGCACCTCGAACGCGACGTCGATCGCGTCGGAAGTGCGATCCTCGTACTCGACTTCCGCTTCGGCGAGCGCCGAGCCGCAGTCGATGCACCAGTTGACCGGCTTCTCCCCTCGGAAGAGAAGTCCCGAGGCAAGGATCCGCCCGAGCGCGCGCAGCTCCTCGGCTTCGGTGCGGAAGTTCATCGTCTTGTACGGCTCGTCCCAGTCGCCCAGCACGCCGAGACGGATGAAGTCGTGCTTCTGTCGCTCGATCTGCTCGCTCGCATAGGCGCGCGAGAGCTCGCGCGCGCGGTTGCCCTCCAGGTCCTTGCCGTGCAGCTTCTCGATCTGGTGCTCGATCGGCAGCCCGTGGCAATCCCAGCCGGGAACGTACGGCGCGTCGAAACCGGCGAGCTGCTTCGACTTCACGATCATGTCCTTGAGGATCTTGTTGACCGCGTGGCCGATGTGGATGTCGCCGTTGGCGTACGGCGGTCCGTCATGCAGGACGAAGCGCGGCCGGCCGGCCGACGCGGCGCGAATGCGGTCGTAGAGGCGCGTCTCCTGCCAGCGTGCGATCCACTGCGGCTCGCGCTTGGCGAGGTCGCCCCGCATCGGAAACGCCGTCTCCGGCAGGTTAAGTGTCTTCTTGTAGTCGGCCATGTTTTCTTTCTCGCTACTCCATCGCCGCGAGCACCGCCCGGGCAGTGTCGCAGTCCCGGGCGATCTGCGCCTTGAGCGCCTCGAGGTCGGGGTACGTTTCCTCGTCGCGAATCTTCTGGATGAAATCGACGCGCAGGTGGCGCCGGTAGAGGTCCCCGGAGTATTCGAAGAGGTGGACCTCGAGGGTCGGCCGCCCGTCCGCCCGCACGGTCGGCCGCACGCCCAGGCTCGCGACGCCGTGGCGCTCGCGCTCCGCGACCCCGTGAACGCGCACCGCGAAGATCCCGGAGAGCGGTGGCCGATTGTGCTTCAGCTGGACATTGGCCGTGGCAAATCCCAGCTCGCGCCCGAGCTTGTCGCCGTGAACGACCCGGCCGCTGATGCTGTAGGGGCGGCCGAGCAACGCGCGCGCGCGCGCAAGATCGCCCCGTGCGAGCGCATTGCGAATCGCCGAGCTCGACACCCTCACATCGCCCTGGTTGACGCTCGGCATCGCTTCGACCTCGAAGCCGTGCCCGCCCGCCACGCGCTCGATCATCGCGATATCGCCTGCCCGCTTCGCGCCGAACCGGAAATCGTCACCCACCAGCAGCCAGCGAACGCCCAATGCATCCACCAGCATCCGGCGCACGAAATCCTCGGGAGAGAGCGCCGCGAACGCGCGCGAGAAGCGCTGCACGTGCACGTGTTCGACGCCGTAGGCGCCGAGCAGCTCGAGCTTCTCGCGCAAGCTCGTCAAGCGGGTCGGTGCGGCGGCCGGCGTGAAGAGCTCGCGTGGGTGCGGTTCGAACGTGAGCACGCTCGCGATGCAGTTTCGCGCGCGCGCGGCGTCGACCAGGCGTGCAAGCATCGCCTGATGGCCAAGGTGTACGCCGTCGAAGTTTCCGATCGTGAGGGCGACCGGACGGTCGATGCGCGGCGCGAATCCACGGGTGACAAGCACGAGACGAACGAAACGAGGCCGGGACTGCCGGAAAAGCTTTGAATTTTAGCGGCTTTTTCGCTTCACCGCGAGCGTGGCGCAGTGGCCGCCGCCGCGGGGTCAGTGCAGGCCGGCGCAGCGGGCGCGCAACTGCTCCATTCGGCCATGCATCTCCGCAAGATCCGGGGCTTCGGGACGGCGGCGCACGTAATTCGTGAGGTCGGCGAGCGCCGCGCGGAAGCAGTCGAGCTTCTCGTAAACCAGGCCGCGGTCGCGCAGTTCCTCAGCCGACTCGGGCACGGTGAGCAGCATGCGGTTCATCACCGCGAGCGCGCGGGGATAGTTCTCGGCCTCCAGATAGATCGCCTTCAGGTTGCGGAGCACGCGGGCGACGATCTGCCTTGACGAGGCCGGCTCGAGCACGTCGTCGAGATCGATCTCGCTCGCCCGCGCCCGCGGCATCAGCTGCACGAGGCGGCTGCGCAGCGCGCTTGCGGACTGCGGCTCGCCGCCGGAAAAGGGATCCAGCACGAGCTGGCCACGCCTGACCCGCAGCTTCACCAGGAAATGTCCCGGGAAGGACACCCCCTGCAGCCTCAGCCCGACGCGTCGTCCGACCTCCAGATACACGATCGAGAGGGTGATCGGGATGCCGGTGCGCCGGTCGAGCACCTCGTTCAGG
>JAJDOG010000014.1 GCA_022340285.1 Betaproteobacteria bacterium
GACCGAGACCGCCGTGAAGAAGTTCGAGCGGATTCTCTCGCGCGAGGAAGGCATCGAGAACTTCGTCGCATATGTCGGCTCGGGCAGTCCCCGGTTCTACCTCCCGCTCGACCAACAGCTCGCCAACGAGAACTTCGACCAGTTCGTGATCCTCACCACCGGCCCCGATGAGCGCGAGCGGCTGCGCACGAAGCTGATCGAGCTCTTCAAGAACGGCTTCCCGGCCCTGCGGGCGAGCATCGCGCGCCTGGAGAACGGCCCCCCGGTGGGTTTCCCGGTGCAGTTCCGGGTCTCCGGCGAGGACATCCCGACCGTGCGCCGGTTCGCCAACCGGGTCGCCGAGGTCATGCGCGCGAACCCGAACCTCTCCAACGTGCAGTTCGACTGGGACGAGAAATCCAAGGCGATCCGTGTCGACATCGACCAGGACAAGGCCCGGTTGCTCGGCCTCTCCTCGCAGGACCTCTCGACGTTCCTCGACACCTCGATCAACGGCCTCACCGTCACGCGGTTCCGCGAGCGCGACAAGTCGATCGAGGTGGTGCTGCGCGGCGCCGCCGAGGAGCGCGCCCGACTCTCCTATTTGCAGGATCTCGCGGTGCCCACGCGCACCGGCAAGAGCGTCCCGCTGGCGCAGGTCGCGCGGATCTCGTACGGCTTCGAGGACGGCATCGTGTGGCGCCGCGACCGGCTGCCCACCATCACCGTCCGGGCCAGCGTCTACGGGAACATCCAGGCGCCGGCGGTGACGGCCCAGATCCTTCCCGACCTCGAACCGATCAAGGCGGAGCTTCCCGCCGGTTACCGCATCGCGACGGGTGGCGCCGTCGAAGAGAGCGTAAAGGGACAGGCCTCCGTCATGGCTGGCATGCCGCTCTTCCTGTTCGTCGTGCTGACCGTGCTGATGCTGCAGCTGCAGAGCTTCCAGCGGGTCCTCATCGTGGTGCTCACCGCGCCGCTCGGCCTGATCGGCGTCACGCTCTTCCTGCTCGTCTTCAACCAGCCGTTCGGCTTCGTCGCGATGCTCGGCACCATCGCCCTGTCCGGGATGATCATGCGCAACTCGGTGATCCTGGTGGACCAGATCGAGCAGGACCGCGAGGCGGGGCTTCCTCTCGTGACGGCTATCGTAGAGGCCACGGTGCGCCGCTTCCGGCCGATCGTCCTGACTGCAGCGACGGCCGTGCTGGCGATGATCCCGCTCACCCGCAGCGCGTTCTTCGGGCCCATGGCCGTCGCGATCATGGGCGGGCTCATCGTCGCGACGGCCCTCACCCTTCTCTTCCTGCCTGCCCTCTACGCGGCCTGGTTCCGGGCCAGTCCTGCCCCGGTGGCCGAGCCCTGCAAGAAGAGGGCGCCGGCCGAGCACGCGATTCCCGTCACCTGAGCGGGCCCTCGCCGCCCTAAAAGGGCGGTGGCGTGGCGTATGATTTACCTACTCGCCAAGGGGTTAGCCGGGTGTCGCGCCAGCGCGACGGGACATGACAAACTCCCGGCCTTTCAAGGGATTCCCTTGACTTATCCAGTGAAATCTGAGAAAAGGACGGTAAAATGCTGATTTTGCAGGCTTCAAAGCGGCAAAGCGACATTCAGGGGATGGATTGGGAGCGGGCCAGATTCAACATGATCGAGCAGCAGATCCGGCCCTGGGAGGTCCTGGATCAGGACGTGCTCGACTTGCTGTACGTCGTGCGGCGGGAGGAGTTCGTGCCCGAAGCGCATCGAGCGCTGGCGTTCTCCGATCTCGAGATTCCGCTCGGCGACGGCGAATCGATGATGCAGCCCCGTGTCGAGGCACGCATTCTGCAAGAGGTTGCGGTGAAAGCGAACGACAAGGTTCTCGAGATTGGCACCGGCAGCGGCTACTTGACCGCGCTGCTGGCGCACCGGGGGCGCCATGTCGTCAGCGTGGAGATCAACCCGCGGCTGAAGGCGTTCGGCGAAGCGAATCTGCGCGCCGCCGGCGTCAAGAACGCGACCCTGGAGCTCGGCGACGGCGCACGCGGCTGGGCCGGCCAGGCGCCCTACGACGTGATCGTGCTCACCGGCTCGACGCCCCTGCTGCCCGACGCGTTTCGGCAGCAGCTGACAGTCGGTGGGCGTCTGTTTGCGGTCGTCGGCGATCCGCCGGTGATGAAAGCCCGGCTGGTGACGTGCGTCGCGGAAGGGGCCTACAACACGATCGACATTTTCGAGACCAGCATCGCTCCGCTGAAGAACGCGCTGCATCCGGAGCGATTCGTCTTTTGAGCTGAACAACAATCTGGAAACAGAGAGAAGAACGATGAAACGGATCCGCTTTGCACTCCTCGGACTGGCTGTCGCCGCCGCCCTCGCAGGGCCGGTGCGCGCATCCGACCTGCTCGAGGTGTACAACCAGGCGAAGGGCTATGACGCGGCGTTCGCCGCTGCGCAAGCCGCCCTGGACGCTGGCAAGGAGAAATACCCGCAGGGCCTCGCCGGGCTGCTCCCGAACGTCGCCGGATCGGCGAACACGTTCTGGAACCGTGCCGAGGTGCCGAATGGCACGATCCCGGACCCGGACCTGTTCACCTTCAACAGCAATGGCTGGACGGTGCAGCTCACCCAGCCGATCTTTCGCTGGCAGAACTGGGAAGCGTTCAAGCAGGGCGAGCTCCAGGTGGTCCAGGCGGAAGCGACGTTCGGCGCCGCCGGGCAGGACCTCGTCGTGCGGGTCGCGCAGGCGTATTTCGACGTGCTTCAGGCGGGCGACAACCTCGACTTCGTCAAGGCGAACAAGACCGCGATCGCCGAGCAGCTCGCCCAGGCGAAGCGCAACTTTGAGGTGGGCACCGCCACCATCACCGACACGAACGAGGCGCAGGCGCGCTTCGACCTCGCCTACGCGCAGGAAATCGCCGCCATCAACGACCTCGAGGTGAAGAAGCGCGCGCTGCAGCTTCTGATCGGGGACGTGCCGGCTACGCTCGCACCGCTGCGCACCACGCTCCAGATCGATTCGCCCGACCCGAACAACATGGACGAATGGGTAGCGCGCGCGCAGGACCAGAATTTCCAGGTGCGCGCCCAGCAGGCGGCGGTCGAGATCGCCAAGCGCGAGGTCGGTCGTCAGCGCGCGGGGCATTACCCGACCGTGGACCTCGTCGGCAATGTGAGCAGCAACACGAACCAGAACCTCGCGATCCTCGCACCGCGCCGGCAGGTCGACCAGACCCAGATCGGCTTGCAGCTCAACCTGCCGATCTTCTCGGGCGGGTCGGTCCTCTCCCGCACGCGCGAGGCGGCGGCACTGTCCAACAAGGCACTCTCCGATCTCGACGCCGTGCGCCGGACCGCCGTGCTCGACGCTCGCCGCTCGTTCTTGAACGTGAGCAACGGACTTGCACAGGTGAAGGCACTCGAGCAGGCGCTCGTGTCCAGCGAGACGTCGCTGCAGTCGAACCGGGTCGGCTACGAAGTCGGCGTCCGGATCAACCTCGACGTGTTGAACGCCGTGCAGCAGGTGTTCAGCACCAAGCGCGACCTCGCCAAGGCCCGCTACGACACGATCATCAACGGATTCAAGCTCAAGCAGGCCGCGGGCAACCTCACCGAGGACGATATCCAGCGCGCCAATGCGCTGCTCGTGCACTAGCGCGTAGCACGAGGCTTCGAGTTTTTTGGTTTCCCCTCCTTTTCAAGGAGGGGTCCGCCCGAAGGGCGGGGGGTGGTTGAAGTCTCGACCAGCGCCGTCCACCACCACCCCGTCGCCTTAGGCGACACCCCTCCTCCTCAAGGAGGAGGGGAAAAAGATAAAACTATCCCCTCCTTTTCAAGGAGGGGTGGCTGCGAAGCAGCCGGGGTGGTTCAGGTTTCCCCCACCACCCTTTCCACGATCCGCATCGTCCGCGCCGTCGCGCCCTGGTGCGCCACGGTGAACGCCGCTCCCGCCTCACCCATGCGCCGGCGCGCCGCCGGATCGGCAACCAGCCGCGCAACTTCGGCCATCACACCGTCTGCGTTTGCCGCCTGCACAGCCGCGCCCGTCTCGATCGCCAGCTCGGTCGCCTGGGCGAAGTTGTAGGTCGACGGTCCGATGATCACGGGCGTCCCCATCGCGCACGCCTCGATGAGGTTTTGCGCGCCGTATGGCAAGAGGCTCCCGCCCACCCATGCGACGTCCGCGGCGCCGTAGTAGGCGAACATCTCGCCCATCGTGTCGCCGAGCGCGAAGGGGCAATCGGCCGGGACGGGCACGTTCGCGGACCGGCGCGCGAACGAAAGGCCGCGGCGCGTGAGCAGCGCGGCGACTTCGTCGAAGCGCTGCGGATGGCGCGGGACGATCACCGTGAGGAGGCCGCCGATGGCCTTGCATGACAGCGCGTCGAGAAGGAGTTCCTCCTCCCCTTCGCGCGTGCTCGCGGCAAGGAACACGGGGCGCTCGCCCCATAGACTGCGCAGGGCCCCTGCCCGCTCGCGCGTCTCGGGCGGCGGCGTGATGTCGAACTTGAGATTGCCCGTCACCTCGACCGAGTGCGCGCCCAGGTCGCGCAGGCGCTGTGCGTCGGCTTCGCTCTGCGCGCCGATCGCCGTGATATCCGCAAGCGCCTCGCGGGCCAACGCTGCAACGCGTCCGTAGCCGCGCGCGGACTTCGGCGACATGCGCGCGTTGGCGAGCACCATCGGTATGCCCTGCTGCCGCGCGCCGCGCACGAGATTCGGCCAGATCTCGGTCTCCATGATGATGCCGAATCGCGGGCGGAAATGGGCGAGAAACCGTCGCGCCGCCCACGGATAGTCGTAGGGGAGAAACACGATCATGGCCCGATCGGCGTAAAGCGATTCGGCGGTCGCGCGACCCGTCGCGGTCATCGTGGTGAGCAACAAGGCGTGGTCGGGAAACCGGCTCGCGAGCGCATCGACGAGCGGCTGGGCCGCGCGGCTCTCGCCCACGGACACGGCGTGCACCCAGATCACGGGGCCGTCGGGACGCCGGGCGTACGCACCGAAACGTTCCCCCACATGCGTTCGATAACCTGGCTCGCGGCGTCCCCGCCACCACAAGCGAACGGGGATCAGCGGCAACGCGAGATGCAGCAGCGTGTTGTAGACGGTCCGTAGCATCAGAGGAGACCCGGTGCGACGCGAATGATCGCCGCGGCGACGTCTTCCAGGCTCGGCGGCGCGCCGCGGTCGCCGCACGATGCGGTGGGTCCGGGCCCGATCGGACGCAGGTCGGCGGGCGACGTGTCGCAGTAGATGCCGACGACCGGCGTGCGCGTCGCCGCGGCAAGATGCGTGAGCCCGGTGTCGAGCCCCACCACGACGTTTGCGCGGCCGAGCAAGCCGGCGGCGTCCGTCAGGCTCATGCGCGGCGCAACGATGGCCTCGGCGATCTCTCCCGCGAGCCGCTCCGCGCGCGCCCGCTCGACTTCGTTGCCCCAGGGCAGCACGCTTCGCACGCCTTCACTCTCGAATCGCTGCCCGAGCGCGATCCAGTTGTCCTCGTTCCAGAGCTTCGACGCCCGGGAGGTCGAATGCAGCAGCACCGCGTAGCGATCTTGGGGCGCGAACGCCGGCGGCGGCGGCACGCGAAGGCCGTAATCGATGGGGCCGTCGACGGCATATCCCAGCGCGGAGGCCGCGAGCAGCCGGGTCTGGGCCACCGCATGGTCGCCGCGTGGCGCAGGATGGCGATGGTCGTAGAGCCAGGAAGCGAGCGGCTCGCGCGCCGTGGCACCGGCATGGCCATGACGCGGGCCGCGGGCGAGACGGGCCACCATGGCGCTCTTGAAGAGTCCCTGCAAGTCCAGGACGGCGTCATAAGGGGCCTCGGCCAGGGTCGCACGGAGCACGGCCAGGGCGCGCCAGGCGGCCGGGTTGAAGGGGTTTCGACGCCCACGGCGCAGCGCCACGGGAATCACCCTGGAAACGGCCGGATGCAGCGCGGGAAGCGCCGCGAAGACCTCGTCCACCGCCCAATCGAGCTCGGCGCCCGGGACATTGCGCGCGATGTCGGTGACCGCCGGAAAGGTGTGGACGACGTCGCCGAGCGATGACAACCGCACCAGCAGGATTTTTTTCATGGCCCATGCGCACAGAGCGGCGCGAGGCCCCGCTGGCGCGGTTACAATCGGCTTATTAGAAGCGACTGAATTATAAGGGAAAGCATTGGCGGTCCTCACCCCTTCCGCAGCGCGACCCCGCGGGGTCCCGCGATGACCGTCCTCGTCACCGGCGG
>JAJDOG010000021.1 GCA_022340285.1 Betaproteobacteria bacterium
GTTGGCAACGTAGATGTGCGAGGTCTTGCGCTTGGCGATGGTGCCGAAGAACACGATGGCGTAGGCAACCCAGACCAGCGTGATGAGGATATCGATCGGCCACTCGAGCTCCGCATACTCCTTGGAGGTGGTGATGCCGAGCGGAAGGGTGACCGCGGCGAGCACGATCACCAGCTGCCACCCCCAGAACGTGAAGGCGGCGAGCTTCTCCGCAAAGAGCCGGACCTGGCAGGTCCGCTGCACCACGTAGTAGGAGGTCGCGAACAGCGCCGAACCGCCGAACGCGAAGATGACGGCGTTCGTGTGCAGAGGCCTGAGCCTGCCATAGGACAACCAGGAAATGCCGTGCGTCAGATCGGGGAAGATGAGCTGCGTGGCGATGATCACGCCAACCAGCATGCCGACGATTCCCCAAACCACGGTCATGATGGAAAACTGCCTCACGACCTTGTAGTTGTACGTTGTCGCGCTCATCGAGTGCCGCTCCCCTTCTTCATGCTCAGGGCACGCCCTGGCTATGGTCTGTTTCTTGCTCCGCGCAAGCTTCGAATGCTATTTGGCCGCGCCCGGTCGCGTTTGATCTATATCAAGAGCCCTCCTCCGGCTTGTACCGCTGCGCTGGCGGGATCCAGGAACGCGGCGCCTCGCTTCAATTTCGCCTATCCGTCTCTTCATCGTGGGGATTGTCGTCGTCAAGCAGGATCTTGAAGCCGGGGCCTTCCAGATCGTCGAACTGCCCCGAGCGCACGGCATGCCATAGCGCGCCCGCAACCAGCAGCACCAGCACGACGGACAGCGGAATGAGCAGATAGAGAATGTCCATGCCTATGCCGTCTTGAGCTCGCGCACCGCTATCTTACGATCCGACGTGACGTTCGTGCGTCCCACCAATCTGCCCGCGTTCAGCACGACGAGCAGCGAGCTCGCCGCCATCCCGATCCCCGCCATCCATGGCGTGATCCATCCGACCATCGCGGCCGGGACCGCGATCGCGTTGTAGGCAACTGCCCAGGCGATATTCTGCCCGATGATGCGCCGCGCCTTGCGCGCCTGAGCGATCGCCCACGTTAGGTCTCCGGCGTCGCCGGAGAGCAATACCGCGTCCGCCTTCACTTGCGCCAAACGTGCGCCGCTCGCCATGGCGACCGAAACGTCGGCCTGGGCTATCACCGGCGCGTCGTTCACCCCGTCGCCGATCATCGCGACCACGTGCCCCGATGCCTGCAGCGCCTTGACGTATTCCCGCTTGTCCTCGGGGGTGGCCTCCGCTCGGACGTTCGTGATGCCAAGTGTTCGAGCGATGTCTGCGGCGGCCTCCGCCGAGTCGCCGCTCAGCAGATGCGCCGATTTGCCCGCGCGTTTCAGCGCGCCGACGAGCGCGCCCGCTTCGGGCTTCAACGCATCGCGAAGAACGAAGCTCGCGAGCCACTCCCCCTCGCGCGCTAGGTGGACGATGCTCGCGCGGCCTGGGACTCCCGGCGGCGCGAGCGCGCCGGCAATTTCAGTGCAGAACGGCTCGCTGCCGATGCGATAGCGCACGCCCTCGACGCGTCCCTCGATGCCCGCCCCGGGCTCGTTCCTCGGCAGGGCAACTTGCTGCTCGTCCTGGACGCCCGCGCGGGCCGCATGCGCCCGGATTGCGGCGCCGTAAGGATGCTCGGATGCCCGCTCCAGCGCGCCGGCGATCGCCAGGCAACGAGCGATACCCATGCCTCCGTGGATCTCGACGCGCTCGACTTGCAGGGCGCCCTGGGTGAGCGTGCCGGTCTTGTCGAAGACGAAATCGGTCGCTCGAGCAAGCGCCTCGATCGTGTGGCCGCGCGTGGCGACGAAACCGCGCCGGGCGAGCGCACCCGTCGCGGCGGTCAGAGCCACCGGCGTCGCGAGCGAAAGCGCACAGGGGCAGGTCACGATGAGCACGGAAACCGTGACCCAGAGCGCCCGCTCCGGATCGTTCGCGAGCCACCACGCGCCCGTCGCGAGCGCGAGCGCGAGGACGGCGAGCACGAACCAGTGCGCTGCCCGATCCGCCAGTTCGACGACCCGCGGCTTCTCCGAGGTCGCCCGCTCGGCGAGCCGCGCGATCGTTCCCAGGACCGAATCGGCACCCACGCGCTGGACCCGCACGGCGAGCGCGCCGGATCTGTTCACCGAGCCGCCCATCACTGCCGAATCGGGCGCCTTTCTCACGGGTCGGGTCTCCCCGGTCATCAGCGATTCGTCCACCACCGATTCGCCCTCGAGGACGATCCCGTCGGCCGCGATCGCCTCGCCCGGCTTTACGAGCATCACGTCCCCGCGTCGCAATGCGCCCACCGGTACGGTCTCCGCGTGGCGCGATGCCGGGTAACCGGCGATCCTCGCGCAATACTCCGGAACGAGCTTCCCGAGATGCGCGAGCGCACCGACCGCGCGCTGGCGGGCGCCGAGCTCGAGGAAGCGGCCGAGGAGGAGGAGAAAGATGAACATCGTGACCGAGTCGAAATAGACCTCTCCCCCGCCGCGCAGGGTTGCCCACACACTCGCGATGAAGGCCACGCCGATCCCGAGCACAACGGGAACGTCCATGCCGAGGCGCGCGCGGCGCAGGTCTCGCCATGCCCCCTGGAAGAACGGGTGGGCCGAGTAGACGACGACAGGGACCGTCAAGCAGAAGCTTGCCCAGCGCAAGAGTTGCCCGATGTCCTCCGGCAGCGTTGCAGCATCGGCGATGTAGGCCGGAATCGCGTACATCATCACCTGGGTCATTCCCAGGCCGGCGATCAGCAATCGCCATAGCGCCGAGCGGCGCTCCTCCGCCTGGACGGCGTCGAGATGTCGCGCGTCGTAAGGATGTGCCTGGTATCCGACCGCCGCGACCGCACCCAGGATCTCGCTGAGACGCACCCGCCGCGTATCCCACCGCACGCGTGCCCGGTGCGTCGCGTAGTTCACCTGCGCGGAGAGCACGCCAGGAACGCGTCGAATCGACTGCTCGCTCACCCAGACGCAGGCGGCGCAGCGAACGCCTTCGAGGATCAGCGCGGCCTCCCTCTCGTTGCCGTCGCCCGTCGTGACGAAACTCGCCTGGGCCGCCGGGTCATCGTAGACGCGGAAGCGCTCCGCAGTGCCAGCAGCCGCGTCCCCCCGTGGCGGTAGCGCCTCGCGGAAGCGGTAGTACTCCTGCAGTCCCTGGCCGACGATCGCGTGCGCGACCGCCTCGCACCCGACGCAGCAGAAGGCCCGCTCTTCTCCCGCCAGCTGCGAAGTCACCGTGCCGCCGGGCGGAAGCGGCAGTCCACAGTGATAACACCCGGCTTCGTCGATCGAGTGCGGGTCGGCCATCGCGCGGACGGTCGATGGTAGGGGACTTAAGGAATCGCTCACTGAAACTAGCTTACCCCAGCCTGCGCGCGCACCTGCTTCGCATCCCGACCACGCTCACGGATTCCAGGGCTCCCGGGCGCCGTCCGATTAGAGATGCGCGACGTCAGATTAGAAATTTTTGCAAGGGGCCAGTCCGGCCCCGGTCGCCCGGGGCGCCGAGCAACCGTGACGGCCTTCCAACACTCTCCCACCAGCGGGCAGCCAGTCCGGACGCGTCGTGCAAACATCTGATTCGGCGAGAGGAAGCCGCGCGCTCCCGAGGCCAGCGCAGAGAACGGCTCTCAATACCGCCTTCTCCAGGGTCCGCGGGCGGGATTCCAGACCCCCCAAAAGTGTGAAATATGACACATGGATACCGATTGATGGAGATCGCCAAATATTCAACGACTCATTGCAATAACTTTAGGATCAGATTAAAAAGCGAACTTGGGGGAGAAGCCGGGTATAGCCTTGGCGGGCAGTCTGTCCGTGTTCCTCTCCTGTGTCCTATTGACATGCCCACAAAGAGAGGAGCCTTGCCATGAACGCCATGACAGACATTGCCAACCTTCGCCTGCCCTACGGGCGGACCGGTTCGCAGTACGAAGTCGAGTTTGATCCCGAATACGGCACGCTGTGGGGATTCTTCAACCCGTCCTCCACGCCGTGCTTCAGTCTTGCGCTCCTCAACGACATCCGCGCGCACGACTCGACGCTCGAACTGAACGGCGGAAAGGTCATGTTCGAGAACGCGCTGCATCCGGTGAACTACTATGTCGTCGGCTCCCGCGTGAAGGGCGTGTACAACCTCGGCGGCGATCTGAGCCTCTTCCAGATGCTTATCAAGACCGGTGACCGGGAGGCGCTGACCGACTACGGCCGACGCTGTATCGACTGCATCTTCCCGCATATTCAACACCACGGATCGCCGACCATGACCACGATCGCGCTCGTCCAGGGCGATGCGCTGGGTGGTGGGTTCGAGACCGTCCTGGCGAATGACGTGATCGTCGCCGAAGAGAGCGCGACGATGGGGCTGCCGGAGATACTCTTCAACCTGTTCCCCGGCATGGGCGCATACAGCCTGCTCGCGCGCCGCCTGGGCATGAAAGCGGCAGAGGACATGATCCTCTCGGGCAAGCTCTACAAGGCCGCCGAACTGCACGAGCTCGGCATCGTGGACATTCTTGTCGCGGATGGCGACGGCGAGAAAGCCGCCTACGAGTGGATCCGCAAGAGCCATCGCCGCCGGAACGGCATCCAGGCGATGTTCCAGTCCCGCCAGCACGTCCACCCGATTACACGCGAAGAAATGGATCGCATCGTCGATGTGTGGGTGGACGCCGCGATGCGCCTCGAGGACAAAGACCTCAAGATGATGCACCGCCTCGTGCGCGCGCAGTCGCGTCGCACCGCGAGTGACGATCATGCTGTGGAGACGCAGCAAACCGGGCGGGCACCCGCAATCGTCGCCGCCTGACGCACAGGGCATGTTGAAACGGGCGTCGGGATTCCTCTCCCCGACGCCCGTACTTGGTCGACTGGTACACCGCGCGTTTGGCCGGGGCTCAGCACCCGGGGGAACGGCGGTCAGGATTTCAAGGGTCGGCGTCGGGGCGAGAATCGAGATCGTCTTACACCGGAGCCCGCCAGCACATCCGGTGAAGCAGTTTCAGAGCGCCCCGCTCTTTCTTTTCTGCAGGTAGGCTGTCAGTTCCGCTCGCGCCAGGTCGAAGTCCGCGCGGATCTTCCCCACGTGCTGCAGCCCGCGAGCTCGCAACTCCACCTCGGTCAACGCATGGATCCGGCTGCACGTACGGGCCAGATCGTCGGCACCGATGCTACCGGCGGAGCCCTTCAACGCATGCAGCAGCGAGCGCAGCTCGCCGAAACGCTTCGCGGCAACCGCCTCTTCCATCTTGTCGATGAGCGCGGCATTGTCGTCGCTGAACACGCGGATCAGCTTTTCCATGAAGTCCGAGCGCGACCCCAGCCCTTCGAGCAGCCCTAGGGTTTCGTAATTCAGCAGACCGGGGGCGGTCTCGGCAGCCGGGAGCTCGGCCCGCACCTGTGGCACGACCTCGGCCGGCTGGCTCAGCTTGGCGATCGCGTCGAGCAGACGCGCCGCCTGGATCGGCTTGGTGAGGAAGGCGTCCGCGCCATTGGCGAGCGCCTCTTGCCGTGCTTCTTCGGTGACGTCCGCGGAGAGGATGATGACCGGCGTGCGCGACTGGCCCGCTTCGAGCGCGCGCAATGCCCGCACCGCCTCCACACCGCCCATCACCGGCATGTTTCGATCCAGCAAGACGACGTCGAATTGCTCGCCTTCCAGGGCGTCGAGCGCCTGGTCGCCGTTCTCGACCATCGTCGCGATGAATCCGGCCCGCTCGAGCATCTTGCCGAGCACGGCGCGGTTGGTCGCGTTGTCGTCCGCCACAAGGATGTTGAGCGCGCGCGCCGGCTCCTTGCGCCGCAGGTAATCGCTGATGAAGACGACGCCTTCCCGCGGTTCTTCCGCGGTAAAGGAATGGAGCGCGTTGTAGAGGAGGCGCTTGTCGAGCGGGAAAGGCAGGGCGGCCCCGAAGTGACCTTGCACGACCTGCATGCGGTGGACGTCCGCGCCCTCGGGCGCGCACAGGACCAGCGGCAGGCGCTCGCCTGCGAGCAGCCTGAAGAGGCGCGCCACGCGGGTGTCGGCATCCGCGCTGGTTTCGGCGTACAGCAGCCCGCATTGGAACGGGCGACCTTGCTGCATGGCGGCGCTCGCGTGGGATGCCGCGGATTCCGCGTCTGGCACGGGCATGCAAGCGCCACCCCATCCCGTGACAATCGCTTCGATGTCCTTGACACCGGCCATCGGGAAGCCGATCAACAGAACACGCACGCCGAAGAGAACGTCGGATTCGGCCTCGAGGGCGCGCTCGACCGGCTCGAAATCGAGCTCGAGCCAGAACGTGCTGCCCAGGCCGACTGCGCTCTCGAGCCCGATCTGCCCACCCATCAGCTCGACCAGCTGCTTCGAGATCGTCGTGCCAAGTCCGGTGCCGCCGAACTTCCGCGTCACGCTCTGATCCGCCTGGGTGAAGCTCTCGAAGATCTGCCGCTGGTGCTCCGGCGCAATGCCCATCCCCGTATCGCGGATCGAGAACTTGAGCCGTGCCACGCCATCGTCGGCGCTCAGGCGCGACACGTGGAGCGTGACACCGCCCTTGTCGGTGAACTTGACGGCGTTGCCGAGCAGGTTGATCAGCACCTGACGCAAGTGAATCGGATCCCCGCGCACGTAGGGCGGGACGTCCGGCATGATCGACACGACGAACGAGAGCCCCTTGCGCTCGGCCTGCGGCCGCAGCACGAGCGTCGCGCCATTCACCAGGGCGTAGAGATCGAAATCCTCCTTGGCGACGGTAAGCTTGCCCGCCTCGATCTTCGAGAAGTCGAGGACATCGTCGACCAGTCCGAGCATCGCCCGCGACGAAGCGCCGATCGTGCGCACCATTTCCGACTGCTCGCCGCCGAGCTGGGTGTCGCGCAGGAGCTCGGTCATGCCGATGATGGCGTTGAGCGGCGTGCGCATTTCGTGAGAGACCGTGGATACGAAACGGCGCTTGGCTTTGTTCGCCGCTTCTGCGCTCTCGACCGCATCCAATAGGCGCTTGACCAGCGTCAGCGAGTACAGGGACAAGCCGACCATGCCGACGACCAGGCTGATCCCGGCACCGACGTGCGCGTGCCAGAAGTCGCTGAGCATGAGCACCAGCGAGAAACCGATAACGCTCAGCACCAGCGTGTTGAGCAGGTAGAACCGGCCGTAGCGGAAACCGTTGCCAATGATGATCCACAGGTAGACGACGTAGAGGAGCAGTCCGTCCACGCCCATCTGCACCATGAAGTAGCTCACCGTCGCGCTGTCGAGCATTGCGCCGACTACGCGCCGGACATGCGATACGCCGGGCTGCACGAGGATCGAGCAGAAGATTCCCAGGGAGATCAGAACGAAAGCGCCGAACGGAAGCAGTGACTGCAGAGCACCCGTCGTGTTCTCGGCCATCACATGCGGCACGAGCAGGTACACGCCCAGGCCAAGTCCGAGCGCCAGGCGCACGAGCGCCTGCTCGTGCTCGGTATCGGGCCGATTCTGCAGCCTGCTCCGCAGCCAGGCGAACACCGATTTGCGCGTTTCCATCATGGGCTGGTGGTCGGCACGCCCTCTTCCAACTGCACCGTGTCCTTCAGCTCTTCCTGGATCGCGAGCGCCTCGTCCCGCACCCGGATGAACGCGTCCACCAGCATCGGATCGAAATGAACGCCGCTTTGGCTCTCGAGGTATTTTCTGGCCTCCTCGCTGAGCCAGGCGGCCTTGTACGGGCGCTTCGAGGTCAGTGCGTCGTAGACGTCGGCGACGGCGACGATGCGCGCAGCCAGCGGGATGTGGTCGCCTACCAGGCCGTACGGGTAGCCGCTGCCATCGAACCGCTCGTGGTGGCCGAGGGCGATGAGGGCACCCATGCGCAGGTATTTTGAGGGGCTGTCCTTCAAGATCTCGTAGCCGATCACGGGGTGGCGCTGCATGATCCGTTGCTCCGCCTCGGTGAGCTTGTCCGCTTTGAGCAGGATATGGTCCGGGAGCCCGATCTTGCCGATGTCGTGCAGCGGCGCGGCGAGCTCGATCGTCTCGGCTTCCTCGGACGGCAGCGAGATCGCGTCCGCGAGCAGTCGTGAGTAGCGCGCCATCCGGATGACGTGGTTGCCGGTCTCCTCGTCGCGGAACTCGCCGGCCTTCGCCAGGCGAAACAGTGTTTCCTTCTCCCTCAGTCGCACCTCGCGAGTGGCGTCCTGCACCATGCCTTCCAGCAGTCGGCCCTTGTCTTCGAGCGCGAGCTGCTGACGACGCAGCGTAAGCAGGTTGCGACAGCGCGCCAGGCACTCTCGCGTGTCGATCGGCTTGGTGAGGAAGTCGGTGATCCCCGCATCCAGCGCCGCGTAGCGCACTCTGCGGTCGTCGTGGACCGTGATCATCACGATCGGCACGTGCCCGTAATCCGGCAGCGTGCGCAGCCGACGCACGAACTCGATGCCATCCATCTCGGGCATCTGGTAGTCGACCAGCACCAGGTCTGCCGAATGACCGGCGGCCCAGCGCACGGCGTCCATCGGATTCTCGAAAACCTCGACGTGCACGTGACCGTCGACGCTCCGCACCACCTCTTCGAGAATGGCGCGCCCCGTGGACTGGTCGTCGACGACCAGCACGGTGTTCCGAAACGACGGGACGACTCGGATTTTTGGCTTGGACATCCGTTACTTAGCGACAGTAAACCGCTCAGCGAGCGTACTCCCAGGCACGACGCAAGTCTAGGTAATAAAGGGGGTTTTCAGCTCCGCCGGGGGGTACTTTGTGTCATGCCGGCGTCATAGGTGGGATGCTGCCCTGCAACATGGTCCCCGTCCACACTCTCCCGACCGTGTTCCGACCCTCCTAACGCGCCTCGATTGCGACACTCGGGGCGCCCACAGGTCCAACTCGACTACTTGGTAAGATTCGGTGCGACGGCATCGCTCGTCACAATAAGACCGACACGGCTACTCAGGAGGAGTCATGAACATCGTCTTGCGGCTGATCGCACGTCCCGCCCTCGCCGTCACCTGGCTCTCGCTCTTCGCCGCGACCGCGCTTCCCGGCCTGGCCGTGCATGCGGACGAGCTCAAGCTCGCGCACTGGATGTCGCCCCGACACACCATGCATGCGAAGGTGATGGAGCCATGGGCGCAAGAGATCATGAAGATGTCCAATGGGGCATTGACGGTAAAGATCTATCCGGGCGGCGCCCTTGGAAAAGGTCCGGTGGCGCAGTTTCAACGTGCCGTGGACGGCGTTGCAGACATCACGTTCGGGCTGCCTGGGTTCACGTCATCCCAGTTCCTGCGCACGGGTGTGATCGAGCTTCCGAACGTCGCAGTGGATGGACCCGACGGGACGAACAAGCTCTGGGCGGTGCTCGACAAGCAGCTCGCCTCGGAGTGGAGCCGCGTCAAGGTGCTTGGCCTTTGGCTCGGCGAGCCGCAGGTCCTGCTGATGCGGTCCAAACCGGTCCGTAAGGTTGCCGACCTGCAGGGCGTGAAGATTCGCACCCCGTCGAAGACGCAGGCGAATACGATTGCGGCCCTCGGCGCTACGCCTGTGCCGATGCCGATCAACCAGGTCTACAACGCGCTGAGCACAGGAGTCATTGACGGAGCACTGACCGGGGCCAGCACCTTGCGGAGCTTCAAGCTCGGCGAGGTCGTCAAGTACATCACGGTTGGCCTGCCCCTCGGGCGCTCCCCTTTCTTCCTCGTGATGAACAAGAAATCCTGGGACGGCTTGTCTCCCGAGGAGAAGACTCTGATCGACAAGACCACTGGGCGCGGCCTGAGTTTGAAGGCGTCGCAAGTCTACGAGGACGAATACGCCAGCATCATCGCCGCCGCGCGCAAGAGTGGAAGCCCGGAGGTCATCACGTTCTCGCCCGAAGAGTCGAAGCAAGCTGACGCCATGCTTAAAGCGACGCGCGACAAGTTGGCCGATGACCTCGAGAAGCAGGGCGTGCCCGCCAAGGAGATACTGGCCGCGATGGGTGTCAAGGGCTGACCCTCCCGTGCGGAGGCCCCTGGAAGCTCTAGACAAAGTCCTCACGAGGGCCGTTCGCGGGCTCGGCGTCCTTGCAGGGCTCGCCCTCCTCTGGCTCATGGCGCTGACTGTGGTGGCGGCCGTCACGCGTAAGGTGTTTCTGTCTCCCATTCTCGGCGTGTTCGACCTCTCCGAAGTGACGCTTCTCGTGCTGGTATTCCTCGGTCTTGCGTATTGCGGACGGACCGGCGGGCACATTTCCGTCGACTTGATTGCAGGACTCGCCAAGCCGGCGATATTGCGAGGCATGGATGTCGTCGTGCGACTGTGTGGCGGGGCGTTCCTGCTGTTTGTCGCATGGGAGTCGTTGGGCCGCGCGCTCGACGCCCGTGTCCAGCACGAGGCGACGAACATGCTCTTCATTCAGCTCTTCCCCTTCTTCCTACTCGTCGCAGCCGGATTCGCCCTCTACGCGCTGGTCTTGATCGTTCAGGCCCTCCGGCTGGCGTCGGGCGCCGATAACGTCGACGCTTGATGGGCCCAACGGAAGTCGGGTTGCTGGGGCTCGTGGCCCTGCTGGGGCTGCTCGCTGCCCGGATGCCGGTCGGCATGGCCATGCTGATGGTCGGTGCCGCGGGGATATGGGTCCTGAACGGATGGGAGGCGGCCGTCGCGACGCTGCGGAGCCAGCCTCTGGTTGTCGCATCCAATGCGGAGTTCATCGTCATCCCGCTCTTCGTGCTGATGGGCAACCTCGCGGCGGTTTCGGGCCTCAGCCAGGATCTCTATCGCGCAGCGTACGTCTGGATCGGACATTGGCGCGGCGGTCTCGCTTCCGCGACGATCGTCGCGTGCACCGGCTTCTCAGCGCTTTCCGGCTCATCGATCGCATGCGCCGTCACAATGGGGCGGGTCTCGCTCCCGGAGATGCTGCGCTACAAGTACGATCCACGCCTCGCGACCGGCGCCATTGCCGCTGGCGGCACGCTCGGCATCCTCGTTCCACCTAGCGCCGGGTTCATCCTCTACGCCATACTGACCGAGGAATCGATCGGGCGCCTGTTCCTGGCGGGCGTCATCCCGGGTCTGATTCTCGCCTCCCTCTTCATGATCGCAATCTCGCTCCTGACCCGGATCTACCCCCGGTACGGTCCCCCGGGACCGGGATTCCCGCTCTCAGCGCGTCTGAGGAGCACGCGTCAGGCAGGTGCCATGATGGGGATCGTGCTGATCACCATTGGCGGCATCTATACCGGCCTTTTTACGGTGAACGAAGCCGCCGGAATCGGTGCATTCCTCGCCCTTGTGCTGGTGTTGGTGCGAAAGCGTCTTACGCGGGCCACACTCAACATGGCGCTGCTCGACACGATTCGCACCACTGCATTCATCTTCTTCATCCTGATCGGCGCGAGCCTCTTCACCCCCTTCGTTGCCCTGACCGGCATTCCGACTGCGCTCGCCGAAGCGCTGACGTCCCTGGAACTGCCCCGCGTGGGAACGCTCCTCATCATCCTGGTCGCCTACGTCGTCCTGGGGATGTTCCTGGAAGGGTTCGCGATGCTGGTTCTCACGCTGCCGATCGTCCACCCGATCATCCTGGCACTGGGGTACGACCCGATATGGTTTGGTGTCCTGATCGTGATCGTGCTGGAGATGGGGTTGATCACCCCGCCGGTGGGCCTGAATGTCTTCGTCGTGAAGGGAATCGCCGGCGACGTGCCGATGAGTCAGATTTTCCGCGGAGTCATTCCATTCTGGATCGCCATGCTCCTTTGCGCGGGAATTCTTGTTGCCGTTCCCCAACTCGCGCTATTTCTGCCCCGATCCATGATCGGTTAGCGTCGCGCGCGCGGAGGCTCACACCGCCCCAAAGCAAAACGCCCCAGGGTTTCCCCCGGAGCGTTCGCTTTGGAAGTTAGCCTGGCGGTGACCTACTTTGGCTCCGGCAGGGCTGCGCCTTAACGTGCGCGCAGGGCGCGCACGTTAGCCTGCACCTCGGGCAGCTTCGCAGCCCGCACGTGCGCACGCTCAATCGGTCACCGCCCCAAAGCAAAACGCCCCAGGGTTTCCCCTGGGGCGTTCGCTTTGGAAGTTAGCCTGGCGGTGACCTACTTTCGCGTGCGCAATGCACACTATCATCGGCGCCTCTCCGTTTCACGGTCCTGTTCGGGATGGGAAGGCGTGGGACCAGAGGGCTATTGCCACCAGGCATTTCGGTGGTCTACGGCCGGCGCCACTCGGGGCGACGCCGACCGCGACGCATTCGGGAAGTTGTCCAGGTTCGGGGTTGTCTTCGACGCGCCGCCCCGCAAGGGGCTGGCGCAACGTCAAGGCTTCGAGGTTATAGGATCAAGCCGCACGGGCAATTAGTACCGGTTAGCTTAACGCCTTACAGCGCTTCCACATCCGGCCTATCAACGTGATGGTCTATCACGACCCTTCAGGGGGATCGAGCCCCGGGACGTCTCATCTTGAGGCAAGTTTCCCGCTTAGATGCTTTCAGCGGTTATCTCTTCCGCACATAGCTACCCGGCGATGCGACTGGCGTCACAACCGGTACACCAGCGGTGCGTCCACTCCGGTCCTCTCGTACTAGGAGCAGCCCCTCTCAAACGTCCAACGCCCACGGTAGATAGGGACCAAACTGTCTCACGACGTTCTAAACCCAGCTCACGTACCACTTTAAATGGCGAACAGCCATACCCTTGGGACCGGCTACAGCCCCAGGATGTGATGAGCCGACATCGAGGTGCCAAACCTCCCCGTCGATATGAACTCTTGGGGGAGATCAGCCTGTTATCCCCGGCGTACCTT
>JAJDOG010000031.1 GCA_022340285.1 Betaproteobacteria bacterium
TGGGATCGTAGTCGGCGCCGCGCGAATGACTGACGCCGACTCCCAGCGTCAATTCGTCACGATTGCTCATTCCCGCATTCTATCCCGCGCTGGCGCCGCGCGACCCTAGAACTGCCTCAGAACGATGAAATCGGCGAGATCTCGAAGATGCTGCGCACGCTCGTCGAATCCCACGATGGCGTCGTGCGCTTCGCGGCGCAGCTCTTCCGCGAGCCCCCGTGCGCGCTCAAGGCCCAGCACCGTGACGTAGGTCGGCTTGCCCTGTTCGGCATCCTTGCCCGCGGTCTTGCCGAGCGTAGCGGTGTTCGCCGCGGCGTCGAGCGTATCGTCGACCACCTGGAAAGCGAGCCCGAGAAGCTTGGCGAAATGGTCGAGACGCTCGAGCTCTGCCGGCGTCGGCGACCCGCATTGCGCCCCCAGAGTCACCGACGCCCTGATCAGGGCTCCGGTCTTGAGGATGTGCATGAACTCGAGCTCGGGAAGCGTGAGCGATTTGCCCACGCTTTCAAGGTCGATCGCCTGACCGCCTGCCATGCCACGCGAGCCTGCAGCACGCGCGAGCAGCCGAACGAGCTCGAGCTGCACGCCGCGGTCGCTGCCCGCGGGCGCATCGGCGATGACCTCGAACGCAGCGGCCTGAAGCGCGTCGCCCACCAGGAGCGCGGTCGCCTCGTCGAATTCGACGTGGACCGTGGGCCGTCCCCGGCGAAGCACGTCGTTGTCCATGCAGGGCATGTCGTCGTGCACCAGCGAATAGGCGTGAATCAACTCGACCGCGCACGCAACCGTCTCGATCCGCTCGTGGGATGCGCCGGTCGCCGCGCCCGCGGCGAAGGCGAGAAGCGGCCGGACCCGCTTGCCGCCGCCCAGCACCGCGTAGCGCATCGCCTCGTGCAACCGCTGGGGCGCCTGATCGCGCGGAGGAAGGCAATGCTCGAGCGCCGTCTCGACACGCGCCTGAACAGACGCCATCCACGACTGGAAGTCAGCTTGTCGGCTCGGCACCAGGCAGGGCCTTGAGAGTCTCCTCCTCGAGCACGCGAACCTGCTGCTGGGCTTGGGCGAGCGTCGACTGGCAGAACTTCGCGAGCTCGAGACCGCGCCGGTGCGCAGCCAGCGACTGCTCGAGCGTCAACTTGCCGGATTCCATGCTCGCCACCAGCTTCTCGAGCTCGGCAAGGGCGCTCTCGAACGTGAGCGCCGACTCGGTCTTCGCGGGCTTGGCCATCTCGGGAGGGGAAAGAAGGAAGGGAAGACGGGAAAATAGCCCATCGGCGCCGGCAGGGTCAAATGGCCTCGTCCGTTCCTTCAACCGACCTGATTCGCGGGAGGATGTCGCGGGACGCACCTCTTCCCCGAGGAACCATCGCGGTGTTCTGGGTATCATAGGCGAGGTCGATCTTCCGCAGCGGGGTGATGCGCCGTGCAGCACCTCGACGGGTCGCAAACCGAGTATCCCCCGATGGCAGACTTTCCACAGCGCATCGCAGATCTCGCCGCCAGCCAGCCGCAGCTGCCGGTGAGCTGGTACGTCGATCCGGAGATATTCGCGATCGAGCAGCGGGCTTTGTTTCCCGACACGCCCGGGTACGTCGGCCACGAGGCGATGGTGCCCGAGGTCGGGGACTATCACACGCTCGCGTGGACCGGACACGGCCAGATGCTCGCGCGCAGCGACGCGGGCGTGCAGCTCCTCAGCAATGTCTGCCGTCACCGCCAGGCGTTGATGCTCGAGGGGCGCGGCAATGTTCACAACATCGTCTGCCCGATGCACCGCTGGACCTACGATCTGCGAGGCAAGTTGATCGGTGCACCGGAATTCGACGAGCGTCCCTGCCGCGATCTCGAGGCGCAACCCTTGCAGAACTGGCACGGCCTGCTCTTCGCGGGCCCGCGCGATGTCGCCCGCGACCTGGCCGATTTCTCGCTCGCCCACGAGTTCGACTACACCGGGCTCGTCTATCACGGCACGACGGTGGACGAGCTGCCGTTCAACTGGAAATCGTTCCTCGAGGTGTACCTGGAGCTCTATCACGTCGAAGCCCTGCACCCGGGCGTGTCGAAGTTCGTGGATCCCGGCAATTTCAGCTGGGAGTTCGGGAACCGTTGGTCCAACCAGGTCCTCGGCGTGTACGAGCGCCTCACGCACCCGGGCACGCCGGCCTATGCGAAGTATCAGGAGGTGCTGCTCGCCCATCGCGGCGGCGAGCCTCCACGGTACGGGACGCTCTGGTTCATCCTCTATCCGAACGTGATGCTCGAGTGGTATCCGGAGGCCTTGGTCGTCAGCACCCTGATTCCACGCTCGGCGTCCCATACGACGAATGTCGTCGACTTTTTCTACCCTGAGGAGATCTATCACTTCGAGCCGCAGATCGTGTCAGCCCACCAGGCCGCCTATCTGGAGACAGCCGCGGAAGACGCCGCCGGGTGCGAGCGGCTGGACCGCGGCCGACGCGCTCTTTATGCGCGCGGCGCCGACGATCGCGGGCCGTATCAATCCCCGACCGAGGACGGGATGGTTCACTTCCATGAATTCCTGAGGAGGCAGCTGGCGCCTCACCAGCCGAAGCCGTAACGCATGGCCTACACGACGCTCGTCTCGACCGAGGAGCTTTTCCGTCACCTGGACGACCCGAACTGGATCGTCTTCGACTGCCGGCACGATCTCCAGCGACCGGAAGTCGGTCCGCGCGAGTATGCGAAGTCGCACATCCCCGGCGCACGGTTCCTCCATGTGGATGCCGATCTGTCCGGACCGCTCACCGGCGCGAACGGCCGCCACCCGCTGCCCGATGCGGAAGCGTTTGCGCACAAGCTTGGCGCGGCCGGCGTGGACCGCACCAAGCAGGTCGTCGCCTACGATGCACACGGTGGGAGCTACGCGGCGCGCCTCTGGTGGATGCTGCGCTGGCTCGGCCACGACGCCGTCGCCGTGCTGGACGGCGGGTGGGGGAAATGGCTCCGCGAAGACCGGCCCGAGAGCAGTGTCGTGCCGGCGCCCGCGGCGGCACGATTCGAGCCGGCCGTGCGTCAGCCGCCCGTCGACACGACGTTTCTGCTCGCACATCTGCGCGATCCGTCGATCCTCGTCGTCGACGCCCGCGCGGCGGAGCGGTATCGCGGCGAGACCGAGCCGCTCGATCCGGTGGCGGGCCACATTCCCGGCTCGATCAACCTCCCTTACAACGAGAACCTCGCCGCTGGCGGCGTCTTCAAGCCGGCCGAGGCGCTACGTGCTCTCTGGCGGTCTACACTCGGTGAGCGGGCGCCGGAGAGCGTCGTGCACTCGTGCGGTTCCGGCGTGAGCGCCTGCCACAACCTGCTTGCGATGGAGGTCGCAGGGCTCGGCGGCTCGCGACTCTACGCAGGCTCCTGGAGCGAGTGGTGCGCCGATCCCGCCCGGCCCGTCGCGACCGGCGCCAATCCTTAGCGGGCCGGCTCGATCCGTGTTCGGACACGGTTCCGTGAGTCGTGGAGAGCAGTCTGCTCGCCGACGTCATCCTCGTCGTCCACTTCGCGTTCGTCCTGTTCGTCGTCGGGGGCTTCGCGCTGATTCTGCTGGGCGCGGCGCTCGGTTGGCCCTGGATTCGCAACCCCGCGTTCCGGTACGCACACGTCGGCGCGATCGTATTCGTGGCGCTGGAGGCGCTCGTCGGCGTGGCATGCCCCCTGACCGTGTGGGAAGACGCGCTGCGCAGCGCGAGCTCCGACGCTCCGAGCTTTGTCGGACGTTGGGTGAGCCGCCTGCTCTACTACGACTTTCCGGAGTGGGTCTTCACGGTCGCGTACGTCGCCTTCGCCCTGGCGGTGATTGCGTCACTGATCTGGATCCCGCCGCGTAGAAGGCGGCCACGGAACCCGTTATCATTCTGAGGGTTCCGAATCTCCCCCATGCGCGTCCTGCTCATCGATGACTCCGCCGAATTTCGCGAGCACGCGCGGCGGATGCTTTCCGAGTCGCTTCCGGAGGCCGCCGTGCTGGCGTGGGATCCGGCGGTTCAGGGTCGACCGGTCGCCGGTTTCGACTGGGGACGCTTCGACTGCCTGGTCCTCGACGACGCGCCCGGCGAGAACGCCGACGGTCTGGACTGGCTGCGCGAGTTCCGGCTCGAAGGCCGCGTGCCGCCGACGCTGATCATCTCCGAGACCGGCGGCGAGGAGACCGCGGTGCGCGCCATCAAGGCCGGCGCGTCCGACTACCTCAGAAAGGCGGATCTCAGCGCAGAGCGTTTCGCATCAGCGATCCGCGATGCCATCGCCGACGCGCGCGACACGCGGCGCGACGTGGATTCGCTCCTGCTCACCCAGCCCCTCAGAGTGAGCGAGATCGGCGAGCCGCTCGGGGCGCAACCCGTCAACCTCCCCGGCTACCGGGTGCTGCGCAGGATCGGCGAGGGTGGCATGTCGAAGGTGTATCTGGCGGAGCGCGAGAGCGATGGTCTGCAGCTCGTGCTTAAGGTGCTGGACCCGCGGCTGCGCCGCGACGAGTCGTTCCGGCAGCGCTTCCTGCGCGAGTACAAGATCATCCAGCGCATCCAGAACGAGAACGTCGTCATGATCTTCGACGAGGGCTTTACCGACGACTATCCGTATCTCGCGATGGAGTATTTCCCGGGCGGCGACCTCAACATGCGAATCCGCGCCGGACTGGGCTCGATGGGCTCGCTCAAGATCCTGGTCCAGATCGCGAAGGCGCTGGATGCAGTGCATACTGCAGGCGTCGTGCACCGGGACCTCAAGCCCGCAAATATCATGTTTCGTGCGAACGGCCGGCTCGCGATCCTCGACTTCGGGCTTGCGCGGGAGCTCGACGCGACGTCGACGCTCACCCAGCGCGGGATGGTCATGGCGACGCCTCTGTACATGAGCCCCGAGCAGTGCCTCGGCCACCCGCACGACCCGCGCGGCGACCTGTACAGCGTCGGCTGCATCCTCTTCGAGATGCTCACCGGCGAAACGCCGTATCAGGGCGATAACCCTTCGGCGCTGGCGTACCAGCATGTCCACTCGCCTGTTCCGAACTTGCCGGCGGGGCTCGCGGGCTACCAACCCCTCATCGACCGGCTGATGGCGAAGAAGCCGGACGATCGGTTCGAGTCGGCCCGGGATTTGTTCGCGCATATCGCGCATTAAAGACCTACTCGAAATCAGCCGTGGCGCCGCTGCAACCAAGAACCGGTTTCACGAACAAGGGGGGACTCCCCCTTGTATATCCCCGAACCGACAAGGGGCCCGCCCCTTGTGGATCCCCCGGTTTGCCGAGGCGATGCAATCTTAGGTCGCTCGTAGTGCCATGACAAATACCGTCGATCGCCAGTACCTCGAACTGATGGGCCACGTGCTCGAGCGCGGCGCGCGCAAGACCGACCGCACCGGCACCGGGACGTTGTCGGTGTTCGGCTGGCAGATGCGCTTCGACCTGCGCGAACGCTTTCCGATGCTCACCACCAAGAAGTTGCATCTGAAATCGATCGTCTACGAGCTGCTGTGGTTCCTGCGCGGAGAGACGAATGTGCGCTGGCTGCAGCAGCACGGCGTGTCGATCTGGGACGAGTGGGCCGACGCAGACGGCGAGCTGGGCCCGGTCTATGGCTACCAGTGGCGCAACTGGCCCACGCGCGAGGGTGGCACCGTCGACCAGATCTCCGAGGTGGTGCGCTCGCTCAAGGCAAATCCGGATTCACGCCGGCACATCGTGACGGCCTGGAACCCCGCCGACGTGCCGAAGATGAAACTTCCGCCTTGTCACGCGTTCTTCCAGTTCTACGTCGCCGACGGGGAGCTCTCCTGCCAGCTCTACCAGCGCAGCGCCGACATCTTCCTCGGCGTGCCCTTCAACATCGCCTCGTACGCGCTGCTCACCCTGATGATGGCGCAGGTCTGCGAACTCAAGCCCGGCGAATTCGTGCACACGCTGGGCGACGCGCACGTCTACCTGAATCATCTCGAGCAGGCACGCGAGCAGCTCTCTCGCACGCCCCGGGAGCTTCCGCGCATGCGCCTCAATCCCGCGGTGCGAGATCTCTTCTCTTTCCAATACGAGGACTTGGCGCTGGAAGGCTACGATCCGCATCCAGCGATCAAGGCGCCGATCGCCGTCTAGACCGGCGCGATCCCGACGCGCGTTTGCATCGCGTTGCGGCGATCGCTGGCTCACGCCAGCGCGTCAGGCGATCGTCATCGCACGGACGATCTCGCGTCGACAGCCTGCGTCAACCTCGTATCACGCGGGATCGAGATAGCCATCGGCTCCGGACCGATTCGTCCCTTCAAAGAGGTGCTTTCCGCCTGTCTTCTTCATCCTCATCGTCGAGGCGCCGCACTGCGCCTTGGGCTCTAGCTGGGTCTTGATCACCAGCTCCACGCCGTCAAAGGTCCCCGTCATCGGGGCATCTTTCGCGCTACATCGACGACCTTCGTACGTGATGGTCCCCTCGAGCGATTTGTCCGGGTTCTGTTTCGCAATGTGCACCGACCATGCCCAATCGATTGGGGTCTGGTTCATGCCGCGTCCGCTCGTGCCGCTCCATCGCCCGTTCATGTCCTTGGGTAGCAGATCCTCTGCAACAACGTGCGTTAGGAGCAATACGCTCAAAACGCCCAAGAGCGCAGCCAGCCAATATTGAGGTCGCATGACGGATTCCTCGCTCGGGTTGAAGTGCACGCGCGCCGCGTTCTCGAAGATCGAGTCCTACGGCGCGATCCGTGCCGGTCTCGCCAGGACATGCGCGGTGACCTCGCGCAACTTAGCACGGCGAGGGTCGTGGCGCGCAAGGTTACTGAGCGTTGCCGCCCGATCACGGAAAAGCTGTTGAAAAGTCTGCCCTGGAGAGAAAAAACGGCGGGACATTGTCCCGCCGTGTCCAAAGAGGGGCTTTGCGCCCGCTCTCCCCGCTTACGCTTCCCCTGACCGATGCCGTCGGCATGCAATCAGGCTAGGCGCGGCGAGTGTATGCCATGCATCCGGCGCGGGGTACCGCGCAACTGTTAAATTCTGTGACAAGCGGGCGCGAGTGTGAATTTCCGCCGGAATTGCGCAGCGCGACCGCGCGGCGTAGCGACATTCTTTCCGTTCGTCCGGCCATATACGACGAGCATCTCACACAGGGCATTCGCATCGCACCGATGCATGGGGCGAGGTGAACCGTGGAAACGCCGTGCCGTGCACGCGCTGCTAAGAGCGGAGCATTCGATGTCGGCACTCTTTGCGACACATGCAAAGCACCAGCGTCGCTCGGGGCAGCGACCGATGGACGCTGACCCGCCGCCGGACGGGCGTGGCAGCAAGCGGACGACAGACAAAAAAAAGCCCGCATGGGAGGGAAGCGGGCTTAAGCGGAGAGCTCAGAACTTGCGTTCGCTCGGAGGAGCTCTCCTGGGAGCTTTCGGG
>JAJDOG010000051.1 GCA_022340285.1 Betaproteobacteria bacterium
AGATCGTGCTCTTCGCGGAGGACGTGTTGCGCGGCTACCGCGTCGATGTCCAGGCGCTCCCGGGCGGCGCGCCGCAGGACTGGCGATCCCTGTGCCGGCGTCACGGCACGTATCGGTTTGCCGGCACCAGCGAGACGTTCGAACTGCCCGACGACGAGGGCTACGTGAAGGGCGCATCGACGACCAGCAGCGCGGATCCGGCAGTCGACCCGGACGACCACTATCTGCACGAATCGATGTTCCGCTGGACCGGGTGGAGCCTGGTGATGCCCCGCCCTGGGCGCACGATGCGCGCACGGACCGACCCCGACAGCGGCGTGCAGGGCGAGAGCGCGGAGGATGTCACCGACGAGCACGTGTCGGGTGGGAACGGTCTGTCGGTCAGCTTTGCCGTCGCGAAAGGCAGCCTGCCGCGGCTGCGCTTCGGCACGTACTATCGGTTGCGTGCGCGCATCGTCGATCTGGCGGGTAACAGCCTCGCCCTCGAAGACAAGTCGCTCGAGACGGATCCGAACCCGACGCAGCCGGTCGCCTACTGGCGATTCGAGGCAGTCGATCCTCCGGCGATGCTGCATCGCGCGCGCACCAGCGAGGGCGAGTCGCTCGAGCGCATGGTCATCCGCAGCAACTGGAACGCCGATACCGCCGCGTACTTGAGCACACCGGCGTTCGCCGCCGCGATCGGATTGCCCGCCTCGGCGGATTTCGAGTACACGTCCGTCAACGAGCGGCACCTCGTGCCACCGAAGTCGTCGCAACTGCAGTGCGAACAGCACGGCATGTTCGACGCGCTGTTCGCCAACCCCGCGAGCATCAAGCAGGCCTACGAGATCGCCGCGCGCGAGTCCGGCACGCTTTACGACCCCATGCCTTCGAGCCAGATCGAGCTGATCACGCCGACCGCGCTGAACGACGTGGCCACCACCAAGACCGTGCCGCTGCGGCTGCCGTCGAAGGACAATCCCACCGGTGACCGCATCGCGCCCGGGCAGTACGTCATTCACCGCGAGGCGCAGCTCGCGATGCCCTACCTCCCCGATCCCGCGGCGGGCGGCGTGGCGCTGCGCGCGATGCCCGGCCATGCGTTGCCCGGCGTCACCGGCCCCATGGTGCTCGGGCCGAGCGCGGCCGTCGTGATCGCGCCAAACGAGGAGCTGGTGCTCGTGGTCGCGCATGGACAGGACTGGCCCGACAACTTGGGTTTTCGCCTCGTGCTGGCGGAGCGCCCGGCGCAGCTGTCGGATCCGCCCTGCGCCGAGACGTTCGCCGACGACGGCGCGCCCAAGTGGAACGAGGATACGCGCGTGCTCACGCTGTTCGTGCCCAAGGGCCGCATCGTCCGACTGCGCTATGCCAGTTTCGTGCACAAGGAATTCATCGGCACATTCGGCCTGCCCGACTGGGTGGACTCCTCGGGCGAGAGGGCGTTCGTGCGCGCGATGGCCCAGGCGGGCTGCGCGTGGATGATGACTCCGTACCGCGCCCTGACTCTCGTGCACGCGACCCAGCAACCCGTCTGTGAGCCGACGTTCCTGTCGTTGGTGGCGAGCCGCGAACCCGGCGACCAGCACGCCATGCTGGTGTCCCGGCTCCGCCTGCACGGTCCCAGCACCGGCAAGTTCGAGATCGAGGGCGAGTGGGACGAGTGGGTCGACGACCTGGACAAGCCGGGGCCGGAACTCATCGCGTCGCGCGGGCAGCTCGGCGAAGTCCTGCTGGCGGAGAATCACATCAACGTGTTCAGCCTGAGCTCGGCAGTCCAGGCGCAAATGCACGACCCGACCAATCGGCCGCGGTCGCGAGGCGACCGACACGAGTTCGGTGACACCAAGTTCCGCCTGATCCGGTACCGGATCCGTGCAACGACGCGCTTTCGCGAATACCTGCCCGAAGCGCTGTACGCGACGACCGACGAGGTGACGCGGCTCGGCCCGATCGGCGAAGGTCCCGCGATGAACGTCGGGGCACCGGACGATCCCGGAGCGGCGTTTCTCCGGGTCGGCACGGGCTCCGCTTCCAATACAGTCGTCCCTGCCACGGCGCCGCCGGACGAGCCTCGTCCTCTCTATACGGTGCCCACGTTCCGCTGGCTCGACACGTCCGGCAGCGGCGCGTTGGACAGCACGCGCCTGGGCAACGGCCTGCGCGTCTGGCTCGAGCGGCCGTGGTTCACCTCCGGCAACGGCGAACTGCTCGGTGTGGTGATACTCGGCGAGAACCGACCGTTCACCGACATCGGCAGCGCGCTGGTGCCCCTGGTGACCCAGTGGGGACTTGATCCGATCTGGGACACCTCACTGCCTAAGTACCGCACGCGGGTGAGCGACTTTCCGGCGCGCGTGGCTGACGAGCAGGTCGAGTTGCGGGAAGTGGCAGGGCAAATGGCGCACGTCGTGGGACATCGGGTGCACTGGGATTCCGTGCGCAGCCTCTGGTACTGCGACATCGAGCTCGACGTCGGACGCACCTACATGCCGTTCATGCGCCTGGCGCTGGTGCGCTACCAGCCCAATGCGCTGCAGGCCGCAAAGATCTCCAAGGTCGTGCTGGCCGAGTTCGCGCAGGTCCTGCCGCGACGCCGCGCGACATTCAAGCGCACTGCCGCGCAGCTCGACTTTGCCCTCCGCGGCTACGTCCCGGACCATGGGCCAATGAAATGGCCGCTCGACTCCGAGTACCAGGACGTTTCGTTCATTCCGCCGTTCGGGCAGAGCGGCGAATCCGGCCGCAACAGGGTCGAGCTCGTTCTGCAGACGCGCGATCCGAACCTCGACACCGATCTAGCGTGGAGCGATGTGAAGGTCCTGAGCTCGAGTGTGCCGACTCCGGTTTCGGGCGGGCTCGTCTTCGGCGCCGTCGAAGCCGTGCAGCCATCGGCCCAGCCGGTGCGGCGTGCCGCTTCGGGCACGGCCACCGTGCGCGATCGCCTGGGTCGACGCATCGACCTGGGGACTGCGGTCAACCTCGGAAGCGTCGGCGCAGACATGTCAAGCGCGATCGGCGGGGACATCAGCGCGACGTCGTTCGTCGACCTCGTCGACCCGGCGATCTGGAAGGCCACCGTGACGCTGCCCGATTCGGGCGGCAAGCCGGCGCGCGTTGCGGTCAGGGAGTACGAGCGCTACTACACCGATCGTACCGTACCCGAGAAGCGAGGCGGCCAAACCTTCCGCCGCCGCGTGGTCGAGGAGCGGTTGGTCTATACCGCATTCTTCGACCTATAGATCTGGCGGAAGGGGTGGGATTCGAACCCACGAAGACCGTTAGGCCCTGCCGGTTTTCAAGACCGGTGCATTCAACCGCTCTGCCACCCTTCCGTCGTGTTCTGCTTCGCCTTTTGCATCATATAGTTACAATAGCGCGTCGACAACACCGGCCGACCTTCGGGATGGTAAGGCCAGACGCCATCGCCGGTCACGCACAGCCGGTATACTCAGCGCCTTGAACTCTGCGCGCCGGCACCCATCTAATGCGCTGATGCAATTGAGAAGAGTCTGAGAAGAGCCATTCCCAGGAGGCAATTTGATGCAACCCGAACTTCGACCCATCCAAGGCAACACCCTGACGGGCACGCAGGACATTGCGGTCCGGCAGAACAAGGTCCTGCGCAACACGTACCTGTTGCTCGCAGTGACGCTGATCCCGACCGCCATCGGCGCGCTGCTCGGGGCGAACCTGAATCTCTCGTTCCTGCGCACCAACCCGATCATCTCGCTCTTCGCGATCCTCGGGATCTTCTACGGCTGGATCTGGGCGATCGAGAAGAATCGCAACAGCGGCATGGGCGTCGCGCTGCTCCTCGGCTTCACGCTCTTTCTCGGCGTTCTGCTCGGGCCGGTGCTGCAGCGCGTGCTCGGCTTTGCCAACGGCGGGCAGCTCGTCGCCATGGCAGCCGGCGGAACGGCCGTGACGTTCTTCGGGCTGTCGGCGGTCGCCTCCAGCGTGAAGCGCGACTTCAGCGGCATGGGACGATTCCTGCTGGTGGGATTCATCGTCATCATGCTGGCAGTGGTCGCGAACGTGTTCTTCCAGATCCCCGCCCTGGCGCTCACGATCCTGGTCGCATTCATCATCTTCTCCTCGATGATCATCCTGTATCAGGTGAACGCGATCGTGCGCGGCGGCGAGACGAACTACATCTCCGCGACGCTGACACTCTACGTCGCGATCTACAACATCTTCTCGAGCCTGCTGCAGTTGCTCGGAATCTTCGGCGGCGAAGGCGACTGACGCGCCCCGCGCGCATCCGAAAAGGGCCGCCGCGAGCGGCCCTTTCCTTTTCCTGCACCACCCCGCCCGCTCTTGCTCAATGCTCGAACACGGCCATGGATTCGACGTGCGCCGTGTGCGCAAACATGTTCACGATTCCCGCGCCCGTCAGACGATAGCCCTTGGTCTTAACGAGCACGGCGGCATCGCGTGCAAGTGTGGCCGGATCGCAGGAGACGTAGACGACCCGCTGTGGACCTTCGGTGCCCAGCGCCTTCACGACCTCCATCGCCCCTTCGCGCGGAGGATCGAGAAGCAGCTTGTCGCAGCGCGGAAGCGCCGCACAGGCCCCGGCGTCGAACAGGTTCGCGACATTGAACTGCGCAACGAGGCCGTTGGCCGCGGCGTTTTCGCGGGCGCGCTCGACCAGCCGCTCGCTGCCTTCGACGCCGATGACCTCGCCGCCGCGCACCGCGATCGGCAGACTGAAGTTGCCGAGCCCGCAAAAGAGATCGAGCACGCGGTCGCCGGGCCGCGGATCCAGATGGGCGATGGCCCGCCGCACGAGCAATTCGTTGACCGCGTAATTCACCTGCGTGAAATCGGTCGGCGCGAACTCGATTCGCACACCGAATTCAGGCAGCGCGTAGGAGAGTGCCGGAGCATCGAGAGGGTGGAACGGGCGGGCCGACTCGGGTCCGCTCGGCTGGAGCCAGAACTGGACCCCGTGCGCCTCGGCGAAGCTTCTCAACGCGCGCTCATCGGCATCGGTCGGCGCATCCAGGACGCGCAGGACGAGCACGGTGACCGCATCGCCGACGGCAACCTCGATCTGGGGCAATCGCGCCCGGATCGACAGTTCGCCGACCAGCGTCCGCAGGGGGCCGATCAGTTCCGACACGGGCCGCGGGAGCACCTCGCAGGCGCGCATGTCGGCGACGTGCGAGGAGTGCCGCTCGCGAAATCCCACGAGCACGCCACCCTTTTTCGCCACCCAGCGAACGGACAGCCGCGCCCGGTGACGATAGCGCCAGGCCTGCCCGTGCACCGGGGCGAGCACGCTTTCGGGATGGATCCTGCCGATGTGCCACAGCGCGTCCTCGAGCACCCGCTGCTTGACGGCAACCTGCGCACGGTGGTCCAGGTGCTGCATCGCGCAGCCCCCGCAAACACCGAAATACCGGCATCCGGGCGTCGTCCTCGAGGAAGACTCGTGGATGACCCGCTCGACGGTCGCGCTCTCGTAGCGTTGCTTCCGCCGGTAGGCGACGAACTCGACCGTCTCGCCCGGCAAGGCGCCCTCGATGAAGATGGCCTTGCCCTCGACATGAGTGACGCCGCGTCCCTCGGCGTCGAGGGATTCGATCAGCACCGGCGTCATTTCAGGACGCCGGCCAGGCGGCGAGGAATTCGTTCCAGTGCGGCTGCTCCAGCCGCGCGAGGGTCGTACGCGCGAGCGTGATCTCGCGGGCGTGCTGGTCGGCGCTGATCGCCCCGCGCATCAGCTGGAAACGCAGAAAGACGAGCCAGGTGTTGAGGGCGTCCGTCTCGCAGTAGTTGCGGATATCCGCGATGCGTCCTTCGCGGTACGCGCCCCACACCTGCGATCCGTCCATCCCCAGCTTGCCGGGCAGCCCCATCAGCCGGGCAATCTCGTCCAGCGGGGCATTGTTGCGCGGCTGATAGAGCGCGAGAAGATCCATCAGGTCGATGTGGCGGGTGTGATAGCGGCCGATGTAGTTGTTGAACCTGAACTCCCGGTCGTCATCGCCGAGATCCCAGTAGCGCGAGGCCACGACGCCGTTCACCAGGCCACGGTAGTGCAGGACGGGGAGATCGAATCCGCCGCCGTTCCAGGAGACGAGCTGCGGCGTGTACTTGTCGACGCCGTCGTAGAAGCGCTGGATCAGCTGCGCCTCGTCGTCTTCCGGGGAGCCGAGCGACCACACCTTGAGGCTGTCGCCTTCGCGCAGCGCGCAGGAGATAGCCGCCACGCGGTGCAGATGGGGCTGCAGGAAATCGTGTCCAGCCGCGGCGCGGCGCCGCTGAAACGCGATCTCGGCGACGTCCGAGTCCGTCAGCTCGGGGTCGAGCTCGTAGAGCGCCCGCAGGCCCGGCACGTCGGGGATCGTCTCGATGTCGAAGACGAGGGTGGGCGTCATCGCGCGAGGTCAGGCGGTGAAAACGCCCGTGGACAGGTAGCGATCGCCGCGGTCGCACACGATGGTGACGATGACCGCGTTCTCGACTTCTCTCGAGATCCGCAGCGTCACGGACATCGCGCCGCCCGAAGAGATTCCCGCGAAGATGCCCTCTTCCGCGGCCAGACGCCGCGCCATCTCCTCGGCGTCGGACTGACCGACATACTCGAGGCGATCCACGCGGGCCTTTTCGTAGATCCGTGGCAGGTAGGCTTCCGGCCACTTGCGGATCCCCGGAATCTGCGCCCCGTCCTCCGGCTGGCAGCCGATGATCTGGATCGCCGGGTTCTTTTCCTTCAGGAAACGCGAGACGCCCATGATCGTGCCGGTGGTGCCCATGCTCGAGACGAAATGCGTGATCCGGCCCTCGGTCTCGCGCCAGATCTCCGGTCCGGTGCCCTCGTAGTGCGCGCGCGGATTGTCGGGATTGGCAAACTGGTCGAGCATGCGCCCCTTGCCTTCGCGCACCATCCGCTCGGCGAGATCGCGCGCGCCTTCCATGCCGCCGTCCTTCGGCGTGAGGACAATCTCGGCGCCGAACGCCGCCATCGTCTGCCGGCGCTCGACCGAGAGGTGCTCGGGCATGATCAGCACCATGCGATAGCCGCGCATCGCGGCAACCATCGCGAGCGCGATTCCGGTGTTGCCGCTGGTGGGCTCGATCAGCGTGTCGCCGGGCTTGATCTCGCCGCGCTCTTCCGCGCCGCGGAACATCCACAGCGCCGGGCGATCCTTGACCGAACCGGCCGGATTGTCGCCTTCGAGCTTCGCCAGGATGACATTGCTCGTGCTGCCCGGCAGCCGTTTCAGTCGGACGAGCGGCGTGTTGCCGACCGTGTCGTCCATCGTTGTCCACATGCGACTATTCCTTGCGTTCCCGGGTGAGGAGCTGCGCGACGTAGCGTCCCACCCCCTCCTCGACGGTGAGAAACGGCGCGTCGTAGCCGGTCTTCCGCAACGCTGTCAGGTCGGCTTCGGTGAAGCTCTGGTACTTGCCCCTTAGGGCGTCCGGGAAAGGAATGTACTCGATCGCCCCCTCCTGCCTCAGCGCCGCGAGGTCGAGCGCGGGCTTGTCTTCCGCCGCACGACAGGCGTTCACCGTCGCGACGGCCACGTCGTTGAACGACTGGGCGCGCCCGGTCCCGACATTGAAGATGCCCGATGTGTCCTTGTCCTCGAGGAAATGCATGTTGACCTTCACGACGTCCTCGACGGAGACGAAATCGCGCCGCTGCTCCCCGTCGCCGAATCCACCCGATCCCTCGAACAGGCGAACCTTGCCCTCGCTACGGTACTGGTTGAAGAAATGCCAGGCGACCGATGCCATTCTGCCCTTGTGCGCTTCGTTCAGCCCGTAGACGTTGAAGTAGCGCAGCCCGACGACCGGGGCGTGCAGATCGTGGAGCCGGCGGCGCACGATCTGGTCGAACAGATATTTCGAGTAGCCGTAGACGTTGAGCGGCGCTTCATGCGGCGCCCCTTCCCGAAACACCCGCCCGCCCCCATACACCGACGCCGACGAGGCGTAGATGAAGGGAATCTCCTCCTCCTGGCAGAATTCGAGCAGGTCGAGGGAATAGCGGTAGTTGTTCTCCATCACGTAGCGCCCGTCGGTCTCCATCGTGTCCGAGCACGCGCCGAGGTGCAGGATCGCGTCGAGCAGGCCGTCGAAGGTGCCGCCCTCCATCCGTTCCAGGAACTCGTCCTTGTCGATGTAATCGGCGATCTCGCAGCCGACTAGATTGCGGAACTTGTCGCCCTGCTTCAGGTCGTCGACCGCGATGATGTTGGTCACACCGTGTTTGTTCAGGGCCTTCACGAGGTTCGAGCCGATGAAGCCCGCGGCGCCGGTGACTACGTAGTGAGGGGTCATGCTCCTGTCCTGCCAATATCGGCGGCGAGCTCCTCGGGGTGCACGACCGCCGTGCCGAACTTGGTCACGGCGATTCCCGCCGCGTGATTCGCCACGCGCATGGCGTCGTGCGTCGTCGCGCCGGCGGCCAGCATCGCCGCAAGCGTCGCGATGACGGTGTCTCCTGCGCCGGTCACGTCGTAGACGTCGCGCGACTGTGCGGGCTCGCGCAGCACCCCGCCCCTCTGGAAGAGCGCCATGCCCTGTTCGCCGAGGGTGACGAGCAGAGCCGCCAGGTCGAGGTCGGCGCGGAGCGCTTCAGCGCGCTTGTCGAAGTCCTGCTCATCCGTCCACCGCCCGACGACCTCCTGCAGTTCCTTTCGGTTGGGCGTGACCATTGTCGCGCCACGGTATCTGGAATAGTCGTCGCCTTTCGGGTCGACCAGCACGATCCGGTCTTTGGCCTTAGCGAGCTCGATCATCCTCGTGATGTGGGTGAGTCCGCCCTTCCCGTAGTCCGAGAGCACCACAGCGTCGAAATCGCCAAGCATCGCCTCGAACTCGGCCAGCTTGCCGGCCAGCACCTCGTGACTGGGCGTCGTCTCGAAGTCGGCGCGCAGCAGCTGCTGCTTGCGACCGATTACACGCAGCTTCACCGTGGTCGCAAGATTGTCGTCTCGACGCAGGCTGGTCGCGATGCCCTTTGCGGCAATGAGCCGCTCGAGCGAGGCGCCGGCTTCGTCGGCGCCGACGACGGAAAGCAGCGCCACTTTCGCGCCGAGCGCGGCAGCATTCAGCGCAACGTTCGCCGCGCCGCCAGCTCGCTCCTCGGTCCGCTCCACTTTGACCACGGGCACCGGTGCCTCCGGCGAGATCCGCTCGACTTCGCCGTACCAGTACCGGTCGAGCATCACGTCTCCCACGACCAGCACTCGCGCTCGCGAGAGGTCGGGCAGCACCGAGATCGCTCCGCTCACGTCGTCGCCTCGAATTCCTCGGTCCGGCGCGGCGGATAGGTTTCCCAGCCGCCGCACGCCGGACACTGCCAGTAGAACTGGCGGGCGCGGAACCCGCAGCTCTCGCAGCGGTAGCGCGAGAGCTTGCGCGTGTGGCCATGAACCAGGCCGCGCACCATCTCCAGATCCGGGCGACGCTCGGCCGGCGCGGTGAGAAGCTGCGCTTCGAGGAGACGATCCAGTCCGAGCAGCGTCGGATTGCGCCGCAGCTCGTCGCGCACGAGCTCGTACGCGGCCTGCGGCCCCTTGGCGTCGATGCTCAGCTGGAACACGACGTCGAGCAGGTCGAGGGACGGGTGCGCGGTCAGGTAGCCGCGCAGCAGCGTGAGCCCGTGCTCGGTCTGCCCGATCGCTTGAAAGCTCTTGAGCAGTCGCTGGGCGACCAGCGCAAGATAGCTGGGGTTCTGGGTTTCCACGCGCTTCCACGCTTCGATGGCCGCCTCGTGATTTCCCTCCTCGGCCTCGATATCGCCCAGGAGAATGCTGGCGCGTACACACTTGCGGCTGGCATGCAGCGCGTTTTCCAGGTGCTCGCGGGCCTTGTCGGTTCGCGAGTGGTTGATCTCCACCGCCGCCAGCTCGCAGTAGAAGTTCGCGATTTCCTTCTGCCAGCTCTGACCGGAGTCGCGCTCGAACTCGCGCGCCGCCTGGATCGCCTTCTCCCAGTCCTTCTCCTGCTGGTAAATGTCCAGCAGGTTCTTCAGCGCCGTGCCCCGGTACGGGCCTTCCGCCAGCCGCTCGAACGCCTCCTCGGCGCGGTCGAGCAGGCCCGCCTTCAGATAGTCCTGACCCAGCTCGTGCAGGGCCATGACCCGTTGATCCTGAGCGAGGTCGGAGCGCTCGAGCAGATTCTTGTGCATGCGTATCGCCCGCTCGGTCTCGCCGCGCCGGCGAAACAGGCTTCCGAGGGCGAAGTGCAGCTCGACGGTCTCGGGGTCCACCCTGACCACTTCCGTGAACGCCTCGATCGCCTTGTCGGGCTGTTCGTTCAGGAGGAAGTTGAGGCCGGTGAAGTAGGAGCGCGGGACCCGGCGCGATTCCGTGACGAGCTGCTTGATGTCGATCCGGGCGGCAAGCCAACCGAGCCCGAAGAACACGGGGAATGCGATCAGCCACCAGAACTCGAATTCAGGCACGTCGGCGATGTCGTGTTCCGGAGTTGGCGCGGCGCGGCTACGTCCCGGTAGGCGCGTCTCCGGGTGAACCCAAACGCTCCACCGCGGCATGGGCCGCCGGCCGGAGCCTGAGCTCCTTCTTCAGCCCCGCGATCTCGCGATGCCGGCGCATGAATGCCGGAATGCACGCGATCATCCCGAACACGGCGCCCGCGGCGAAAGCTGCGAGGGCCACCAGCATCAGCGGCGCGCGCCATTCCTGGTCGAAGTAGAACCGGACGGTGACCGGATCCGTGTTCTTCAGCGCGAAAAGAAACAGCACCAGGAACACGACCGCCCAGACCAGGGCCGACAGGACGCGCAGGATCGCCATCCGATTAACTCGCGGTAACGCTGCGTCGGGACCAGGCCGGCCGGCGCGCCTCTGACATGGCTTCCATCAGCTCTAGGACTGCGCCGGTTGGAGCTCCGACGGGGATTGAGGCTGCGCGCCGTCCGGATTGCCGTCGACGCGCTCGCGCAACTCCTTCCCGGCCTTGAAGTGCGGCACGTACTTCTCGGGCACGTGCACGCGCTCGCCGGACTTCGGGTTGCGCCCCACCCTGGCAGGACGATAGTTCAATCCAAAGCTGCCAAAGCCGCGAATCTCGATGCGCTCGCCGCTGACCAGGCTGTGCGTCATCGCGTCAAGAACCATCTTGACGGCGTACTCCGCGTCCTTGGCGACCAACTGCGGATAGCGTGCCGCCAGCCGCGCGATCAGCTCCGACTTGGTCATTCCCTCCCCCTCAGCTCTGCGGATTCTTGGTGTCCAGCTTGGCTTTCAGCAAGGCGCCGAGATTGGTGCTTCCGGTGCTCGCTGCCGCCTCGCTTTGCAGTTTCTTCATTGCGGCATCCTGCTCCGCTGCGTCGCGCGCCTTGATGGACAGGTTGACGCTGCGGTTCTTGCGGTCGATGTTGATGATCATCGCCTGCACCGCGTCGCCTTCCTTGAGATGGGTGCGGGCGTCCTCGACGCGGTCGCGCGATACTTCCGACGCGCGCAGGTATCCCTCCATGTCGCCGCCCAGCGAGATTATCGCGCCCTTCGCATCGACGCTCTTCACGGTCCCGGCCACCAGCGCGCCCTTGTCGTGCGTCGCGATGAAGTTGGAATACGGATCGCCCTCGAGCTGCTTGACGCCCAGGGAGATCCTCTCCCGCTCGACGTCGATCGACAGCACGACGGCCTCGACCTCCTCGCCCTTCTTGAACTGCTTGACGGCTTCCTCGCCGGGCAGATTCCACGAGAGGTCGGAGAGATGCACCAGGCCGTCGATACCGCCCGGCAGACCGATAAAGATGCCGAAGTCGGTGATCGACTTGATCTGACCCTTGACCTTCTCGCCCTTGCGATGATTCTGCGCGAATTCGTCCCAGGGGTTCGGGAGGCACTGCTTCATGCCGAGTGAGATCCGACGGCGGTCCTCGTCGATCTCGAGGATCATCACCTCGACCTCGTCGCCGACCTGCACCACCTTGGACGGATGCACGTTCTTGTTCGTCCAGTCCATCTCCGACACGTGCACCAGGCCCTCGATGCCCGACTCGATCTCGACGAACGCGCCGTAGTCGGTGAGGTTGGTCACCTTGCCGAAAAGACGCGTGCCGGTGGGATAGCGCCGCCCGAGCCCGACCCAAGGATCGTCACCGAGCTGCTTGAGACCCAGCGATACGCGGTTCTTCTCCTGGTCGAACCGCAGCACCTTTGCGGTCACCTCGTCGCCCACCGCAAGCACCTCGGTCGGATGCTTTACACGCCGCCAGGCAAGGTCGGTGATGTGCAGCAGGCCGTCGATGCCGCCCAGATCCACGAACGCGCCATAGTCGGTGATGTTCTTGACGATGCCCTTGACGACGGTGCCCTCCTGGAGCGTGGCAAGCAGCGCATCGCGCTCCGCGCCGGCGGTCTGCTCGAGCACGGCGCGGCGCGACACCACCACGTTGTTGCGCTTGCGGTCGAGCTTGATCACTTTGAAGTCCATCGTCTTGCCCTCATAGGGCGACGTGTCCTTCACCGGGCGCAAATCGACGAGCGAGCCGGGCAGGAACGCGCGGATGCCGTTCATCATCACGGTCAGTCCGCCTTTCACCTTGCCCGAGACCACGCCCTGGACCGTCTCGCCCGACTCGAGCGCCTTCTCGAGGTCGAGCCATGCGGCGAGGCGCTTCGCCTTGTCACGCGACAGCCGGGTTTCACCGTAGCCGTCTTCCAGCGCCTCGATCGCCACCGAGACGAAGTCGCCGGGCTTGACGTCGAGTTCGCCCGCATCGCTGCGAAACTCCTCGAGCGGGATAAAGCTTTCGGACTTGAGTCCGGCATTGACGACGACGAAGTTCTGATCGATGCGCACCACTTCCGCAGTGATCACTTCGCCGACGCGCATCTCCTTGCGAGTGAGGCTCTCCTCGAAGAGGGCGGCAAAGCTTTCCTGGGGGGCCACTGCGGGGGAAACGTTAGGCATAAAGGCTGAGTTACCTGAGCTTGGCCCGTCCGGCACGGACGGGGCTGGTTGCACACACGACGCGGCCGGGCGGCCAGCCGTCACCATTTCACGCTGCTCCTGCGCGCTCGCGATACCAGCCGAGCACTTGCGCCACCGCCTCGTCGACCGTCAAGCGAGTCGTATCGAGCAGGCGCGCGTCGGGCAGCTGCTTGAGCGGTGCGACGGGCCGCTCGGCGTCCCGGGCATCGCGCTCCTGCAAGTCGCGCAAAAGAGTCTGGATGTTAGCAGGGATTCCTTTGTCGATCAACTGCTTATGTCGGCGCTCTGCGCGCGCCTCGGCGCTTGCGGTAAGGAAGACCTTGAGCGCGGCGTCCGGAAAGACCACCGACCCCATGTCGCGACCCTCCGCCACCAGGCCCGGCGCCTCACGAAAGCGGCGCTGGCGGTCGAGGAGCGCATTACGGACCGCGGGAACCGCGGCACAGCGCGATGCGCCGATCGAGCACGCCTCGGTGCGAATCGCGTCCGTGGCACGTCGGCCCGCCAGCCAAATCTCTTCTCCCTCGAATCGCACGTCCAGCCGGCCGGCGATCTCGGCGAGACGCGCGGCATCCTCCCAGCCGACCGAGGATTCGATTGCCGCGAGGGCGACCAGCCGGTAAAGCGCACCGCTGTCCAGATACCGCCACCCCAGCGCCCGCGCCACCTGCTTGGCGACGGTCCCCTTGCCGGACGCGGACGGCCCGTCGATCGCGATGACCGGAATCACCGCGCCCCGGTTCATGCGAGCTCCTCGATCGGAAGTCCGGCGCGACGCGACGTCTCCACGAATCCCGGAAACGAAGTGGCGACGTTGGCGCAATCGCGGACGACGATCTTCGCGCGTGCCCGCAGCGCCGCCATGGCGAATGCCATCGCGATCCGATGATCACCGTGCGAGTCGACGACGCCGCCCGCGTACGCGCCGCCGTCGATGACCATTCCGTCGGGAGTCGGCTCGGCCTGCGCGCCGATCGCCGCAAGCCCGTCGGCCATGACCTGGATGCGATCCGACTCCTTCACGCGCAGTTCCTCGGCGCCACGCAGCACCGTGCGCCCGCGCGCGTTGGCCGCCGCGATGAACAGGGCCGGGAACTCGTCGATCGCCAGCGGCACCAGCTCGCGCGGTATCTCGATTCCTTGCAAATCCGCTGACCGCACCCGGATATCGGCCACGGGTTCCCCCCCGAGCTCGCGCGGTTCGAGCACCGTGAGGTCCGCACCCATCCGGCGCAGGATTTCGATCACCCCGGTACGCGTGGGATTGACACCCACAGCCTCCAGCGTGATGTCCGATTCGGGAGCAATCGAGGCGCCGACCATGAAGAATGCCGCCGACGAGACATCGGCAGGCACGGCGATCTCGGTCGCGCGCAGCGTTCCGCCGCCGCTGACGGACACCGTGGCGCCGTCGCGTCGCACGGCGTAGCCGAAAGCCGCGAGCATGCGCTCGGTGTGATCGCGCGTCGGGGCGGGCTCGGTGACCCGCGTCGTGCCCGAAGCATAGAGCCCGGCGAGCAGAAGCGCGGATTTGACCTGCGCGCTGGCGACGGGCATCGCATAGTCGATGCCGCGCAGGGACGGATTCCCCCTGATCCTGAGCGGCGGGCGGCCGCCCTCGGCAGGCTCGATGCGGGCGCCCATCGCCGCGAGCGGCTCGGCGACACGGCGCATCGGCCGCTTGCGCAGGCTTGCGTCACCGGTCAGCTCGCAGTCGAACGGTTGCGCGGCAAGGAGTCCCGCCAGCAGCCGCATGGACGTGCCGGAGTTCCCGCAGTCGAGGACCGTGTTCGGCGCCCGCAGGCCGCGAAGTCCGACGCCGTTCACGGCGACCTCCCCCGCGGTCGGTCCGTCGATCCGCACCCCGAGCGCGCGGAAGATGTTCATCGTCGCCAGGGCGTCCTCGCCCTCCAGGAAGCCGGTGATTCGCGTCGCCCCCGTGGCAATCGACCCGAGGATGATCGACCGGTGCGAGACCGACTTGTCGCCCGGAACGCGCACCGTTCCGCCGAGACGGCCGCCGGGTTGCACGCTGTAGGAAGCCGTCATCGGCGCGCGAGCCATCCGTTCCGAGCACGCCGCGCGCCGTCGAACAGGCGCTCGAGGCCGGCCGCATCCTGCGCATCGAGCAGCCGGCGCGCCTCGGCCAGAACCGATTCGAACCGGCCGAGCTCCGCGAGCAGAGCGGGCCGGTTCGCCATGCAGATATCCCGCCACATTTCCGGATGACTCGAGGCAATGCGCGTGAAATCGCGGAAGCCGCTCGCCGCGTAGTCGAAGAGAAGCTCTGCCTTCTCGTGCGTGGCGATATCGTGCACGAGCGCGTAGGCGAGGAGATGCGGAAGATGGCTCACCGCCGCGAAGACTGCGTCGTGCACCTCCGGCGTCATCTCGTGCACCTCGGCGCCGCAGGCCTCCCAGAGGTCGCGAACGGTCTGGATCGCACGCGCATCCGTTGCGGCGGCCGGCGTGAGAACCGTGCGCTTGCCCGAATAGAGATCGGCCCGCGCCGCGTCCACGCCGGACTGTTCCGCCCCGGCAATAGGATGGCCGGGAACGAAGCGAGCGAAGCCGGGCCCCAGCGCGGCACACGCGGCGTCGACGACGTCGCGCTTCGTGCTCCCCGCGTCGGTGACCACGGTATCGGGGCCGAGATGGGGCGCAATCGATTTCAGCACCGTCGCCGTGGCGCCGACCGGCATGGCCAGAAACACGAGCTGGGCGCCCCGCACCGCTTCCGCCAGGCCTGCGTCGCCGTCGATGACGCCGAGCGTCCTCGCCCGGTCGAGGTTCGCGCGCGAGCGGCCGACGCCGATGATCTCCTTCACGCGGCCCGCGCCCCGCACGGCGAGCGCGAACGAGCCGCCTATGAGCCCGACACCGACGATCGCGACCTTGGCGATCTGTGCCACGTCAGGTTGAGCCGTCCCCGAGCGCATTTTCCAGCGCAGCGAGGAATCGATCGTTTTCCTCGGGCAGGCCCACGGTCACACGGAGATGGTGGGGCATCCCGTAGCCTGCGACCGGACGCACGATCACGCCCTGCCTGAGGAGCCGCTGGTAGACCGCGCCCGCCGCGCTTTGCCCTTCTTGCCTTTTCGCGCGGGGAATCTCCACGCTCACGAAGTTTGCGAAAGAGGGAATCCACGCCAGGCCGAGCCGCCTAAGTCCCGCGGTGAGCTGCTTCATCCCGGCCACGTTCAGCTGGTAGCTGCGCTCCACGAACGCTTCATCGGCCAGCGCCGCCGTGGCCGCCACGAGCGCGAGATTGTTGACGTTGAAAGGCTGGCGAACGCGATTGAGCATCGCCGCGACGTCGGGGTGGCACAAGCCGTAGCCGACGCGCAATCCGGCGAGCCCGTAGGCTTTCGAGAACGTCCGCAGGACGACCAGATTCGGGTACCTCGCCAGCCAGGCCACGCTCGGGCAGCGCAACGGCGGCTCGAGATATTCGTTGTAGGCCTCGTCGAGCACGACGAGAACGCTGCGCGGCGCGCGCCGGAGAAATCCCTCGACCTCGTCCGCCGGGAGCATCGTCCCGGTCGGATTGTTCGGATTGGCAATGAAAACCACGCGCGTTTCCGGGGTGATCCCGGCGAGCATCCCCGCAAGGTCGTGACCGTATTCCCGGGCCGGCACCACGATGCCTTGCGCGCCCCGCGCCTGGGTGCAGAGCGGATAGATCGCGAAAGCGTGTTGCGCGAACACCGCGGCACGCCCCGGCGCGAGAAATGCGCCCGCCACCATCTCGAGCAGGTCGTTCGAGCCGTTGCCGAGGACGATCGATTCCATGGCAACGCCAAGGCGCTCGGAGAGCGCCTTTGTTAACTCGAATCCGTCCGGATAGCGCGCGAGCTCGGGCAATGCCGCTTCGATCGCGGCACGCGCGCGGGGCGAAAGCCCCGACGGGTTCTCGTTCGACGCCAGCTTGACGATCTTCCGTTCGTCGAGCCCGAACTCCCGCGCGAGCTCGGTGATCGGCTTGCCGGGCTGGTAGGGCGCGATTGCCCGGACGTGACCCGGCGCGAGCTCGCAAAGGTCGAGCGGTTCGGCGACCCGACCTTCGGTTTGCTTGGCACTCATAGCACTGCGCTCGGGTAGGAACCGAGCACCTTGAGGAACGGCGCCATGCCCCGCAGTTCCGCGATCGCCGGGGCGACTTTTTGGTCCTGCACGTGTCCCTCGAGGTCCACGTAGAACATGTACTCCCAGGCCGTCTGGCGCGACGGCCGCGACTCGATGCGCGTCATCGAGACGCCATGCTTCGCGATGGGCGAGAGCAGCGCGTGCAACGCGCCCGGCTGGTTCGGCACGGTCATCACCAGCGACGTGCGATCGCGCCCGCTCGGACCCGGCGCGAGCGTGCCGAGCACCAGGAACCGCGTCATGTTCTTCGGATCGTCCTCGATGTTCTCGCCCACGATCTGGAGGCCATAGCGTTCGGCCGCGATCGCGGGTCCGATCGCGCAGGCCGACGGCTCGCTCGCCACCAGGCGCGCCGCTTCCGCGTTGCTCACCAGCGGTATGCACTCGGCGTGCGGCAGGTGGCGCGCGATCCAGCCGCGGCACTGGCCGAGCGACTGCGCGTGCGAGTAGACGCGCTCGACGCCCCCCAGACCGGGAATGCTGCGCATCGCGTTCTGCTGCACGCGCAGCACGACCTCTGCGCAGATCCGGAGCGGTGTGGCGAGCAGCAGATCGAGCGTGCGGCCGATGGCGCCCTCGGATGAGTTCTCGACCGGCACCACGGCGAATCCGGCGCCGCCCGTCTCCACGGACCGGAAGACCTCGTCGATCGAGTCGTGTGCGAGCGCTTCGACCATGCCGCCGAACTGCTTGGCCACCGCCATCTCGCTGAACGTCCCGGCGGGCCCGAGGTACGCGACCTTGAGCTTTGCTTCGAGACCGCGGCAGGCGGAGATCACCTCGACGAATATCCGCCCCAGCGCGTCGCCCGGAATCGGCCCGGGGTTGGCGGTCATTACCCGTCGCAGCACTTCCGCTTCGCGCTCCGGCCGGTACACCGGCCCGTCGCCCTTCAGCCGCCCGATCTCTCGCGCGTGCGCGGCGCGCTCGTTCACGATCCGGACGATCTCCGCATCGAGGGTGTCGATCGCGGCGCGACGCTTGGCGATGTCGTCGGTCACGTGATCAGCGCTCCACGGGGAGGAGGCGCGCGTCCAGCACTCCTTCGATGCCGCAGATCGACGCAAGCACCGACGGCGACGGCACACTGTCCACGTCGAGCAGCGTGTAAGCCAGCTCGTCGCGCGACTTGTTGATCATGTTGTGGATGTTCAGGCGGTTCTCGCCCATCGTCGCCGAGATCTGGCCGACCATGTTGGGGACGTTGGCATGCGCGATGCTCAGCCGGAAGGGCGCTTCGCGTTGCATCGTCACCACCGGGAAGTTCACCGAGTTGACGATGTTGCCGTTCTCCAGGAAATCGCGCAGCTGATCGACCACCATGACGGCACAGTTGTCCTCGGCCTCGCGGGTCGAGGCGCCCAGGTGCGGAAGCGCGATCACCCCGGGATGCCCGGCGATCGCGTTGCCCGGAAAGTCGGTCACATAGTACCGGAGCCGCTGCGCAGCAAGCGCCTCCAGCACCGCCGCGTCGTCCACGATCCCCTCGCGCGAGAAGTTGAGCAGCACCGCGCCGGGGCGGACGGTCCGGAGATTGCGTTGATTGACCAGGTGGCGCGTCGCCTCGACCAGCGGCACATGCAGCGTCACGAAGTGGCAGCTCTTCAGGACCTCGTCGATGGAGTGGGCCTTGCGTACCTGGGACGGCAAGCTCCAGGCGGCTTCCACCGTGATCTCGGGGTCGAAGCCGAGCACGTTCATTCCCAGGCGAATCGCCACGTCGGCGACGAGGCTGCCGATCTTGCCGAGCCCGATCACGCCGAGGGTGTGATTCGGGAGCTCGATTCCGGCGAACTGCTTCTTGCCCTCCTCGACCTGGCGATGCAGGCTCTTGTCGTCCCCCTGCAGGGACCTCACGAACTCGATCGCGGGAACCAGATTGCGCGCCGCAATCAGCATGCCGGCGAGGACCAGCTCCTTCACGGCATTCGCGTTCGCGCCCGGCGCATTGAAGACCGGCACGCCGCGCGCGCTCATTTCCTTCACCGGGATGTTGTTCGTCCCGGCACCCGCCCGGCCGATCGCCTTCACCGTCTCCGGCAGGGTCATGGCATGCATGTCCGCCGAGCGCACGAGGACGGCGTCGGGACGCGAAACGTCCTTGGAGCATTCGTAGATCTCGGCCGGCAGGCGCTGTAGCCCGACTTCCGAGACCTGGTTCAGCACGAGGATCCGATATCGCTCAGCCACGCTTTGCCTCGAACTCGCGCAGGTAATCGACGAGCCGCCGCACACCCTCCAGCGGCATCGCGTTGTAGATCGAAGCGCGCATGCCGCCGACCGACCGGTGCCCCTTCAGCTGCACCATTCCGCGCTCCTTCGCGCCCTCGAGAAACGCGGCGTCGAGCTTGGAATCCGCCAGCGTAAACGGCACGTTCATCCGCGAACGGTCGGATTTTCGCACCGGGTTCCGGTAGAACGTCGAGCCGTCGAGAAAATCATAGAGCAGCTTCGCCTTCTCGATGTTGCGCGCCTCGATCCCCGCGACGCCGCCCTGGCGCTTCAGCCACTTGAACACGAGCCCGGCTATGTAGACTGCATAAGTGGGGGGCGTGTTCGACATCGACTGCGCATCCGCGTGCACCTTGTAGTCGAGCATGCTGGGCGCATTCGCCGGCGCCTTCCCGAGCAGGTCGTCGCGGACGATCACGATGGCGAGGCCCGCGGGACCGATGTTCTTCTGCGCGCCCGCGTAGATGACGCCATACCGCGCCACAGCGACGGGTCGCGACAGGATGTGCGACGACATGTCGGCGACCAGCGGAACGTCGCCGGTCGCGGGGATCCAGTTCAGCTCGACGCCGCCGATCGTCTCGTTGGCGCAGACGTGCACGTAGGCCGCCGCCGGATCGAGCTGCCATTCTTCCTGCACCGGCATGTAGCTGAAGTTCGCATCCTCGGAGCTTGCCACGACGTTCACGCGGCAGAAACGCTTCGCTTCCTTGATCGCCTTCTTCGACCACTCGCCGGTGTTCACGTAATCCGCGCTTGCCTTGCCCCCCAGCAGGTTGATCGGGACCATGGAGAACTGCAGCGTCGCACCGCCCTGCAGGAACAGCACCTTGTATTCCGTCGGCACCTCCAGCAGCTCGCGGAGGTCCGCTTCGGCTTCCTCGGCAATCGAGATGAACTCGGGACCGCGATGGCTCATCTCCATCACGCTCATTCCGCTGCCGTGCCAATCGAGCATCTCCTCGGCAGCTTGCCGCAGCACCTCCTCGGGCAGCACGGCCGGACCCGCAGAAAAATTCAGTACCCTGCCCACTTCTTTCAGTCCCCGTCCGGGGCGGCCCACTCGCCGCCGTCCGCATCCTCGCCGTTGCCGCGATGCGCCCCGTTGCCGCCGTTCGCGTCACCGTTCCCGTTGCCGTTACCGCCACCGTTGGTCACCTCTTCGGCCTCGACGATGCGCTGGACACCCGCCAGGCGCGTCCCCGCGTCGAGGCTGATCAGGCTGACGCCCTGAGTCGAGCGCCCCATCTCGCGGATCTGATCGACCTTGGTACGGATCAGCACGCCGGCGCTCGAGATCAGCATGATCTCGTCCTTGTCGTGGACCAGCGCGGCGCCGACGAGCTTGCCGTTCCGCTCGCTGGTCTGGATCGCGATCATTCCCTGCGTGCCACGCCCGTGGCGTGTGTACTCGGCAATCGACGTGCGCTTGCCGAATCCATGTTCGGTGGCCGTCAGCACACTCTGATTCTCGTCGGCCGCCACGAGCATCGAGATCACGTGCTGTCCATCGGCAAGCCGCATCCCGATGACGCCGCGCGCCTGGCGACCCATCGGGCGCACGTCCTCCTCGGCGAAGCGCACCGCCTTCCCGGCGTCGGAGAACAGCATGACATCGTGCTTGCCGTCGGTGATCGCCACGCCGACCAGGTAATCGGCATCCTCGAGCACCACGGCGATGATGCCCTTCTTCATCGGACGCGAGAATTCCGTGAGCGGGGTCTTCTTGACGTAGCCGCTGGTGGTGGCCATGAAGACGAAGTGCTCCTCGTCGAAGCGCTTTACCGGCAGCACCGCATTGATCCGCTCGTTCTCTTCGAGCGGGAGCAGGTTCACGATCGGCTTCCCGCGGCTCTGACGGTTGCCCTGCGGCACCTCGTAGCCCTTGAGCCAGTACACCCGGCCGCGGCTCGAGAAGCACAGCATGTAATCGTGCGTATGCACCACGAACAGCCGGTCGACGAAATCGTCCTCCTTGGTCGCGGCGGCTTGCTTGCCGCGCCCGCCGCGCCGCTGCGCCCGATAGTCCCCGAGCGGCTGCGCCTTGATGTACCCGGTATGCGAGAACGTGATCACGACATCCTCGGGCGTGATGAGGTCCTCGAGGACGATGTCCTCGGCGTTCAGGACGATCTCGCTGCGACGCGCGTCGCCGTACTGCTCCCGGATCTGCGCGAGCTCGTCGCCGATGATCGAGGTGATGCGCTCGGGCTTCGCGAGAATATCGAGGTAGTCCGCGATCCGCTCGAGCAGCTCCCGATAGTCGGCGACGATCTTGTCCTGCTCGAGGCCGGTCAGACGCTGCAGCCGCAGCTCGAGAATCGCCTGCGCCTGCGCGTCCGACAGCCGGTAACCCTCGGGAGTCATCCCGAACCCCGGCGCCAGGCCCGCGGGCCTGGACGCCCCGTCCGCCGCGCGGGCGAGCATCTCCTCGACGACCGTCGAGCGCCAGGTGCGGTCGAGAAGCTTCTGCTTGGCCTCGGCAGGCGTCTGCGCCGCCTTGATCAGCGCGATGATCTCGTCGACGTTCGAGAGCGCGACGGCCAGGCCCTCCTGGACGTGCGCCTTGCGGCGCGCCTCGCGCAGCTCGTACACCGTGCGCCGCGTCACGACCTCGCGCCGGTGCGAGAGGAAGGCGTGGAGCACCTGCTTCAGGTTGAGCAGCCGCGGCTGGCCGTCCACCAGCGCGACCATGTTGATCCCGAAGCTGTCCTGCAGCTGGGTGTGCTTGTAGAGGTTGTTGAGCACGACCTCCGGAAGCTCGCCACGCTTGAGCTCGATCACGACCCGCATGCCCGACTTGTCGGATTCGTCCTGGACGTGCGCGATGCCCTCGAGCCGCTTCTCGTTCACGAGCTCGGCGATGCGCTCGAGAAGAGCCTTCTTGTTGACCTGGTAGGGCAGCTCGTCGACCACGATCGCCGCGCGATTCCCGCGTTCGACCTCCTCGAAATGCGTGCGGGCGCGAATCACCGCGCGGCCACGTCCGGTGCGGTACGCCTCGTGCACGCCGGCAAGCCCGTAGATCAGCCCGCTGGTCGGGAAGTCGGGCGCCTGGATCACCCTGATCAGCTCGTCGATGGAAGCCGCGGGATTCGCGAGCAGCGTGAGACAGGCGTCAATCGTCTCTCGTAGATTGTGCGGCGGAATGTTGGTCGCCATACCAACCGCGATGCCCGACGAACCGTTGATCAGAAGATTGGGGATGCGGGCCGGCAGAAGCGTCGGCTCGCTCTCCTTGCCGTCGTAGTTGGGGACGAAATCGACGGTTTCCTTGTCGATATCCGCCATCAGCTCCGAGGCGATGCGCTCCAGACGGCACTCCGTGTACCGCATCGCCGCCGCATTGTCGCCGTCGATCGATCCGAAGTTTCCCTGGCCGTCGACCAGCGGGTAGCGCAGGCTGAAATCCTGCGCCATGCGGACCAGCGTGTCGTAGATGGCGGAGTCGCCGTGCGGATGGAACTTGCCCATCACGTCGCCTACGACGCGCGCGCATTTGACGTAGGGGCGGTTCCAGACGTTGTTCGCCTCGTGCATCCCGAAAAGGACGCGCCGGTGCACGGGCTTCAGGCCGTCTCGCACGTCGGGCAGCGCACGCCCGACGATCACGCTCATCGCGTAGTCGAGATACGATCGACGCATCTCCTCTTCGAGGCTGACCGGAAGGGTTTCCTTGGCGAACTGTTCCATTCTTGGCGGGTCTCGGGGGCAGCCGGGAGGGTGCAATCTGCACCGGGTGTCCGGGTCGATCAAAAAGGTTGAAATGTTACCATTTGCGACTCGCCAGAGCCACGCGGGCGCGCGTCCCGGACCCCCCTGAGCGCGCCGCTTTTTCGGCTTTCCTGATCTGTCCCGTTTGGTGTAACATCCCCGGCGCAAGATATCGAGCGGGAAGGCCTTCCTTAGGTTCCAGCAAGGCTCAAATCCCGCCGGAAACAACGAGCCACAACAGGGGGTGTCCTTTGAAAACCGTTTCCAACAGCCTCAGATTTGCCTGCGCTGCCATACTGTGCTTCGCAGCGTTTTCTGCCTCCGCCCAGACGCCGCCGCCGAACGGCCCGTTAGGCGGTCCGGAGGCCTACGTCATCGATGCCCGCGGCAAGATCGTGAAGAATCCGTACGGCCTGTGCTGGCGCACCCAGTGGTGGACTCCGGCCACCGCGGGCTGCGAGTGCGACAAGGACATCCTGCCGGCCGCACGGTGCGCGCCGCCGATGGCGCCGAAGCCCGCCGCCCAGCCGATGGCACCGAAGCCGGCGCCTGCGCCCGCAATGAAGCCGAAGGCTTGCAACTTCACCGCGCGGCTGACCGGCGATGCGACGTTCGATTTCGACAAGTCCGCGCTCAAACCCGCTGCCCGGGCCCAGCTCGATCGCGACGTGATCGGGCGTTTGGGATCCTGTGCATCGATCTCCGGCGTGAGCGTCAATGGACACACGGACCGCATCGGTAGCGCGACCTACAACCAGAAGCTCTCCGAGCGGCGTGCAAACGTCGTCCGGGACTACCTGGTCAGCAAGGGCATGGATCGCAGCAAGATCGAGACGTTCGGCTACGGCAAGACCCAGCCGATCAAGTCCTGCCCGGATACGAAGGACTTCAAGGCGCTCGTCACGTGCCTCGCGCCGAACCGCCGAGCCGATGTCGAGGTGAGGGGCCCGGCCCGGTAAGTAGCGCCACTGCAAAATCCGCCCCGCCGAGCGCGGGGCTTTTTTTTTCAGGCTGCCCGTCCATGGCTCCCGGCACCCCCCCACCCGAACCTGCGGATCTGGCGATCGAGGCACGTTGGGTGGTGCCGGTGGAGCCGGCCGGGGTGGTCCTGGACGACCATACGGTCATCGTGCGGGCGGGCCGGATCACCGCCCTGCTGCCCACCGCCGAGGCGACGGTGCGCTATGCGCCGGCCGAACAGGTGCGGCTCCCGGACCACGTTCTCGCGCCAGGGCTCGTGAATCTCCACACGCACGCCGCGATGGCCCTGATGCGCGGTTTGGCCGACGACCTCCCGCTCATGACCTGGCTCAAGGAGCATATCTGGCCCGCGGAGGCCTGCCACGCTTCGCGCGAGATGGTCTACGACGGAACGCTCCTCGCGGCGGCCGAGATGTTGCGCGGTGGCGTCACCTGCGCGAACGACATGTACTTCTTCCCGGAGGCGGCGGGTCAGGCTTTCCTCGACCTGGGGATGCGGGCGGCGATCGGACTCATCGCCGTCGAGTTTCCCACCGTCTATGCGTCCGATCCCGACGACTATCTGGCCAAGGGGATCGCCGCACGGGATGCCATGAGAGATCAAACCCGGCTGTCGTTCTGCTTCGCGCCGCACGCGCCGTATACCGTCAGCGACCGGACATTCGGCCGCATCGGCACGATGGCGGAGGAACTCGATCTCCCCATTCATATCCACCTGCACGAAACGGCGGACGAGGTCCAGGAAAGCGTCGCGTCGCACTCGCTCCGGCCCATTCAACGACTCGACGCGCTGGGCCTGGTGTCGCCGCGACTGATCGCCGTGCACGCGGTTCACCTCACCGGCGGAGAGATCGAGTTGCTCGCACGCCATGGCTGCTCCGTGGCGCACTGCCCCTCATCCAACCTGAAGCTCGCGAGCGGTTTCGCGCCAGTTCCCGCGTTGCTCGAAGCCGGTGTCAACGTGGGGCTCGGCACCGATGGGGCGGCGAGCAACAATCGCCTGGACGTCTTTCAGGAGATGCGCACAGCCGCACTCCTTGCCAAGGCGGTTTCGGGCAATCCGGAAACGATGCCCGCGCACGCCGCGCTCCACGCGGCGACCCTCGCGGGCGCGCGCGCGCTCGGGCTCGACCGCCACATCGGGTCGATCGAGGTCGGGAAATCGGCCGATCTGTGCGCCGTCTCGCTCGGGAGTCTCGAGACGCGGCCGTGTTACGACCCGGTCTCCCACCTGGTGTACGCAGCCGGGCGCGAGCATGTCACGGACGTGTGGGTCGAGGGCAATCGCGTCTTGCACGACCGGGAGCTCCTCGGCGCCGTGGGCCGCGACTTGGAAAAGACCGCGCTTTTGTGGCAAAATTGCTTTGGGAAATAAGAATCTGTGTCCTGATCCGCTCACTCCGCATAGCGGCTTTGTCGGCTGATATCCGCGCAGACCCTGCGCAATTCCAATTTCCAAGAAGAGGGGAAAGCATGTTTAAGAATGCAAGAAAACATCTGTTGGCAGCCGGCTTGGTCGTGATAGCCGCGTCCGCCTCGCAAGCGTTTGCCCAGTCCGGGATGCTCGCCAACGCGCCGAAGGGGCCGCTGGGGGGACCGGAAGCCTACGTGAATGATGCGCGGAACCAGATCGTCAAGAATCCGTATGGCCTGTGCTGGCGCACGCGCTGGTGGACCCCGGCGACGGCCGTATGCGAGTGCGACAAGGACCTGATGCCCAGCGCCGCCTGCACGGTCGCTGCTGCGCCGATGGCGCCGAAGCCGATGGCACCGAAGCCCGCGCCGATGGCGCCGAAGCCCGTCACCCAGAAAGTGACGCTGTCCACCGACGTGCTGTTCGATTTCGATCGCTACGCGCTCAAGCCCGAAGGCAAGGCGAGGCTCGACGAGCTGGTCGGCAAGATCAAGGGGATCGCTCTGGAGGTGATCATCGCCGTCGGTCACACCGACCGCATCGGCAGCGAAGCCTACAACCAGAAGCTCTCCGTCCGCCGCGCCGAATCGGTGAAGGCCTACATGGTGAGCAAGGGGATCCAGCCGAACCGGATCTACACCGAAGGCAAGGGCGAGAAGCAGCCGGTGAAGAACTGCCCGAACATGAAGTCCTTCAAGGACACGGTCGCCTGCCTGGCGCCGAACCGCCGCGTGGAAGTGGAAGTGGTCGGAACGAGGCAGTAGCGCAGGCCTTCCGCCCCGAAAAAGCCCAGCTCCGGCTGGGCTTTTTTGTTTGCCCGGGCGCCGTTTAAACTCTCGGCCTGGAACGCTGTCGGACCCGACATGAGCGAGCACACTTCAACCGTCAACGCCGACCCGGGCGAGGTCGCGAAATTCAGCGAGCTCGCCCACCGCTGGTGGGATCCGTCGAGCGAGTTCCGCCCGCTGCACGAGATCAATCCGCTGCGCCTCGCGTGGATCGACGAGAAAGCCGGGCTGTCCGGCAAACGGGTGCTCGACATCGGGTGCGGCGGAGGGATCCTCACCGAGGCCATGGCGCGGCGCGGCGCACAGGTCAAGGGCATCGACCTTTCGGACCGCGCCCTGAAAGTGGCCGAGCTCCACCTTCTCGAGAGCAAGCTCGCCGTCGATTACGAGAAGATCGCGGCCGAAGATCTGGCCGAGCGCGAGCCGGGCCGCTACGACGTCGTGACGTGCATGGAGCTTCTGGAGCACGTTCCCGATCCGGCCAGCACCGTCCGGGCGTGCGCCGCGCTTGCGGCGCCGGGCGCGCACCTCTTCTTCGCCACGATCAACCGCAATCCAAAGTCCTATCTATTCGCCATCATCGGCGCTGAATACGTGCTGAAGCTGCTGCCGCGCGGCACGCACGACTACGCCAAGTTCGTCAAACCCTCTGAGCTGTCGCAGAACTGCCGTGACGCCGGCCTTGCGGTGCGCAACCTCGTCGGCATGACATACAACCCCTTCACCCGCATCTACTCGCTCGGCCGCGACACCGACGTCAACTACATCGTCCATGCCGCGAAGGCGTGAAGCGTGACGCGGGCCGTTCTCTTCGATCTGGACGGCACGCTTGCGGATACCGCCCCGGACCTGGCGCGCGCGCTGAATGCGCTGCTTGACGAGCATGGCCGCCCGCCCATACCGATCGAAGTCGCTCGACCGCTGACCTCGTCCGGCGCGCGCGGCATGATCAGGGCGGGATTCGGTCTGACGCCCGAGAGCGCGCAGTACGAGAGTCTGAAGGAGCGATTCCTCGAGCTCTATGGCGCTTCGATCTGCGTCGAGACCCGGTTGTTCGCCGGGATTGACGAGCTGCTCCGAGCGCTCGAGCAGCGCAGCGTGCGCTGGGGCGTCGTGACGAACAAGCTCGACCGATTCACCCGCCCGCTGCTCGATGCACTGGACCTCACCGCCCGGGCCGCATGCATCGTCAGCGGAGACACCGTTGCGCGCGCCAAGCCTCATCCGGATCCCCTCCTCCACGCCTCACGGACACTCGCACTCGATCCGGCGGCATGTCTCTATGTCGGCGACGACCTGCGCGACATCCAGGCGGCGCGGGCCGCAGGCATGCCCATTCTCGCCGCCGGTTACGGCTACCTCGGCGACGAGGGCGACCCGCACGAATGGGGCGCGGACGCGGTCATAGATCACCCCCTGGAAACCTTGAATTTCCTGGGCGCGCAACCATTTATGAGATAATTGGTCTCGCTGTCAGTATCCGGCAAACACCCCTGAATTCGGGGGCGACTTGGTCTCGACGTGGGTTACAAAGCAGCGCAGGGCATACCGAGGACCAGTGACCTCGTAAATCCATCTGGAACGCTCTAAACGCGAACGACGAACGTTTCGCACTCGCCGCTTAACACCGGTGAGCCCTGCCCCGATTCGCTCACGGGTCGGCTAGCGCAAGCTAGAGCAGGGTCATACACGTGAGATCGCGTCTTGCAGGGTCACTTTGCAGGACGTCAAACAATAGGTGACTCGCCGCTTGTCAGCCTGCCTGGTCGGCGGGCAAGCGGTCAAAACAAACGATCGGGCTAAGTATGTAGATCTGCCTGTGGAGGACTTGCGGACGCGGGTTCGATTCCCGCCGCCTCCACCAAAACGATGAGGGCTCCCTTGAGGGAGCCCTCGGCGTTTTGAAGGTCGCGAGATTCGAGATCCCGTCCGGAACGGGCGCGGGGGCGAGTGGGACACGTGACAGTGCCTGCGCACTGTCACGTGCCTACGAGCCGACTCGCGCCTGCAGGCGCGAGCGCGGCCTGCCAGGCCGATTTCCGCCGCCTCCTGGTCGTCCAGGTGGGCGCTCGCGGAACCAGGATTCGAACCAACGTCCGGGGCCGCAGTAATGGGTGAGTGGACGTTCGTTGCCCGCTATCATTTGGTAATCGAAACCCCCGGATAAATACGTGACGACTGACAATCGCGGAACCCTCTACTCTCTCCATTCACCGAGCGGACGGCATAGATGGCTGGCCCGTATTTCGGACCTGCTAGAACGCTCGATCCCCGCCGCGCTTGTCCCGGCCGCGTGCTTGCTTCTTGCCGCGTGCGCGGCGCCGCGTCTCCAGCCCTATTCACCCGACACGCCACCGCTCGCGCTGATGCCGGCCGCCCAGGCAGGCGTCGTCGACAAGCGTGCGCGCTTCCGCGAGATCTATTGTGCGGTGCTCGAAGCGCACGGCCGAGAACTGCCTGACTACCGGCCTTGCGAGGAAGCGCTCACCCGAGTCGGGAAAGAGCCAGCCGGAACAGGTAAACCTGTCGACCTTGGGCCATCCAAACGACACCTCGTTGCTGCCGTAGTGGCGGGGATCGGGTACGAGTGTTTCGAGCCGTGGCTCGAACCGGCCGGTACGGTTGCGAAGCACGCGCGCACGCAAGGCTTCGACCAAGTGCTGATCAAGGTCGATGCGCTATCGAGCACGACGCACAACGCGCGCCAGATCCGTGATGCGTTGATGGCGATGCCGTCCGGGAACGGTGCGCCGCGTATCGTGCTGGTCGGGTACTCGAAGGGCGCGCCCGACATTCTCGAGGCGATTGTCGCGTATCCGGAGATCCGCAGTCGCGTGGCCGCAGTGGTGAGCGCGGCGGGCTCGGTCGGTGGGTCCCCGCTCGCGAACGACGCGGAGCAGTACCAGGCGGACCTGCTGCGCCACTTCCCCGGCGCGACCTGCAAGGCCGGCGATGGGGGCGGGGTCGTGAGCCTGCGGCCGGGCCCGCGCCAGGCGTGGCTCGCGGCGCACTCGCTTCCGGATGGAGTGCGCTACTACTCGCTGGTTACGTTCCCGCAGCCCGAGCGCATCTCCCAGATCCTGCAATCGAGCTACCGCAAGCTCGCCAGCGTCGACGGC
>JAJDOG010000072.1 GCA_022340285.1 Betaproteobacteria bacterium
CGAGCTGCGCGGCATCACCAAGATCTACCCTTCCGTCGTCGCGAACGAGAACGTCGACCTGCGCGTCGCACCGGGGGAAATACACGCCGTGCTCGGCGAGAACGGCGCCGGGAAGTCCACGCTGATGAAGATCATCTACGGTGTCGTGAAGCCCGACGCCGGCGAGATGGTCTGGCAGGGCGCTCCGGTGGTGATTGCCAACCCCGCGCACGCACGCGCGATCGGCATCGGCATGGTCTTCCAGCATTTCTCGCTCTTCGAGACGTTGACCGTGGTCGAGAACGTGGCCCTCGCGCTCCCGGGAAAGCCCGACCTCGGCGATCTCGCCCGGCGCATCGACAAGGTATCGAACGTATATGGCCTGCCGGTGGACGCGCGCCGGCTGGTTCACTCCCTGTCGGTCGGCGAGCGCCAGCGTGTCGAGATCATCCGGTGCCTGCTGCAGAACCCGAAGCTGCTGATCATGGACGAGCCCACCTCCGTGCTGACGCCGCAGGCGGTGCGCAAGCTCTTCGAGACGCTTCGCAAGCTTTCCGCGGAGGGCTGCAGCATTCTCTACATCAGCCACAAGCTCGACGAGATCCAGGAGCTTTGCCACAGTGCGACGGTCCTGCGCGGAGGCAAGGTGACGGGCCATTGCGATCCCTGCAACGAGACGCCCAAGAGCATGGCGCGCATGATGATCGGCAAGGACCTGCCGCACTGTGCGCATCCACCCGCGGACGCCGGCGGAGAGCCGCGACTGGTCATCGCCGGCCTCTCCCACGCATCGGGTGACCCGTTCGGCGTCGATCTGCAGGATGTGCACCTCACCGTCCATGGCGGAGAGATCGTCGGTATCGCGGGCGTGTCGGGCAATGGTCAGCAGGAACTCCTCACCGCGATCTCGGGGGAGGAGCGGCTCGCCGAGAAGTTCCCGGTGCAGATCTGCGGCATGGAGGCCGGACGCATGGCGCCCGGACGGCGCCGCAAGCTCGGGATGTGCTTCGTGCCGGAGGAGCGGCTCGGCCGCGGCGCGGTACCGGACATGTCGCTTTCCGAGAACTGCCTGCTCACCGCGCACCGCGGCGGCATGGTGAAGGCCGGCATGATCAGGTTTCGTGCGGTGCGCGACTTCGCAGTGCGGTGCATCGGCGACTTCAACGTGAAGTGCGGCGGTCCCGACGCGGAGGCGAAGAGCCTGTCTGGCGGAAATCTCCAGAGGTTCATCGTCGGTCGGGAAGTCCTGCAGCACCCGAAGCTGCTCGTGGTGGCGCAGCCGACCTGGGGCGTGGATGTCGGTGCGGCGGCCTTCATTCGCCAGTCGCTCATCGATCTGCGGAATGCGGGAACGGCGATCCTCGTCATCTCCGAGGAGCTCGACGAGCTCTTCGAGATCTGCGATCGCATCGCGGTCATCGCCAAGGGACGGCTCTCGCCGGCGAAGCGCGCCGCCGAGACCAACGTCGAGGAGATCGGTCAGTGGATGAGCGGGTTGTGGGAGGCGGACGACTTCGCATCGCCCGCAGCCCTCGTCGCCGGGAAGGAGGCACACGGTGCGGCTCAAGCTTGAAGCACGGCCCGAACCCTCGCACGCGATGAAGTACGTCTCGCCGCTGATCGCGGCCGTGCTGACGTTCGTGGCGGGCTTCGTCCTGTTCTCGGCGCTCGGCCGCAATCCGTGGAACGCGTTTCACGCGTTCTTCGTACAGCCCGTCGACGACCTCAACGGCGTGGCCGAGCTTCTGTTGAAAGCCTCGCCGCTCGTTCTCTGCGCGGTGGGTCTTGCCGTCGGCTTTCGAGCGAGCGTCTGGAACATCGGCGCAGAGGGCCAGCTCACTGCCGGCGCGATCGCCGCAGGCTGGCTGGCCCTCGCGTTCCCGGAGACCGAGAGCGTCCTTCTCCTGCCCGCAATGATCGTCGCGGGCGCGCTCGGCGGCATGGCATGGGCCGCGATCCCGGCGTTCCTGCGGACGCGGTTCAACGCGAACGAGATCCTGACGAGCCTCATGCTCGTCTACGTCGCCGTGCTGCTGCTGAGCTATCTGGTCCACGGACCACTGAAGGATCCGCAAGGGTTCAACTTCCCGCAGTCCAAGGAATTCCACGAGGCTGCGCTCTTTCCCTACCTCATCGATGGCACGCGGCTGAACGCGAGCGTCTTCGTCGCGGCGGCGGTCGTCGCGGTCGGCTGGTGGTTCATGATGCGCAGCTTCGGCGGCTACACCATGCGGGTTGCGGGGCTTGCCGGTTCCGCAGCCCGCTACGCCGGCTTCAGCGCGACGCGCACGGTTTGGCTGGGCATGCTGGCGGGGGGCGCGACGGCGGGGCTCGCGGGCGTCGGGGAGGTCGCCGGGCCCATCGGGCAGCTGCTTCCATCGGTCTCGCCGGGCTATGGCTTTGCCGCGATCATCGTCGCATTCGTCGGCCGGCTGCACCCGGGCGGTATCGTTCTCGCCGGCCTGCTCATGTCGCTCCTCTACCTGGGTGGCGAATCGGCGCAGATGACGCTCGATCTGCCCTCCGCGATAACGGGCCTCTTCCAGGGGATGTTGCTGTTCTTCCTGCTGGGCGCAGACGTGTTCATCAACTACCGCGTGCGCATCGTGCAGCCGATGCGCGGGGCGACCGCCCCGGCGGGGGTCTGATGGATTATCTCGTCTCCATCCTGGTTGCGACGATTGCGGCGGGGACGCCCCTGGTGTTCGCCGCGCTCGGCGAGCTGGTCACCGAAAAGTCGGGCGTGCTGAACCTGGGCGTGGAGGGCATGATGCTGGTGGGCGCGATCGCGGCCTTCGCCGCGACCGCCGCGACCGGAAGCCCCTGGACCGGCGTGCTCGCCGGAATGCTCGCCGGTGCGGCAACCGCCCTGATCTTCGCCGTCCTCACGCTCACCCTGATGGCGAACCAGGTGGCGGCCGGCCTGGCGCTGAGCCTCTTCGGCGTCGGACTGAGTGCGTTCGTCGGCAAGTCCTACGAAAGCGTCTCGCTCGACCCCAGCGCGCCGTTGACGATCCCCATCCTCTCGGACATTCCTCTGCTCGGACCGGTGCTCTTTTCCCAGCAGCCGCTGGTATACGTCTCCTGGGCGGCCTTTGCCGGCATCGCGTGGTTCATGTATCGCAGCCGGCCGGGGCTCGTGCTGCGTGCCGTGGGCGAGGCGCCGAAATCAGCGCACGCGATCGGTTACTCGGTGATCACGATCCGGTATCTCGCGACGCTCTTCGGTGGGGCCATGGCGGGCATTGGTGGGGCGTTCCTCTCGGTCTTCTACACGCCGCTCTGGGTGGAGAACATGACGGCGGGTCGGGGCTGGATCGCGCTCGCGCTCGTGGTGTTCGCGACTTGGCGTCCGGCACGGGTTATGATCGGGGCGTATCTGTTCGGCGGCGTCACGGTGGCGCAGTTTTTCGCCCAAGGCGAGGGTGCGGCGATTCCATCGCAATTCCTTTCGATGCTGCCGTACCTCGCGACGATAGTGGTGCTGGTGATCATTTCGCGCAACCTGAATACGATCCGGCTGAACGCGCCGGTCTCGCTCGGGAAGCCGTTTCACCCGGAAGTGGCCTGAGCCGCACCAGGCCGACGGGACAAACCATAAAAGGGATTGCGGAACGTGGGGAAACGCTCTCCGGGGCTGGGGGAGCGGCTTGCCAATCTTGACTGGGGAAGGAGAACGCGCGATGCAACGCAATCGGATCAGGAAGACGCTCTTCGCATTGTTCGCCGCTGCGGCGCTGGCCGCAGGGGCAACGGCGAGCGCCCAGGAGCCGCTGAAGGTGGGCTTCATATACGTGAGCCCGATCGGCGACGCCGGATGGACGTATCAGCACGACCAGGGCCGCCAGCAGATGGAGAAAGCACTCGCCGGCAAGGTCACGACGAAGTACATCGAGAGCGTTCCGGAAGGCGCCGATGCCGAGCGCGTGATTCGCGAGCTTGCGTCGAACGGCTACGGGCTCATCTTCACCACCTCGTTCGGATACATGAACCCGACGATCAAGGTGGCCAAGCAGTTTCCCAAGGTGGTCTTCGAGCACGCGACGGGTTACAAGCAGGCAAAGAACGTCGGGATCTACAACGCCCGCTTCTACGAGGCTCGTTACCTCGCGGGCATCGTCGCGGGCAAGATGACCAAGACGAACGTCGCCGGGTATGTGGCGGCCTTTCCGATTCCCGAAGTGCTCCAGGGCATCGACGCGTTCACGTTGGGGATGCGCAGCGTCAACCCGAAAGCCGAGACGAAGGTCATCTGGATCAATTCGTGGTTCGATCCGGGCCGTGAGCGCGAGGCGGCCAACACGCTCATCGCGCAGGGCGCGGATGTCATCACGCACCACACCGACTCGCCCGCGGTCGTGCAGGCCGCCGAGGAGAAGAAGGTCTACGCGGTGGGGTACCACTCCGACATGTCGAAGCACGGACCGAACGCGACGCTGACTTCGGCAGTGCACCTCTGGGGCGACACCTACACGAAGCTCACCCAGCAGGTCCTCGACAAGAAATGGAAGTCGACCAGCATCTGGGGCGGCTTCAAGGACGGCATGGTCGACATCGCGCCGCTCAACAAGTCCGTGCCGAAAGACGTGGCCGACCTCGTCGCGGCGAAAAAGGCCGAGCTGAAAGCCGGCAAGCTGCATCCCTTCCAGGGTCCCGTGAAGGACCAAGCGGGCAAGGTGCGGGTCCCCGCGGGGCAGGCGATGGCCGACGACAAGCTCGCCGTGCTCGACTACTACGTCGAGGGGGTGCAGGGGTCGCTGCCCAAGAAGTAGTTACACGTCATCTGCGATGACGCGTAACTGCGCGCGCTGGAGCGTCGCAAGAAGCGCGGCGCTCAACAACGCGCGCGGCCGGATCTGACTCGAGACCATGGCCAAAGCTCCGTCGGCGGAAATGACCGCGGTTCGCGGTTGCATCCTGCACTTCCTTCGCGACCCCGGAGATGCTTCGGCTCCCGCCGAAGCGTACGAATATTTCGAGGATGGTCTGCTCGTGGTCCGCGACGGTCTCGTCGCGGAGGTCGGGCCGGCGCGCGAGGTATCGTCGCGGCTGCCTGCCGGGACGCCGGTCGTCGACCGATCCGGGAAGCTGATCCTGCCCGGCTTCGTCGACTGTCACATCCACTATTCGCAGACCGACGTCATCGCAAGCTACGGCGAGCAGCTGCTCGAGTGGCTGGAGAAGTACACCTTCCCCACGGAGCAGCGATTCGAGGATGCCGCCCACGCTCGAGAGGTGGCGGATTTCTTTCTCGACGAGCTCCTGAGAAACGGCACCACGACGGCGCTCGTGCTGGGCACGGTGCATGCCCAGTCCGTCGATGCGTTTTTCGAGGCGGCGGAGGCGAGGAGTCTCCGCATGGCGGCGGGCAAAGTGCTGATGGATCGGAACTGTCCGGATTATCTTCGGGACACTCCCGAGTCCGCGTACAAGGAGAGCAGGGCGCTGATCGAGAAGTGGCACGGGCGCGACCGACTCCTGTATGCGATCACGCCGCGATTCGCCCCGACCTCGACCGAGGCGCAACTCGAACGCGCCGGCGACCTCGCAGTCGAGTTTCCCGATGTCTTCGTCCACACCCACCTCGCGGAGAACCGCAAGGAGGTCGCCTGGGTGCGGGATCTCTTTCCTTGGGCGCGGAGCTACCTCGACGTCTACGCGAGGTTCGGGCTGGTGCGGCCGCGCTCGGTGTTCGCGCACTGCATCCATCTCGACGACGAAGACGTGGATCTGCTTGCCGAACAGGGTGCGACGGCAGCGTTTTGCCCCACGTCGAATCTCTTCCTCGGGAGCGGGCTCTTCGATCACAGGCGCATGCACCAGGCCGGCGTGCGCGTCGGCGTCGCCACGGATGTGGGCGGTGGAACGAGCTTCAACATGCTGAGAACGCTCTCGGAAGGCTACAAGGTCGCCCAGCTCGCCGACCAGCCGCTTTCTGCGATCCGCGCCTTCTTCCTCGCGACGCTCGGTGGCGCGCAGGGGCTGCGCCTCGACGACCGGATCGGCAACTTCGCCCCCGGCAAGGAAGCCGATTTCGTAGTGATCGACTCCACTGCGACGCCGCTCGCGGCGCGTCGTCATGCACAAACCGCGACATTGGAGGAGCGGCTCTTCATGACGATGATGCTGGGGGATGACCGGTTCATCGCCGAGACCTATGTCCTCGGCAGGCGCGTCCACTCCCGGTGACCGGGCGAAGCGTGCTGTTGGGCAACGCGTCCGTCGTGGTGACGATGGACGATGCGCGGCGCGAGATACGCGACGGTGCCGTGCTCGTCGCAGACAATGTGATCGAGGCGGTCGGGACCTCGGCCGAGCTGGCGGGCCGAGCGGTGGACACGATCGATCTCTCCGGGCACCTGTTGTGCCCGGGGCTCGTCAACACGCACCACCACTTCTACCAGACCCTCACTCGCGCGCTCCCGGCGGCGCAGGACGCGGAGCTCTTCACGTGGCTGAAGACCCTCTATCCGATCTGGGCCCGGCTGACGCCGGAGATGGCGCGTGTGTCCGCGCTCACGGCTATGGCGGAGCTCGTGCTATCGGGCTGCACGACCTCGAGCGATCACCTCTATCTCTACCCGAACGGCGTGCGGCTCGACGACACCATCGATGCCGCGCGCGAGATCGGCATGCGTTTCCACGCGACGCGCGGAGCGATGAGCCTGGGCGAGAGCCGTGGAGGGCTCCCGCCGGATGCCCTGGTCGAGGAAGAGGGGGCGATTCTGGCGGACATGCGGCGCGTCATCGAGAGGTTTCACGACTCGTCGCGATATGCCACGCTCCGGGTTGCGCTTGCGCCCTGCTCGCCGTTCTCGGTCTCGCGCGACCTCATGCGCGAAGCGGCTGCGTTGGCTCGCGCTCACGGCGTCGGCCTGCACACGCATCTCGCCGAGAACGACAACGATGTTGCGTTCACCCGCGAGCAGTTCGGCTGCACGCCGGCCGAGTACTGCGAGGAGCTCGGCTGGCTGGGCCCGGACGTGTGGCATGCCCACTGCGTCAAGCTGGACGAACCCGGAATCCTTCGCTTCGGCGCCACGCGCACGGGCGTTGCCCACTGCCCGAGCTCGAACATGCGACTCGCGTCCGGTATTGCACCGGTGCGGCGCATGCGCGATGCGGACGTTAGCGTGGGTCTGGGCGTCGATGGAGCCGCCTCCAACGACGGCGGCCACATGCTGGCCGAGGCGCGGCAGGCTATGCTCCTGCAGCGTGTCGCGGGTCATCCCGCCGCGCTATCCGGCCGCGAAGCGCTGGAGATCGCGACGATCGGCGGCGCGAAGGTGCTCGGGCGGGACGATATCGGTGCGCTTGCGCCTGGCATGGCGGCCGACATCGCCGGTTTTCGGCTCGACCAGATTGGCTTGGCCGGTGCGCTGCACGACCCGGTCGCCGCCCTGGTGTTCTGCGCGCCGACGCAGGCTGCGTTCAGCATGATCAACGGGCGAGTGGTGCTGCGCGACGGCGTCCTCACGACCGTCGACGTGCCCGTCCTCGTCGAGCGCCACAACCGGCTTGCGGCGGCGCTGCTCGACGGTTGAGCCCAGGCGCGACTCTCTTCCCCTCCTTTTTAAGGAGGGGTGGCTGCAAAGCAGCCGGGGTGGTTGACTACTTTTCGGCGGGCAGCGGCCATGCCCGCCCGGGCCTACGGCCGCACAAACGCCCGCCTATGGGTCCCGGTTTGCGGCGGGCAGTCAACACACGACTACCCGCGCACAAACCACCCATGACGGCGGGCACGGCCAAAGGCGCCGGCCGGACATCGGCCGCTGCCCGTGACGGCGGTGCTACGCGAGGGCCCACGCAAACCGGCGTTCTGTCCGGCGTTGACCTTAGCAGGCGGCTCGTCCCGCAATCGGCGAACGGCGCGGATTCAGTAGACCACCACGCTGCGAATCGACTCGCCCTTGTGCATCAGGTCGAACGCGTCGTTGATGCGCTCGAGCGGCATGGTGTGCGTGATCAGGTCGTCGATGTTGATGCGGCCGTCCATGTACCAGTCGACGATCTTCGGCAAATCGGTGCGTCCGCGCGCGCCGCCGAAGGCGGTGCCTTTCCACACTCGGCCGGTCACGAGCTGAAAGGGTCGCGTCTTGATCTCCTGGCCGGCGCCTGCGACCCCGATGATCGTGGAGACGCCCCAGCCACGGTGGCAGCATTCGAGCGCCTGCCTCATCAGGTCGACGTTGCCGACGCATTCGAAGCTGAAATCGGCGCCGCCGCCGGTGAGCTCGACGAGATGCCCGACGAGGTCGCCTTTTACGTTCTTCGGGTTCACGAAATGCGTCATGCCGAATTTCCGCGCGAGCGCCTCGCGCGCCGGGTTGAGGTCGACCCCGACGATCATGCCGGCGCCGACCATTTCCGCACCCTGGATGACGTTGAGCCCGATGCCTCCGAGCCCGAAGACGACGACGCTGGATCCCGCCTCAACTTTCGCCGTGTTGATCACCGCGCCGACGCCGGTCGTGACGCCGCATCCGATATAGCAGACCTTGTCGAAGGGCGCGTCGGTGCGGATCTTGGCCACCGCGATTTCCGGAAGCACCGTGTAGTTCGCGAATGTCGAGCAGCCCATGTAGTGGTGAACCATCTTTCCCTTGAGGGAGAAGCGGCTCGTGCCGTCGGGCATCACGCCCTTGCCCTGCGTCGCCCGGATCGCCGTGCAGAGATTGGTCTTGCGCGAAAGGCAGGATTTGCACTGCCGGCATTCCGGCGTGTAGAGCGGAATCACATGGTCGCCCGGCTTCAACGACGTGACGCCCGGACCGACCTCGACCACGACGCCGGCGCCTTCGTGCCCCAGGATCGCGGGGAAGAGGCCCTCGGGGTCAGCGCCCGAACGCGTGAACTCGTCGGTGTGACAGATCCCGGTCGCCTTGATCTCGACCAGGACCTCGCCGGCCTTGGGGCCTTCGAGATCGACCGTCTCGATCTCGAGCGGCTTGCCTGCCTCGAATGCGATCGCGGCCTTCACCTTCACGTTTCCGCCTCCGTGTTCTTGATTGGAATCGACCCGATGATACCTTCTCAGGCCGGCTGGATTCCCTGCGCGAAGCGGAAGACGCCCCCTGGGTCCACGCGTGACTTGATGCGCCGGAGCCTGGCGAGATTGCTGCCGTAGTAGGCCTGCTGCCAATTCTCGAGCGATGGATCGACGAAGTTCTGATAGGCGCCGCGGGTGGAGAAGGGCAGCATGGCTTGATAGAACGCGTCCTGCCACTCGCGATTCCGCCGCAGCACGATCGGCGAGTCTGCGGCGGTCCAATTCAGGCCCACATCCATGATCCACCGGCTGTCGCGATGCACGAACGCGGTCGCCGTCGGCGCAACGGCGTTGATGCGCCCGCCGGTCTGGAAGAACCGCAGGTCGGCGGCCGCCCCGGTTCCCGGCCAGTGGCGAAGCCACTCGAATGCCACGCCGAGGGCTTGAGCGCTGAGCGGTCGGACGAGGAACGTCGAGCGCTCCTGAAAGTAGCCCGGCGGATCGTTCTCCTCGAGAAATTTCTGGCCCTGCCAATAGCCGGTTTCGCGAATGTCGATGTGCTGCGGTCGACCGACCGCGTAGGCGGCCGCCAGGATCTCGTCCAGCGCCTTGCGGTTCCCGGTGAGCTGTCCGATTAGGCTGATCGTGACGTCCTTCCCAGCCGAGCGTTCGGCAGGTGTGGCGGCCCCGAGCGACACGCGCGAACCGAAACCGTCCGGGGCGCGGTCCAGAGCCGGCATCAGGGCTGCAAACACCGATTCAGGCGCGGGACTGCGGGCCGTCCACCGGAGCTTGAAGACAGTGAGGGGCTGAGCTGGGAACGCTTGCAGCGTGAACGCCGTATTGATGCCGAAGTTGCCGCCGCCGCCGCCGCGGCAAGCCCAAAGCAGATCCGGATTGTCGGTCGCGCCGAGCGCGACGATCTTCCCGTCCGCCGTGACCATCTCGCTCGCGACGAGCTGATCGCACGCCAGTCCGTGTTCGCGCATGTTGAAACCGATGCCGCCCCCGAGCAGAAAGCCAGCGGCTCCGACGCTCGGACAACGGCCGTGCGTGATGGCGGCGTTCGCCCTCTCGAGCGTGTCGTAAAGGTCCTGATTGCGCGCGCCGCCGCCGATGCGGACTCCGCCCGTCGACGGATCGAAGTGCGCCGAGCGCATCATCGACAGGTCGATCAAGAGTCCTCGCGTCGTCGAGTAGCCGGCGTAGGAATGGCCCCCTGACCGGGCCGCAAAGGGGACGCGTAGTTCGCGGCACCATAGAATCGCCGTCGCGACATCCTTGCTGGTGGCGCAAAGCGCAATGCCGTGCGGTCGGGTGCGCGCGTAGCGGAGGTTGTAGGGCGCGTTGAACTTGGCGAAGTCGAAATCGTGCGGACGCAACAGCGGACCGGACAGGTTCGCGGCCAGATGCCGCCAGGCGGATTCGCCCGGCGGCGCGAACGCTTCCTGTCCGGAGGAGGCGACTTCCTCGGGAAAGCCGAACCGGCAACCGGTTAGCGCAAGTGCCGCAGAGCCGGCGAGGAACCGCCGACGGCCGAGATGGGTTCGTTGTGGGACCGGTGCCATGCCTTCTTGCAGCGTTTTTCCTAGTGGGCGCCCTGACCGCGGAACGCCCAGCCCGTGAAGCGCTTCTCGATCGCCGCCGTGATCGCGTAGAGGACGATGCCGAGCACGGCGAGCACGACCAGCCCCGCGAACACGATCGGCACCTGGAAGGACGCCTGCGCGTCCAGCATCAGCTTGCCGATGCCCTTGTTGGAGCCGACCGTTTCCGACACGACAGCGCCGACGAAAGCGAGCGTGATCGCGACCTTGAGCGATCCGAAGAAGTAGGGGAACGAGCGTGGAATGCCGACCTTGCGCATGATGTCGAACTTCGATGCGCCGAGGGCACGGAGCACGTCCTCGAGCTCGGGCTCGGTGGTTGCAAGCCCGGTGGCGACGTTCACCACGATCGGAAAGAACGAGATGAGGAACGCGGTCAGGATTGCCGGAATCTCGCCCAGGCCGAACCAAAGGATCAGCACCGGCACGACCGCAACCTTCGGAACCGAGTTGAACCCGATCAGCACGGGATAGATGCCCGCATAAATGGCGCGATGCCAGCCCACTGCGATGCCGAGCGCGAGTCCGAACACGGTTGCGATGAGAAACCCGGCGAGCGTCGTCCACAGCGTGACAAAGGAATTATCGATGATGGGCGCGCGGTACTGCCACAGCGCGACGGCGATGTCCGTCGGGGCGGGCAGGATCGTGAGCGGGATCTTGAATGCCCAGCACGCGAACTGCCAGATGATCAGGAGCCCCAGCGTGAAGGCCGTCGGCGCGCCGACCTTGATGGCCAACTCGCGGCGATCCATCAGTGCCGTCCCCCGATGAGGGCACGCAGCTCGTGCACGATGTCCTGGAACTCCTGCGTGTAGGTGACGTCGAGGTCGCGCGGGCGCGCGATGGGAACCTCGCAACGCTTCAGGATCCGGCCGGGGCGGTTCGACATGACGTAGACCGTGTCGGCGAGGAATACCGCCTCCCGTAGATCATGGGTGACGAGCATGACCGTCACCTTGCGCTCGGCCTGGATATCGCGGAGCGTGCACCAGAGCTCCTCGCGAGTGAACGCATCCAGCGCGCCGAACGGTTCGTCGAGCATCAGGATTTCTGGCTCGTGGATGAGGGCGCGGCAGATCGAGGTGCGTTGTTGCATGCCGCCCGAAAGCTGCCAGGGGAACTTCTCGGTGAAGCCCGCCAGTCCGACCGACTCCAGGAGCTTGCGTGACCGCTCGAGATAGGCGCCGCGCTCCGTGCGCAACCGGCGGCGATGCGGCTGGACGATCTCGAGAGGCAGGAGCACGTTCTGCGCCGCCGTGCGCCAGGGGAGCAGGTTGGCGTTCTGGAAGGCCATGCCCACCGACTTGAGCGGCGCGGTGACCGGTCGACCCTCGACGGTCAGGACGCCCGTCGCGGTCGGATGCAGCCCCGAGATGAGCTTCATGAGCGAGCTCTTGCCGCAGCCCGACGGACCCACCACGGCGAAAAACTCACCCTCCGCGACCGAGATGCTCACGTCCTCGATGGCCTTGACTGCGTGCTCGGCGCGGCCATAGACCATAGAAACCTGCTCGAGCCTGATCAGTTCATCCATGTCAGGGCGGCAAAGGGGAAAACCGCGCGCGGGCGTCCCGCGCGCGGTCCCGCACTCGCAACGCTACTTGACCATCCGCTGCTGGGGCGGCGGAAGGAAGGAGGCGTTGAACACGTCGCCGGGCTTGGGTTTGTTGGTGTACTTGAACGTGACGCCGATCTGGTCGATGGAGCGCTGGAGGCGCTTCATGTCGACCGCGCCGATTCCGTTCTTGCGCACCGCCGGCGTGACGTAGTTCTTCTCGATCGAGAGCTTGAGGCGCTCGAGCTCCACGTCGCGCTTGGCGATGGCGTTGCGCTTCATGACGGAGTCGATCGCCGAGTTCGGATCGCGAATCGTCTCCTGGATGCCCTTGATCGTCGCGCGGACGAATCCGGCGACCGCTTTCGGATTGTGCTTCATGAAGTCGGGGTTGGCGAGAATCGCATTGCCGTAGAGATCGAGCCCGTAGTCGCTCATCATCAGGACGACGATATCGCTGCCCGGGACGCCTTGCGCTTTGAGGTTCATGAAGGACGAGAACCAGAACCCGGTGATGGCGTCCACCTTGCCCTGCGCGAGCATGGGCTCGCGCACCGGAAAACCGACGTTCTCGATCTTGACCTTCGAAGCGTCGATCTTGTTCTCCTGAACGAAGATCGGCCACTGCGCGTAGGCGCCGTCGGGCGCCGGGGCGCCGAGGATCTTGCCTTCGAGGTCCTTGGGCTTCGCGATGCCGTTCTTCTTGAGCGAGATGATCGCGAAGGCGGGGGCGTCATAGACCATCATGACCGCCTGCACCGGCAGGTTGTTCGGGTTGTCGCGATACTTGATGAGCACGTTGATGTCGGCGAATCCCATGTCGTAGGCGCCCGAGGCCACACGATTGATGCCCTCGACCGAGCCCGCTCCCGGGTCGATCGAGACGTCGAGCCCTTCGGCCTTGTAGTAGCCCTTGTCGATTGCCACGAAGAAGGGCGCGGAGGGACCCTCGAAACGCCAATCGAGCGCAAAGCGCACGGGCGTCAGCTTCTGGGCCGCGGCAGGCGCGGCAAATGCGAGCGCGAAAAGCGCGCTCAACAGGATGGTGCGGGTGCGCATGGATGAACTCCTCTTGTCGACTGGGTGCGAAGCCTGAAATGGCAGGTCCCGGACAGCGAGCACGACCCGCCGAAAGATTTCCTCCCTGCGCCCGGCGCTCGACGCCGAACGCTGCTCCGTGCGAGCGATTCTACCTAAGCGCGAAGTCGCCGGGAGAAGTTCGTCGTCAATTGATCGGCGCTCCAGCGGCGAGCCATTGCCCCAAAAGGGTGCGCTCCTCGGCGGTCATCTTGGTGAGATTGCCGATGGGCATCGTCTGCGTGGCGATCGTCTGCTGGTGGATGCGCGGTGCCGCGGCCTTGATCCGTTCGGGCGAATCCAGCATCACTCCCGCGGGAGGCTGGGGGAAGCCGGGGAAGGTCGGTTTTTCCGCGTGGCATACCGCGCAGCGTCGGGCGATGATGAGCTGCACGTCGGAGAACTTCACGGCCCCGGCGGCCGCGGATGACGGCGAAGCAGGCGCCATGATTACGGCCAATCCCAGCAGGAGGACGACTGCGACGGCCGGCAGGGCGAGCGCGTTCTTTCCCACGTGGCGCAGCACGAAGTACTGCCGGATCAGCGCGCCCGCGAGCATGATGACCGCGAGCACTGCCCAGCCGTACTTGTTGCCGTACGTCATGGGATAGTGGTTGCTGATCATGATGAAGAGCACCGGCAGCGTGAAGTAGGTGTTGTGCACGCTGCGCTGCTTGCCGATGACGCCGGGCCGCGGGTCGGGCGCCTTGCCGGCGCGGATCTCGCTCACCATCTGCTTCTGGCCCGGGATGATGTGGAAGAAGACGTTCCACACCATGATGGTGCCGATCAGCGCACCGACGTGGACGTAGGCGGCACGCGCACTGAACACCTGGCTGTAGCCCCATGCCGCGGCGACGACGAGGACGTACACGATGATCGAGAGCGCCAGCTCGTTCTTGATGATCTTGCAGAGCGTGTCGTAGACGAGCCATCCCACGACCAGCGAGCCCGCCGAGATGGCAATCGCCGCCGGCACCGAGAGCGCGGCCACCGATGGATCGATGAGGTAGGCGTTCGCGCCGTACCAGTAGAGGATCGCGAGGAGCCCCATTCCCGACAGCCAGGTCGTGTAGGCCTCCCACTTGGACCAGTGCAGGTCCTCGCTGAGCGGCTCGCCCTTCGGCCCGGTCAGGAATTTCTGGCTCTGGTAGAAGCCGCCGCCGTGCACCGCCCAGAGCTCGCCGTCCACGCCGCGCTTCGCGTCCTCGGGCTTCTTCGGGGGCTTCAGCGACAGATCGAGCATCACGAAGTAGAGCGACGCACCGATCCAGGCGATGCCGGAGATGAAGTGCAGCCAGCGCACGCCGAGGTTGAGCCAGTCGACGATGTAACTTTCCATTCTCGCGTTCCGTGTATAGCCGCTTCAGGCCATTGAAACTTCGATCGGATCGCCGTCGCGTATCCCCGCCAAGGCGCGGGGATCGCCGTCGAGCTTTCCCAG
>JAJDOG010000019.1 GCA_022340285.1 Betaproteobacteria bacterium
GCGCTCGGGACCGAATAACTCGGTGATCAATTCCGTGAAGCCGTTGATGACCGCGGGCGTCCGGTTGAATCCCGGCGCGGCATTCACCATGCCGAACACACGCACCCATCGATCGATGCGATCGAGGTCGCCCAATGCGCGGTTCAGGCTGCCGAGGATCGCGAGCCCGGTGAGCCGCGCTGCGTGATAGCCCTCCTCCAGCGTGAGTTCCGCGCCGACCTTGCCGAGCGGCTTGGCGAGCGCGCCGTCGGCGTCGGTCGGCCCGTGCCCGGAAATGATGGCGCGATGGTCCACGACATGCACCCAGGGAAAAGGAAGCTTGGCGCCTTGCGGCAGGACGGGCGGTGCCGGCAGCTCGAGACCCAGTTCCTTGAGGCGGGATTCGATGCTCATTGAGACGCTCTCTCTATTTGCGGAAGAACCAGAGGATCAGCGACAGCACGAGCGAGACGATGATGCTCGTCGTGATCGGCAGATATAACGTGAAGCCTTCGCGCTCGATGCGAATGTCGCCGGGAAGCCGGCCGAGGCCGAGCTTGCCGAGATACGGCCAGGCGATACCCACCACGATGAGCGTGACGCCTGCGATGATTAGCCAGCGGGACATGGGAAAGACGTCGAAAGCAGCAATTTTCCCCTCCTTTTCAAGGAGGGGTGCTCGCGAAGCGAGCGGGGTGGTTCAAGTTTCAGTCAGCGCTGTGCACCACCCCGTCGCCTTCGGCGACACCCCTCCTCGGAGAGGAGGGGAGAAAACCTGTCCCCTCCTTTTCAAGGAGGGGAAAAAACCGAAAGGCAGGGTGGTTCAGCCCGTGTTCGTCACCCTCACTTCTTCTTCGGCTTCACCGGCCGATTGGTCTTCCGCGACCGGGTCTTGCCATGCGTGCCGCGGTAGATCTTGCCGCGGCGGCTGCGTCCATCGCCTTTGCCCATCTCTGTCCTCCGAAGTGATCACGATTGCGGGATAACCCGCCGATTGTCAGGCTCGCGCGGCGGCGCAGGCAAGTCCGGTCCGCTCAACGCCGCAGTCTGACGAACTTGTTCGGCAGGAGTTCGGCGAGGGGCACCACCCGCGGCGCGGGTTCGGCCGGAACGATGACGCGCGCATCGGGCGCATAGTCCGAGAGCATCTCGCGACAGATCCCGCACGGGGACACGACGCCGCCCGCCTCGTTCACCGCGACCACGCAGTCCACGTCGGTGTCGCCCGCCGCGGCCGCCATGCCGAGGGCGACCGCCTCGGCGCAGACGCTGGCGCGCCCGACGATCGTTCCGAGGTTCACGCCGCAATAGACGCGCCCCGAGCGCGTACGGAGCGCCGCGCCGATGAAATGAATCGCGGGTTTCGCGCGTTGGCGCAGGATCGCGCGCGCCGCTTCGATCAACTCCGACTCAGCGCGCTCCACTGCCGGGTCGATCGCTCAACGCAGCCAGGGTGCTTGCCATGCGGGGGCGGGACCGACCGTGCGACGGATGTCCCGCGCCATGCGGAGCGCGTCTTCCTCGCCACGGTAGTAGCGCGTGACCACGCCCGCGGAGCGATATCCGAGGCGCTCGTAGAACTTGCGGGCCCCCACGTTGCCGCGTCGCAACTCGAGCTCGATCGCCTCGATCCCTGCCACCAATGCGCACTCCTCGAGCCAGAGATTCATGCGCCGGCCAAGCCCGGCACCCTGGTAGCGAGGGTGCACGGCGAGCAGGTTGAGCCGGCCGCGATCATCACCGAAGTGCATGATTGCAAACCCGATTACCAGGTGCCCGTCGCATGCCGCGAGCACCGTCGTGTCGCGATTGGCAATGCTCCGGGCCACGCGCGCCGGCGTCCAGGACCAGCCGAGCCCGGTCTCGATGAGGTCGCGCGACATCACGGCGATCGCCTGCGCGTCGGCCGGCGTGGCAAGCCGAAGTGTGAGCTTTGCTGCGGTCATGCTTACGCGTTGAGTCAACGGATGTCGCCGGAGAGCGACATCGATGATGCCGCCAAAACAGCGGCTTGGCAAACCAACTCGAGGCACTGTCGTGGCATGCAGACACCTTTGAAGTGACCGTCGCGTCCCGCCCGGAAGTCTGCGAGGTGGCCGCCGGAAAACTACGCGCGGTCGGTCGCGGCTCGTTTCTCCCAACTCATTGATTCGACACGCCAGCAGCACCGCGAGCGAGAGCGCCGCCGAAATGCCCGTCGCGAGATCGGGCCGAATCGCTCCATCCGGGCACGCCCCTTGCACGAAGGGGTTTCCCCACAAACGAATATACGAGCCGGAGGAAGCATGCTCCAACGCCAGAATCTGTTCAGCAACCGGGAAGAACGCCTGCGGCGCGATGCGCGCCCTTCGGCGCCAGCAGCCGCTTTCACGCCGCCGCCCACGGAGTCCGCGCGCCAGAGTGAACCGGCCCGCTCCGAAAAAGAGGCGGACTCGAAGTCGCAGGGCCCGGGCACAGCCAAGAGCGAAGAATCGAGCAAGAGCCGGCTGATCGTTGGACCGGAGATCACGCTCAAGAGCGCCGAGATCACCGACTGCGACACCATCGTGGTGGAGGGTCGGGTCGAGGCCACGACCGATGCGCGCGTCATGCAGATCGCCGAAACCGGCACGATCGTCGGCACGGTCAGCGTCGACATCGCCGAGGTGCGCGGCCGCTTCGAGGGCGAGCTCACGGTGCGCAAGACGCTCGTCATCCATCCGACCGGACGGGTGTCCGGCAAGATCCGCTACGGCAAGCTGGTGATCGAGGAAGGCGGCGAAGTGACCGGCGAGGTGGCCACCCTGGCCACCGGCAAGCCCGCCGTCGCGCTGGCCGCAACCGCAAAGCCCTCGGACGCTGGCACCCCCGCGCACGCCTGAGCAACCTCCGCACTTTCTCCGCTTGCCCGGCCGGCGCGTCAAAGCGCCGGCCGGCGCTTTTTCCCTGGGGCCGTCGCGGACCGGCTCCGTCTCTCCGGTATAATTCACAGCTTGTCCGCGCGAGCGGCCGCGATGCCCGTCGCAATGTCCGCCGAAATCCGCTCCCACCTCACCCAGCTCTTCACCGCCGCGCTCGCGAAGGTCGCACCGCAACAGCCCGCGACCATCATCGACTTCGAGCGCCCCAAGCAGGCGACGTTCGGCGACTACTCATGCGCGTCCGCCATGCAGCTCACGCGACTGCTCAAGCGGGCGCCGCAGCAGATCGCCCATGAGCTGATCGGCGCGGTCCCGGAATCGGAGTGGGTGGAGCGCATGGAAGTCGCCGGTCCGGGCTTCATCAATATCTACCTCCGGCCCGAAGCGAAGCAGCACGTCGTGCGAACCATCCTGCGCGCCGGCGACGCCTACGGCCGCAACAATCGCGGAATGGGCAACAAGGTCATGATTGAGTTCGTCTCCGCGAATCCGACGGGCCCGTTGCATGTCGGACACGGGCGGCAAGCGGCGCTCGGCGAGGCGATCGCGGCGATTCTCGCCTCGCAGGGCTGGGAGGTGACGCGCGAGTTCTACTACAACGATGCCGGCCAGCAGATCGCCAATCTCACAGCGTCGATGCGCGCGCGCGCGCTCGAGGCGCGCGGCGAGGATGCCGTATTTCCCGAAGACGGCTATCACGGCGAGTACATCCGCGAGATCGCCGCGAAGTACGTTGCCGCGGACGGCAACCCCGACGATCTCGAGGCGGTGCGGAAGTTCGCGGTCGCCGAGCTCCGGCGCGAGCAGGACGAAGATCTGCGCGCGTTCGGCGTGGTGTTCGACAACTATTACCTCGAATCCTCCCTCTACGCCGATGGCCGGGTGGCGGCGGTCGTGGAGGCGCTCGCCGCAACGGGAACGACCTACGAACACGACGGGGCGCTGTGGCTGAAGACCACCGAATTCGGCGACGACAAGGACCGCGTCATGCGCAAGTCCGACGGCGCCTACACCTATTTCGTGCCGGATGTCGCCTATCACGTCACAAAGTGGGAACGCAGCTTCAAGCGGGCGGTCAACGTGCAGGGCTCCGACCATCACAGCACGGTGACCCGAGTGCGGGCCGGCTTGCAGGCGCTTTCGATCGGCATTCCCCCGGGATACCCCGACTACGTGCTGCACAAGATGGTCACGGTCATGAAGGGCGGCGAGGAAGTGAAGATCTCGAAGCGCGCCGGCAGCTATGTGACGTTGCGCGACCTGATCGACGAGGTCGGGCGCGACGCGGTGCGTTTCTTCCTCGTATCGCGCCGCGCCGACAGCGAGTTTGCGTTCGACGTCGACCTGGCCAAGTCCCAGTCGGAGGACAATCCCGTGTATTACGTGCAGTACGCGCACGCCCGTATCTGCTCGGTGCTCGAGCAATGGCAGGCGCAGTATCCGGACGACGCGCGCGATCTCGAAACCGCGGACCTGGCAGCGACGGATTCGCAGCGCGAGCTGCATCTCATGCAGCGGCTCGGCGATTACCCGGATGTCCTCGAGACCGCCGCACGGGAATACGCCCCGCATCAACTCGCCTTCTATCTCCGCGAATTAGCGGGCGAATTCCACAGTTACTATAATTCCGACCGTATCCTCGTGCCCGAGGCGCCAACGCGCCGCGGGCGTCTTGCGTTGATTGTCGCGACCCGTCAGGTGCTGCGAAACGGGCTCGGCCTACTGGGAGTCACCGCTCCCGAGAAAATGTGAACGGGCTTCGATGAAGGATTACAAACCACGAGGCAAACCCGCGCGAAAGAGCGCCGTGGGCGGCACGCTGATCGGGATCTTCGTCGGGCTGCTACTCGGCATCGGCATCGCCGCGGCGATCGCGGTATACATGACCAAGTCCCCGGCGCCCTTCGTGGACAGGACGCACCAGACCGAGCGCTCGGCGCCCGCAAAGGCGGCAGCCAACCTCGCCGAGGCTCAGGCGCCCGGCGTCCCGAAAGCGCCGGAGCGGCCGCGGTTCGATTTCTACAAGATCCTGCCCGGGCAGGAAGTCCCGGTGAGCGAGCGCGAGCTGCGCGCCGCGGCGAAGGACGTTGGCAAGGCGGGAAGCCTCCCGAAAGACACCTACTTCATCCAGGCCGGCTCGTTTCAGAATCCCGCCGAAGCCGACAACCTCAAGGCCAAGCTCGCACTGCTCGGACTGCAGGCAAGCGTGGAGCCGGCGAACCTGCCGGACCGCGGCACCTGGTATCGGGTGCGTCTCGGTCCGTACGCGCGGCTCGGCGACATTGATCGCGTCCGCCAGACCCTCGCGCAGAACGGGGTGGAAGCGCAGATGGTCAGATTGAAGAATTAACCAGGAGAAATGCATGGTGAAGCGCGTCCTTTTCGTCCTCGCTCTCGCGTTTGCCGCTGCCGGCCCTGCCGCGCACGCGCAGACGTTCCAGGAAGGCGTGGACTACATGGTGATCAAGCAACCGATCCAGACCGACAATCCTGCCCGGGTCGAGGTCGTCGAGTTCTTCTGGTACGGCTGCCCGCACTGCTACGAGTTCGATCCGTCTCTTGAAAGCTGGGTCAAGGCACTGCCGAAGGACGTGGAATTCAAACGCATCCCGGCGCCGTTGAACCGGGTCTGGGAAACCGCGGCACGCGTGTACTACACGCTCGAGTCGATGGGGCTGGTCGAGAAGCTTCACACCCCCCTTTTCAACGCCATCCATCAGGACCGGCTGCGGATCACCAACGAACGCGCGCTCCTCGAATGGCTCGACAGCAAGGGCGTGGACACCAAGAAGTTCTCCGCGGCGTATCGATCCTTCAGTGTGGAGAGCAAGCTCAAGCGCGCCCAGCAGATCTCGCAGGCCGCAGCACTCGAGGGCGTGCCCGCATTGATGGTGAACGGGAAGTATCTCGTCCCGGGCCAATCGGCCGCGCGCATGCTGGCGATCACCGACTCGCTCATTGCGCAGTCGCGCAAGGAGATGGCGAAAAAGTGAGGGGTGCATAGCGTTTTCATCAGCGGCGCCTCGAGCGGCATCGGCGCCGCGCTGGCACGACGTTATGCGGCGCAAGGGGCGAACGTCGGCCTCGTGGCGCGGCGCCACGAGACGCTGCGCGAACTCGCCGCCGAGCTGGGCTCCGCGGCCTGGTTCCGTGCTGGCGACGTCGGCGATTCGGAATTTATGCGGCAGAGCGCGGCCGATTTCTGCGCAGAGCGCGGTCTCCCGGATGTGGTGATCGCCGGCGCGGGCATCTCAGTGGGCACGCTCGGAAGCGAACCGGAAGATCTCGCCGTGCTCGAGCGCACCCTGCGCACCAACGTCTTCGGCCTCGCGGCGACGCTGCAACCCTTCGTCGCCCCCATGATGGATCGCGGTCGCGGAACGCTCGTCGGCATCGCGAGCATGGCCGGCTGGCGCGGTCTGCCGGGCGGAGGCGCCTATTCGGCGTCGAAGTCCGCAGTCATCACCTGGCTCGAGAGCCTGCGCGTGGAACTCCGCGGTTCGGGCGTGAAGGTGGTCACCATCTGCCCGGGCTACATCGACACGCCCATGACGCGCGTCAATCCGTATCGCATGCCGTTTCTGCTCGCCGCGGACGCCGGCGCGCGGCGCATCGCGCGGGCGATCGATGCAGGTCGCAGCCTGGCGACTGTTCCCTGGCCGATGCGTGTGGCGTCATGGGGGCTGCGTGCCGCGCCGAACTGGCTGTATGATCGCCTTGCCTCCCGCGCACCACGCAAACCGCGCAATCTTCCGACCTGAGCATTCACGTGTTCGCGAGTTCCATGAAAGCCCGGCTTTCGGTTTTTGCGGCGGTAGCGGCCGTGTCCATGGCGCTGGTCGCGCCGGGGTCGGCGGTGGCGGCCGGGCCGCGGGTCTTGAGGATCCAGGCGAGCTGGCCGGAGTCGCTGACGTTGTACGAGGACCTCACGGACTGGGCGCGTCGCGTCGAGACGCTCTCCGGTGGATCCCTCCGCATCGAAACGCTGCCGGACGGACAGATAGTGCCCGCACCCGAGGCGATCGACGCCGCGCATCGGAAAGTGATCGATGGCGCGCACTCGTGGACAGGCTATTTGCGCGGCCGCGACATGACCGCCCTGCTCTTCACGGGCGGTCCGGGCGGCACGCACGGCATGGACTTCATCGACTACGTGGGATGGCTGCACGAGGGCGGCGGGCGCGAGCTCTACCAGGAGTTCTTCCGGGACGTGCTGAAGCTCGATGTCATCCCGATCCCGATGCTGCCGGCCGGTCCACAGGCCTTTGGCTGGTTCAAGAAGCCGTTCCGGAATTTCGCCGACCTGAAGAAGCTGAAGTGCCGCCAGACCGGTATCGCCGCCGACGTGTGGCGGGAGCTGGGCCTGACGGTCGTGGAAATGCCCGGCGGCGAGATTGTCGCGGCGGGGCAAAGCGACGCGATCGACTGCGCGGAGTGGTTCGGCGGCGTCGAGGACCTGCGCCTCGGTCTTCAAAACGTGTGGAAATATCTCTATGCCCCCAGCGTGCACGAGTCGGTGGCAGTGGGCGGCCTGTTCATGAACGGCGCGGTGTGGCAATCGCTCTCCCCCCAGCAGCGGGCCATCATCCGGAGTGCCGCCAACGAAACGTTCCTGATCTGGTGGGTGAAGTGGCAGAAAGAGAATGCCGACGCGCTGAAGGAGCTCCGCGAGAGATATGGCGTGCGGCTCATGCGCACGCCGCCCGACGTGCTGGAGCAGTTCCTGAAGACCTGGGACAGGATGGCGGAGCGCGAGGCCGAGCGGAACCCCTTCTTCCGGAAAGTGTGGGAGTCGCAGAAGAACTACGCGGAGCTCGTCGTTCCGGCCAAGCGCTTCTATTTCCCGCCCTACGATCAGACCGCCGACCACTACTGGCCGGAAGACGGCCGCGACGCCCGAAAGCGGAAATGACGGCGCGTCGCGAGCTGATTCAATAAGTCCGGAACATGCGCTGCAGCTCGCGCGTGTCGCGGGTTCGCGTAAGCCCGAGCATCAGCAGAATGCGCGCCTTTTGCGGACTCAGGTCGTCAGCCACCACGAAGTCGAGCGCATCGTCGTCGACGTGTCCGGTGTTGCGGGTCACCGCACCGGCGGCAATACGCGACGCCCGCACCACCACAGCGCCGCTGCGACGCGCCGCCACCAGTGCTTCGCGCGCCGCGGTGGTGAAATTCCCCGCGCCGGTTCCCGCATAGACGATCCCCGACGCGCCGTCGGCCACCGCCGCGGCGATCGGCGCACCGGTCGCTCCGACGTAACCCGTGACGATCTCGACGCGCGGCAGGTCGTCCAGGCCGGCGACGGCAAACTCCGCGAAAGCGGTGTGCCGGCGCAGCGGCACCCGGTAGAACCGCGGAACGCCGTTCTCCATCTGTCCGAGGTTCCCGTATTCGGTCGAGCGAAAGGTCTCGAGACCGCTGGTGTGGGTCTTCGTGACGTCGCGAGCGCACGCGATGCGATCGTTCATCGCGACGAGCACGCCCTTGCCCGCGGACTCCGCGCTCGCCGCGAGGCTCACGGCGTTGTAGAGATTCATCGGCCCGTCAGCCGACAGCGCGGTAGCGGGACGCATGGCGCCGGTGACGACCACGGGCTTCTCGCTGCGCACCGTGAGATGCAGGAAGTACGCGGTCTCCTCGAGCGTGTCGGTGCCGTGCGTGATGACCACGCCGCTCACGTCGCTCCTCGCAAGCGCTTCGGTCGCGGCCCGGGCAATCTTCAGCCAGTGCGACGTCTCGAGCAGATAGCTCGCGACCTGAAAGAGCTGCTGCGCCTCGAGCTCCGCGATCTCGCCGAGCTTCGGCACGGCGGTCACGAGCTCCTCGACACCGATGACAGAGGGTCGGTAACCGGTGACGTTCGTCGCGCTGGATCCCGCGCCGGCGATCGTGCCGCCGGTGCCGAGGATGACGACTTTCGGCTTGTTTTGCATGGATGTCTTGTTTGTCTTTCCCCTCCTTTTCAAGGAGGGGTCCGCCCGCAGGGGGGGGGGTGGTTGCGGCTTCGATCAGTGCTGTAACCACCCCGGTCCCTTCGGGGCCACCCCTCCTTGGAAAGGAGGGGAAAACTCCAGCAACCACCGTTCAGTGCGCCTTCTTTTTCTTCTTCGCCGCGTCGAGCCGCACCGCGACGTACGAGCCCGGCGCGTCCTCGATCGGCTTCAACTTGCCATCACCCGGAACACGGGCCGGCACCCGCTCGCTCGTGTCGAGCGCGGAGATCCAGCCATGCCAGTCGCTCCACCATGACCCCTCGTGGCGCTCGGCGTCGTCCTGCCATGCTTCCGGCGCCTCGGTCATGTCGGGATTGGTCCAGTAGCAGTACTTGTTGGCCGCCGGCGGGTTCACGAGTCCCGCGATGTGCCCCGAACCGCCGAGCACAAAGCGCACCTCGCCACCCAGTGCCTGGGCGCCCTTGAAGGTCGACTTCCACGGCGCGATGTGATCCTCGGCCGTCGAGATGAAATACGCCGGCACCTTGACCTTCGAGAGATCGATCGGCACGCCGCCAAGCTCGATGCCGCCGGGCACCCGCAACAGGTTCTTCATGTACATATTGCGCAGGTAGTAGCTGTGCATCTTGGCCGGCATGCGAGTGGAATCGGAATTCCAGTAGAGCAGGTCGAACGGGAACGGCTCCTTGCCCATCAGGTAGTTGTTCACGACGAACGACCAGATCAGGTCGTTCGAGCGCAGCATGTTGAACGTCCCCGCCATCTCGGAGCCCTCGAGATAGCCACGCTCGTTCATCTTCTTCTCGAGATTGGCCACCTGCTCCTCGTCGATGAAGACGCCGAGCTCGCCCGGGATCGAGAAATCGAGCAGCGCGACGAAAAACGTCGCCGTGGCAATGCGCTTGTCCTTCTTGGCCGCCATGTACCCCAGCGTGGCGCCGAGCAGCGTCCCGCCCAGGCAGTACCCGATGGCGTTGATCTCCTTCTCGCCGGTCGCCTGCTCGATCGCGTCGAGCGCCGCGAGCGGGCCTTCGAACATGTAGTCGGCGAATTCCTTGTCGGCGTGCCGCTTGTCGGGATTCACCCAGGAGATCACGAACACCGTGTGGCCCTGGCTCACCGCCCAGCGGATGAACGAGTTCTTCTCGCGCAGGTCGAGGATGTAGAACTTGTTGATCCACGGCGGAATGATCAGGAGCGGCCGCTTGAGCACTTCCTTGGTGGTCGGGTCGTACTGGATGAGCTGCATGAGATCGGTCTGATAGATCACCTTGCCGGGCGTGGTGGCGACGTTGTGGCCGACCTTGAACGCTTTCGCGTCGGTCATCTTGATGCGCAGCTGGCCGTCACCCTCCTCGAGGTCCTGGAGCAGGTTGTTGAGCCCCTTCACGAGGTTGGTGCCGCCGGTCTTCCAGATTTCGCGCAGCACCTGCGGATTCGTGAGGGCGAAGTTGGAGGGCGACAGCGCGTCGATGTACTGGCGGGTGAAGAAGTCGACCTTCTTCTTGGAGTCGTCGGCCAGGCCTTCAGTGTTGGAGACCGCTTCGTGGATATGGCGCGCGGCGATCAGGTAGGACTGTTTCACGAAATCGAAGAGGAAGTGGCTTTCCCATTCCTCGTCCTTGAAGCGCGCGTCGCTCTTCGCGGGCGCGGCCACCGGCTCGACCTGCTGTCCGAGCATCTTCAGCCACGTTCCCTGCATGAGTCTCGTGTAGTCCCAGAACATGTTCATCTGGGCCTGCGCGAGCTGATACGGATTGGCGAGCATCCGCGACCAGAGGTCCATGTAGGCCTTGGCGAGACCGAGCTCGTCCTTGAAAGTGACGCCGTTCTCGGAGGGATGGCGCTTGAGAAACTCGCCGAGCATATTGCTCGAGCGGCCGGCGACTTCGGCGAATATCCGCGCCATCTCGTCCGGATCGGGTGCCTGGATGATCTGTTCGGGTTTTGCGGACATTCGAGCGGCCTCCGTCGTCGGGTCAGGCGGGAGCGGCGAACCGCACCACACCGTCCGCGCCCGTGGCGCGGGTCAGCACGCCCCTGCGGGCGAGGTAGTTGAGATGCGCGAGGGTTTCGCCCAGCGCAAGGAAAGTCTGGAACGGATCGAGCTTGCGCCGGAACATCGTGCCGATCAACTCGGCCGCCGAGCGCGGCTCGACGCACGCTTCCTCGAGCTCCGCGAGCCGGATCCGGTGATGCTCCTCCAGCTGAGTGATGCGCTCGTGCGCGCCGCGAAAGGGCAGTCCGTGCGAGGGAAGCACCAGCGTGCGCTCCGAGAGGATGCTCCGGTACCCTGCAATCGAATCGAGGAACTGGCCGAGGGGATCGTCGGCGGGTGTCACCGACGACACGCTGATGTTCGTGGAGATCCTCGGCAGCAGCATGTCGCCCGAGATGAAGACGTCGAGCTCGGCGCAGTGGAGCGACGCATGCTCGGGCGCGTGCCCGTAGCCCATCACCACTCGCCACGTGCGGCCGCCGATCACGAACTGGTCGCCGTCCATGATGCGGTGATAGCTCCGCGGAAAGTCCGGCACCATGCGCTTGTACCGGCTGCCGCGGACTTCGAGGCTCGCGATCTGTGCTTCGTCGAGGCCGTTCGCGCGCGCGAAAGCGATCCAGCCCGCGTGCGTGTACCCCGCGGTGTCGTCACGCCAGGCGTGCGCGGTGAGGTATTCGGCTTGCGACATCCAGAGCGGCGCATCCAGCCGTTCGCTGAGCCACCCCGCGTTGCCCGCGTGGTCCGGATGGCAGTGGGTCACGAGCAGTCTCGAGACGTGCCCGCCGCCCGTCCGCTCCACCAGGATGCGGTCCCATAGTGCGCGGGTTTCGTCGGTGGCGACTCCGCAGTCGACGATGACCCAGCCGGCATCGTCCTCCAGCAACCACAGATTGATGTGGTTGAGCACGAACGGCAGCGGCATGCGCAGCCAATGCAC
>JAJDOG010000071.1 GCA_022340285.1 Betaproteobacteria bacterium
TGCATGTGCAGAAAGTTCTCGCCGACGAACACCGCCAGCTGCCGGTAGAGGTGCAGCGCCGCTGCGGCGCGGCGCGCGGCGACGGCGCCCTCGAGCGCCTGCACGTCCGCCTCGAGCGCCACGAACGCGCGCTCATGGTCAGCGTGATCCGCCACCGTCGTGCGGGCCGAGCCGGGACTGCGCGCCTCCATCGCAGTGTGGAGGTGGCGGTTCTCGTGCCCGAGATGATCGCGGCACATGAACAGAAGTCCCCGCACCTGCGCGAGCACCTCCGCGACCTCGGCGTAATCGTCGACGTCCATCCGGCCTACCGCGGCGAGCGTCTCACCCATCAGCGTGCGCAGCCCCTTGTGAACGGCTGTGTACGGATCCGGGCGTGGCGCCGGCGGAGCGGTGTCGGCAGCGCGGGTCTTGTTGCCCATGCTCTCGCCGGTTAGGGATTGTTCTGCTTCCATGACTATGTTGCTCATTTGCATCGTCTCCAGGGAGGGGTGGCTCAATTCGCGGCCGCGGCCGGGGGCAGCGGCTCCGGAACACGGTTCTTCACCGCCGGAATGGACTGCAGGTAGGCGAAGATCGCTTCCAGGTCCGGATCGGTGAAGTGCTTGTACATGCGGATGGGCATCGGCGGCAGGACTGGGCGACCGCGACCCATGTGTCGGCCGGTGCGGATCGTGTCGGTAAAGGTGCGCACCGTCTCGACTGGCCGCGCGTGGCTAAACTCCTTCCAAAGTCGCGTGCCCGGCGGGAACACCCAGACGTCGGGGCGCGATGCGTCAATCGACGCGCCAGGTGGGAGATAGAGCCGGCGCCGCTTGGTCGTGCCGTCCGACCACAGGAGGTACTGCGGAGAGTACGAAACGTTCTCGGAACGCACCACCTGCGATCCGGCGATATAGAGGCCGGTGTCGCTCAAGCGCCCGGGCACCGCGGAGCCTTGGTCAGCTGCGACAGCCGTGCCGACGAACGCCGCGATCACGAGGGAGAAGCGGGCGACCCGCTCCATGCTCGTGCCGGGCTTTCGGCGCGAACCGTTTCTCGTCTCCTGATCCCCATGCAGCGTGGATTGCATGGGGTGGGAGCATAGGAAAGCGCGGGGGTGCGCGTTCCTAAATGATGTCTAAGGAATTGCTAATTAGTTCTTAATCGGCCGGGCAGCTGTGCGCTGTGCAGACCGGGTAGAGAAAGCCCCCACGCGGAGGGCTTTTCACGCGCGGCACGCTGGCGGTGCGGGTCTGCTCGCGCGGCGCGTCGCCGTGATTTGCGAAACGTAAAGATTCACCCCCGCGAGCGGTTTGACCCGACGCGTCGCTGGCGACCCCCTGGCGGGAATTCCTCAGGCAGTTCCCGCCGGGGGCGGCCAGCTCGGCCTTCGCTCTCTAGTCAATCGGTCGCAGTGTTTGAAGTACGCCGCCCTTAGAATCATGTAGTCGGCACGTGGCGCGCCCCCAATCCGTTCGTGGAGGGCGCGGCGTACTTCGTCGTATGGCAGGTAGCGCAGCAACATCTCCGTGACGCTGTCAACCCGCTCGGCGGCAGTCTGTCGTAGTAGGTCCTCCGCCGTTATCTTCCCCTCGCGCAGCATTTGCTCCAGCACTTCCCCGTCCATGCTCCTCTCCTACCGCGCATAGCACTCGGAGAAGCGTACCGCCTCGGTTCACAGACGACTGTCAAATCTTGTTAATCGCTTGGGAAAAAAGCTCGAACTGCTGACCTTGCTACCGAATCAGCCGTGAGGTGTCGACAAAATAACAAGAAAGCCAGCACGCGGCGGGCTTCTTATGCAGTGCGTTCCACTCAGCGCAGCTCGCGGCGGCGAGAGAAGCCGAGACCGGCAAGAGCGACACCGAGGAGCGCGAGGGTGGCGGGTTCAGGCACGCTATTGTCCAGTGTGTTTAGCGCACCAGGTGTATTCAATGCCTCCCCATTCGTAAGCGTGCCAATGAAGCCCGGTATTCCTGCCAGGTCGAAATCGTTGCGCACCCAATCGGATGCGCTGTCTGTATCGACGCCGTTAGGGATGCGAGAGGCTCCGCCTGGAGCAAATGAAGAAATGCCATCGTAGTTAGGCCCGAGCACCGGCATTGCATAGTTCCTGTCACCGGCTCCACCGTCGAATATTCCGACCCCATCGGCGATCAAACTCCAGGGGATGGAATCCAAAACGCCATCGTTATCCGTGTCGAGATCGTCACCCAAAGACCCGGTGAAGTCACGGACAAGGAGAAGACTGAGGGTGCCATTCTCGAGGCTGTTGGCCGCGAGGCTCATTGTCCAGAGGCTCAAGCCGTTCGTCGTGCCAACGGGAATTACTTCGTCAATGACACCAGCCACGCTCCCATCACCCTCGATCTCGAGGATCGAGTAGGCGCTGTAATCAGAGTTGGGCTGACCCCAAATCTCGATGTACTCAACGTCGAGGCCGGTTGTTGAGACCGAGAATTCGTTGATCAGCGGCGGGGTTTGCGTTGAGTGAGCGCCAAGTCCACTAAAGTCGTTTTGGGCAAAGCCGTCCCACTCTACCGAAGGGTCGAAGGCATTGCTCCCGTCGGGATCCCCGGTGAGGACGCTGCTTTTCCGGCGCAGCGTATTGTCTTGGGTGCTGGTCAGCCCTGTGCCCCACTGCGAGCCCGGGTCGGTCCCTATCTGCCCGATCACGTCAACCCTCGTGGCCCCCTTCTGAAGCACAACTGCGTCGTCGCCATTGAACCAACCTGCGCCGTTAGTCTGATCTGCCTGTGCCAGGATGGCTGGATCGGCCGACGACTGCGCCAGGACAAAGACATCCCCCGAGGCGACCGTGCCTGAGAGATTAATGGTGAGCCCGGCACTCATGTTGCCATTGAAGAACATCTGCACGCTGTAGCCGCCGGCAAGAAGATCTACCGGTGCTCCGGTGCCATTGTAGATTTCAAGCGCCTTATTATTGCTGGAGCCCTCGATATATTCGGAGAAGAAGAGCTCCATTGGCATCGCGAAACTCGTGGACGCCGAGCCGGCAAGCAGCACCGTGAGGATGGCCTTCGCTGAAATGCTCCGTATAGGCATGACACCCCCCGTCGCTGCCAAAGTCACTTCATACCAAGGTCATCGATGACGCAAGAATCACACCGACAAGCTTAGAAGCAACCCAATCAGTAACCTGGGTGGGCATGTACTCCGCTACTGGTATCGAACTGTAAAGCGGAGCGACGCGAAATCGGCTATCTACCCGACGCCGCCACTCGTACTCTGGACCTGGCGGCGGACCTTGGTCGTTGATACAGGCAAATGCCCTCGTCGAGATCTACGACAAACCGGGGACCGAGATCCTCAAGGAGTTCAAATTAGTCGCGGGCAACTCTGGCGGCTCGATCGTGATCGCAGCGCTTCTGTAATTTCACGCCCGGGCAGATCTTCGGATTTCTTCAACCGTGAGGAGAGGCGGCGCAGCTTCTTCCAGGAAACCTGGTACGCACGGCTGAGCCGCTTCTTCGAATTGGGCTCCCGTTATCGGACGTGGAGGAAGGTCGAGGGTCTGTGCCATGTTCTGGGCCACACCGACGTGCCTCGTACCCGCCTTGCCGATCTGCCCCAGAAGCCGAAGGGCACGCAATATCTAATCACGGCGTTTGACTACGACCGCGAGCGCGCCGTTTACTTCCGCTCGAAGACGGACAGCCTTGCAGGCAGTCCTCCGCCTAGCGCTTGCTGAGTTCCTTCAGCGTTGCCTCGTCCGGCTCGCCGGACCGAGCGAGCCCGTGCTGCTGTTGAAACTCCCGCAGCGCGGCCGCGGTGCGGGGCCCCAGAATACCGTCGATGGGTCCGACGTCGAGCCCCTCACGCTTCAGCATTTCCTGCACACTGCGAACCAGATCGCCGGCAATGCACGGATGCAGCTCGGGATGCGTGTTCAACCACGCCGAGACTGCCGCGTAGTCGTAATCCGGCGCCGGTTTGAGCTGCGCAGTGCGCCCCTTGACCTTCGCATACATGGCGGGCAACGTGTCCCGAAACGACGGCGGCATGCTCTTGACGAATGCCGGATCGGCGCGGTTCACCACGCCGGGCCTCGATTCCGCCGACTTGCGCGAGTAAGTCTGGTTGGCGGCGACGCTCGTTCCAGCTCCCCCGCCACGGGCTCCTGACGCATCCAGCGCGAGGGCACTGCCCTGCTCGATGAAGAATCGTCCGCCGTCCGCGACATTCAGCACCGCGACACCCGAGTTCATCACCAGGTCGAAGTAGGGCGTATTGATGCGGTACGGGGGTGCGTTGTCCCGCTTCGCCACCGTTAGCTTGAGCCAACCGGAACCCAGGAAGTAGGGCCCGATTGCCCGCGCCGAGCCGACGGGAGTCGGCACGTCCGAAAGAAAGCGCGAGTCGGGCCCTAGCTCGATTCGGCTTCCATCCGGGAACTCGACCTGCACCAGGCTCTGCGGCCCCGTCTGCACGATCTCGCACTGGCGCAGCTGCATCCCGGGGACAGCAATGTATCCGTGGAGGCCCGAGGCGAGCGTGCTCCTGCCTTCGACGATCGTCACCACCGGTGCAGCGTCGTTTGCCGCGGCTCCGACCGTGAACGGAAGCAGGAGCAGGAGGCTGGATATCCCCCGCGTCCATGACGTCAGGTGCACAATTACCTCCTCGAAGTTGAAGTTAAAAAGTGAAAACGTTCGAGCGCTAACGTCAAACTTTGATCGCTAACGCGCGAGCGGTCAACCGGGCCCGGCGCGAGTCATTGTCGCCAGCCCCTAGAACCAGGAGGAAGGCATGAGGTCGATGATCCTGCTCGCAGTCGCGGTGAGCCTGCTCGCCTGTGCAGACCAGACGAGCGAGCCCGCTGCGGCCTGCGCCGAAGCGGTGCGGGTGCATCTGGGTCTCCAGCGCCCGGTCGGGGTCAAGGGTCACCCCAGGCAGACCTCCGAGGGAAGCGTCGAGATCGAGTACGAGGGGATGGACGGGATGAACCTCCCGGCCGAGGGCACGGCGGAGTGCACCTTCGCCGTGGGCGATGCTGGCGAGCTCCAGCTGATGCAGGCCACGGTGAACGGCCAGATGCTGAAGCCCGCCGAGCTGGCGTCGGTCCGCAGCACCCTCAGCAAGTCACGCTGACATAAATTGTCGCGGCCGTAACGATCGCGCTTGTATCCAAACTTCACCTTCCGACGCCTGAAAAGGCCGGATCGTGGATCAGCGAAACCTGCTCGAACCCGCTAGCGCCGAAAGTGAGGTTGGCGAGCATTTGGAAGGTGCCGTCCAGCCAGCGATAGGTCCAGGTCTCGGTGTCGGAGCGCGCGAACGTCATGCGCTCCATGGGCGGACCTAGCCGATCGAGGACCACGTCGCGACTCGCGCCATTCGGCAACGCGTAGAAATTCTGGCGGGTGAGCACCTGAGCGTACTCGCTGACGCGTCCGTCGGCCCCGAAGACGACCCGCCACGTGAAGTATCCGGACGGCGCCGTCGTGTAGTACCACGCGTTTTGCCCCGAGGGCAGCCTACGCTCAGCGGCGGGCCGGCCGGACTTCGCACGCACCGCATCCGGTGACTCTCCCAGGCTCACGGAGCCCGGCCCGAGAGCCGACGCGCAACCGACGATTGCCAACGCGAGGCAAATGATCAGGATGGATTTCATGGTTCCCCCCACGGTCGAGCCAGGTCAACGAGAATAGCAGTGCGAACCGGGTGTAAACAGGCCGCAGATTTGGAAAATTCCTCGTACACCGTGCATGCCCAAGGAAGGCGAAAGACAGCCGACGGGTTCACCTATGGTGCGCGAAGCACCCGTGGTCGTGTTCCCGTGCGGGTGGTGGGAGCAGGAGGTCGCCGATAGACGCGTGCTAACCCGCGGCGCGCTTTGCAAGGCGACCAAACAGGCCGCGGATGATCCTGCGTTGGTCCGCAGGTGCCTGCCTGAGCGCGCTCATAGTCTCATCGTTGAAAAGCAATTCTGCCTTCATCGGCACCGTGTATTTGCCAGCCCAAACGACGTACTCCTCGAGCCGGCGCACAACTGCCGACTCCAGCCCCGACAGTTCGCCGCCTCCGAGAGCGGCACGCACGAGCGCGCCAAGCGCATGACCTTTCTTCGAGCCAAACTTCCGCCAAGTCGCTGGAATTCGGCTTCTCCCCAGCCTGGTCGAAGTAGGGCTTCGTACCGATCGAGCAATAACTCCGCGACCGCCGCGCGGGTCGCGCGTAACCTGCTGAACGTGTTTAAGCTACTAGCCCGATTCGGTTTAGAACCGGGTGTGGCGTCCCCACGGGGATTCGAACCCCGGTTTGCGCCGTGAAAGGGCGATGTCCTAGGCCTCTAGACGATGGGGACTTCCGGACGGCTGCGGGGCTCCGCCAAGGTCAGAGCCCCGAAAGGTAGGCTGGTGGAGGTAAGCGGGATCGAACCGCTGACCTCTTGCATGCCATGCAAGCGCTCTCCCAGCTGAGCTATACCCCCAACCGCGAGCGCGAGATTATACCGGCGCGCAAGGAGACCGTAAAGGAAGCCTACGCGGCGTAGCGTTGCAGGCGGCCGACCACCCGCTCACGGCCCGCCAGCGCAAGCACGGGATAGAGCGACGGCGTCTGGGTCTGCCCGAAGACGACCGCGCGCACGGGCATTGCGAGCTTCGGCATCTTGAGCTGGTGCTTCTTCAGGACGCTGTCGAAAGCCGCTGCGATGGCCTCCTCGCGCCACTCTTCCAGCGCTGCAAACACGCCCGCCAGCTCGGTCAGCGCCGGTCGGGAATCCGCGGTGAGATGCTGGGCAAGCAGCTCGTCGGACGGATGGATATCCCCGTAGAACAGCATGGCGTTGTCAGCGAGCTCGGCAAGTGTCAGGGCGCGATCCTTGAGCAGCGCAACGACGTTGGCGAGCGGCGGGCCCCCTGCGATCGTTCCTCCGTTCGCCTCGACGTGCGCCGCGACTTCCGGCACCAGTGTTTCCGGTGCCGCGGCCTTGATGTATTGCCCGTTCAGCCAGGCGAGCTTCTCGGGGTTGAACTGCGCGGCCGATCGGCTGACGTGCGCGAGGTCGAACCACCCGACGAACTGTTCCCGGGAAAAGATCTCGTCGTCGCCGTGCGACCAGCCCAGCCGCGCGAGGAAATTCACCAGCGCATCGGCGAGGTAGCCCTCCTCGCGGTACTGCGTGACGCTCACGGCGCCGTGACGCTTGGAAAGGCGCTCGCCGTCCGCGCCGAGGATCATGGGCACGTGCGCGAAACTCGGCAGCGGCGCCCCCAGGGCCTCGTAGATGTTGATCTGCCGCGGCGTATTGTTCACGTGATCGTCGCCGCGGATCACGTGCGTGATCTGCATGTCAAGATCGTCCACCACCACGCCGAAGTTGTAGGTCGGGACGCCATCGGCGCGCAGGATGACCAGATCGTCGAGCTCGGCGTTCGCGATCTCGATCGATCCTTTCACGAGATCCGCCCATCCGACCATGCCGTCGTCCGGATTGCGGAACCGGATGACCGGCTCCACCCCGGCGGGCGGTGCCTTGCCGCGCGCATGCTCGGGGCGCCAGCGGCCGTCGTAGCGCGGCTTCTCGCCACGCGCGCGTTGTGCCTCGCGCATGGCGTCGAGCTCCTCGCGTGACGCGTAGCAGGGATAGGCCCTGCCCGCGCGGATCAGCTGATCAGCCACTTCGCGGTAGCGCGCGAGCCGCTGCATCTGCCGCATCGGCATGCCGTCCGCGGAATGGAAGTCGCGATCGCTATCGAGCGCGAGCCACGCCATGCTGTCGAGAATGGCCTGCACGGACGCCTCCGTCGAGCGCTCGAGATCGGTGTCCTCGATGCGCAGGAAGAACTTGCCGCCCTGCCGGCGGGCGTAGGCCCAGGAGTAGAGCGCGGTGCGCGCGCCCCCGATATGGAGGTAGCCGGTCGGACTGGGTGCGAAGCGAGTGCGGATCATGCCGTGGTCGGAAGGGTGCCGCGCGAAAGCGCGGATTCTACGCGAAGGACGCGCTGCTGACCGTGCTCAATCGCGGTCGACGATCTTGCAGACGACCGGCCAATAGGCCTTGCCGTGCCCCGCGGCGATCGTCTCCTCGAGCATGGAGCGGGCATTGCGTGCGCCGCGCATCGCGACGCCCGCATCGCTCGCGAGATCCAGCGCGTATTGCAGATCCTTCAGCATGTACTCCGTCGAGAAGGCACGCTCGGGAAACGCGCCCGGCAGCATCGCCTTCATGCCGTGGTTGCGCAGGGCGAAGCTGTCCGCGGACCCCTTGGCCAGCGTCTCGAAAAGAACCTTGCCGTCCACGCCGCTGCGCCGCGCCGCGGACAGCGCTTCGGCGAGCGCGATCACCGTCTGAGCGAGCACCATGTTGTTCATGATCTTCACGAGCTGTCCAGCGCCAACGCCGCCACAGTGCGTCACCTCGGTGGCCATGGTCGCAAGCAGAGGGGCAATTCGCTGGAACGTCGCATCGTTCGCGCCCACCATGATCGACAGCGTCCCGGCGATGGCGGCCTCGCGCGTGCGTGCAACCGGCGCGTCGGCGAACGCCGCACCCCGCTCGCTGAACCGCTCCGCGAGCGAGCGTGCGAGTGCGACCGGGGAGGTGCCGAGATCCACGATGGTCTGTCCGGGCTTGGCTTGTGCGAGCAGCCCGCCCTGGCCTTCGCACACGGCTTGGACCTGAGCGCCGCTCGGCAGCGAAAGGAAGAGCACGGAAGCCTGCTCGAGCGCTTCTGCGGGAGATCGCGCCGCGTGCACTCCGTCTATGGCGAGACGCTCAAGCGGTTCCGGCGCGACGTCGTACCCGATAACCGGCGTGCCGCCCTTCCTCGCGAGGTTGCGGCACATGGGCTCCCCCATCACGCCCAGGCCGACGAATCCCAATCGCTCCATGTCGCTCCTTTCCCCGCCCGTCTCAGGCACGAAGCGCGCCGTCCGGATCGACGAACGGCAGGCCCAGCGCGTCGGCCACCGCGGCGTTCGTGATGCGGCCCGCGCAGACGTTCAAACCGTTGCGCAAATGCGGATCGCGCTCCAGCGCGGAGCGCCATCCTTGGTCGGCAATGGCGAGCGCGTACGGCAGCGTGGCGTTGTTCAATGCGTAGGTTGCGGTGTGCGGCACCGCGCCCGGCATGTTGGCGACGCAATAGTGCGTGATGCCGTCCACGACGTACACCGGATCGGCGTGGGTCGTGGGCCGCGAGGTCTCGAAGCACCCGCCCTGGTCGATCGAAACGTCGACGAGCACTGCGCCACGACGCATGCGAGCGAGCATCTGGCGCGTCACGAGACGTGCCGCGCGCGCGCCCGGCAGGAGCACTGCGCCGACCACGACATCCGAGGTCATCACATGCTCCTCGACGGTCTCACGGTTCGAAACGATCGTCCTCACCCGGCTGCCGAGCTCGGCGGCAAGCCGCCGCAAGGGTCCGGCGTGAAGATTGAGCACGACCACCTCCGCCCCCATTCCGACCGCGATGTGTGCCGCGTTGGATCCCACGACGCCGGCCCCGAGGATCGTCACCTTCGCCGGTCGAACTCCGGGCACCCCCGAGAGGAGGATCCCCGGCCCGCCATGCGGGCGCTCGAGATAGTGTGTGGCGACCTGGATCGCCATTCGCCCGGCTACCTCCGACATCGGTGTCAGCAGCGGAAGCGATCCATCGGCCGCCGTGACCGTTTCGTATGCGATCGCCACGCAACCCGACGCGAGCAGCTCCTTCGCCTGCTCGGGGTCCGC
>JAJDOG010000088.1 GCA_022340285.1 Betaproteobacteria bacterium
GATCCGGCGCGACGTTGCCGACCTGCCCGGACACCTGGGCGAGAACCGAACCGCCGAGCCGATTCCGACCGCATCCGAGATCCACCAGGATGAGTTCGCTCGGTCCGGCATCACCGCGGAGCTGCGGCGTCAACGTGGCGCGCGCGTCCTCGCACGGCGCGAACGCCGAGACGATGAGCGAAAGCGGGGCGATCACCGACTTCTCGGTGCCGTCCTCGGACCATTTCGTCTGCATGGACAACGAGTCCTTGCCGACCGGAATCGAGATGCCGAGTTGCGGGCAGAGATCGAGCGCCACGGCCCGGACGGTGTCGTAGAGCGCCGCATCTTCACCGGCGTGCCCCGCCGCGGCCATCCAGTTCGCCGAGAGCTTCACGCGCGAAAGCGCGGCAATCGACGCCGCCGCAAGATTCGTGATCGCCTCCCCGACGGCCATGCGTCCCGACGCCTCCGGACTGATCAGGGCAAGCGGAGGTCGTTCGCCGATCGCAAACGCCTCGCCCGTCGTGGTCTCGAAACCCAGCAGCGTCACCGCACAGTCCGCCACCGGAACCTGCCACGGGCCGACCATCTGATCCCGTGCGCACAGTCCACCCACGGAACGGTCCCCGATCGTCACGAGGAACGCCTTGTTCGCGACGGTGGGGGCGCGCAGCACCCGGCGGCAAGCTTCGTCGAGTTCGATGCCCGCCACATCGAGCACATCGAGCTCGGGCGCCAGCCGACGCACGTCGCGCAGCATTCGCGGCGGCTTGCCGAGCAGCGCCTCGAGGTCCATGTCGACGGCCACGTTGCCGAAATGCGGATCGGCCACGACCAGTCGCCCGTCCTGCGTCGCTTCACCGAGAACCGCAAACGGGCAGCGCTCGCGCTCGCAGAGCGCGCGAAATTCCGCGAGCCGCCCCGGAGCGATTCCGAGCACGTAGCGCTCCTGCGCCTCGTTGCACCACACCTCGCGCGGCGTCATGCCAGGTTCCTCGCTCGGCGCCGCGCGCAGATCGATCCGGGCGCCCCGCCCCGCGGAGTGGGCAAGCTCCGGCAACGCATTGGAGAGGCCACCCGCGCCGACGTCGTGAATGGACAGGATCGGGCTGACCTCTCCCCGGGCCCAACAGGCGTCGATCACCTCCTGTGCGCGTCGCTGCATCTCCGCGTTGCCGCGCTGCACGGAATCGAAGTCCAGCTCCGCGACGTTCGCGCCGGCATTCATGCTCGATGCGGCACCCCCGCCCATCCCGATCAGCATCCCGGGCCCCCCCAGCTGTATGAGCAAGGTTCCCGGCGGCAGCGCGGCCTTGTGCGCGTGAGCGGTCCGCACGTTTCCGACGCCCCCCGCGACCATGATCGGCTTGTGATAGCCGCGCACGGTTCCGCCCGAATTGATCTCCAGAGTGCGGAAGTACCCGGCGAGATTCGGCCGGCCGAACTCGTTGTTGAAGGAAGCCGCGCCGATCGGTCCCTCGAGCATGATCTCGAGCGCCGAAGCAATGTGGGCCGGTTTGCCGGCATCCTGTTCCCAGGGTTCGACATGCCCCGGAATTCGCAGATTGGACACGGAAAAACCGCACAGGCCGGCCTTGGGCTTTGCGCCACGGCCCGTCGCGCCCTCGTCGCGTATCTCGCCGCCGGAGCCCGTCGCCGCACCGGGAAACGGCGAGATGGCGGTCGGGTGATTGTGGGTCTCCACCTTCATCAGTATCTCGGTGGGCTCCTGCACGTATCCGTAGCGGCCGTCCGCATCGGCGAAGAAGCGCCGAGTGCTGCGCCCTTCCACAATCGCCGCATTGTCCGCATACGCGACGATGGTCCCGCCCGGATGGGCGGCATGCGTCGAGCGAATCATTCCGAACAGCGTATGCGGTGCGCGCACCCCGTCTAGGATCCACTCGGCATTGAAGATCTTGTGGCGACAGTGCTCGGAGTTCGCCTGGGCGAACATGGTGAGCTCGACGTCCGTTGGATTGCGCCCGACTCGCGTGAATAGCTCGAGGAGGTACTCGATTTCATCCGTGGACAACGCGAGGCCGAGCGTCCGGTCTGCGTCCTCAAGCCCGGCACGCCCACCCGCCAAGACGTCGATATGCTGCAGTGGACGCGGCTCGAAATGGCGGAACAGGGCGTCGGCGGCCTCGATCGAATCGAGCACGCATTCGGTCATGCGATCGTGCAGGAGCAAGGCGGTAGCGCCGCTCAACGGCGGCACCAGGCCCGCGAGAAAGTACACGATGCCCCGCTCGACCCGGCGCACCGCGGTAAGCCCGCAGTTGCGGACGATGTCCGTCGCTTTCGACGACCAGGGTGAGATCGTCCCGATGCGGGGCGCGACGACCAATACCGTTCCGTCCCGCTCCGGAGCCGGATCTCCGTAGGTCAGGAGGCGCTCGAGAACGGTCCGCTCACCAGCGTCGAGCGCGCGCTCGGTCTCGACGAAATGCCAGTATTCCGCGCCTTCCGCGCGCAGACCGGGTGAGATCCGGCGCAGCCCGGCGTTCAGCTTGTCTAGACGGAACGCGGAGAGGGCGTCTGCCCCGCGCAGCTTGAGGATCGGCATGACGGGTGAGGCGGTAGAACCGGATTATAACGGGCGCTCCGGTCCGCCGCTCGCATCATGCGGAAACGACGTGCTCTGGAAACGACGTTGTGATCAGCGCCCGGCTTGCAGCTTCGAGACCGAGCCCGTCAGGGTAATGTTTCCCCGCCGCACGCCTGCCGGCGTGTTCATCTCGGCGGTAATCCGACCACTGATGGTGTCGGAAGCGGTCAGCTCGACATTGCCGTTCGCGGTCAGGGGTCCGGCGGATAGTCGCAGCTCGCGCAGCTGGATTCGTTCCGGTCCGGAGGACAGCTGCCCGGTGATTTCCGCAAAGCTGGTCGAGCCCGCCGCGCTCGTACCGGTCTGGATCATGCGGACGAGATCTAGATTCGAGAGCTGACCTTTCCCGATATTGAAGGTGCCCTCCGTGCGCGGCGCATCGAAGAGCTTTTCGCCATTCGGGGCGGTCGCGACGATGTTGCCTTCGCCCTCCAGCCGTCCCGATGAAAGCACCGACGGAACGATCTTGGTGGCGTCGATCTGCTTCAGTTCCACGGAGCCCTCGAACGCCCACCCGGCGTTCCAGCGCAGGCTACCTTTGCCCTTCAACACCCCGTCCAGCAGCTTGCCGTCGAACTGGGAAAGTTCGAGCCGGTCCGGTCCGGCGATGCCCTTGCCGCCGAAATCCTCGATCGGCAGCTTCAGGCCCAGCACGCCCTGGAGCTCTTTCGCCGTGATTTCCACTTTGGCGGACCGGCCCGCCTGAGGCTCCACCCGCACCGACAGGTTGTCTCCCGCCGTGGATGCGTTGAGGATTACCACTCCGCCGTCGCGTCCGAGGACGGCCTCGACGCCGAGTTCCGGCAGTGGCACACCGGGCAGCGCAAGCTTCACGCCAGTCGCCCGGGCGCGCCGTATCACGAGATCGCGGCCATGTACCTTGCCCCACAGCAGTGGACCCAGTGCCGCCGGATTCGCGCTGACACCCTTCAGCTCCACCGAGTCGAAGACGCGAGTCTCGCCCATGAGCGAGTCGAAGTCCGGCGAGCCCGTGATGGTCGCAATGCGAACCGCGCCGTCGCTGCCAATCACCACGTCGCGAAGCGTCACCGTCGGCAGCGGCAAGAGCGAAAACTCTCCCGCACCGATCTTTACGGGCTGTCCTAGGGCGCGCGAAGCGATCTTTCCGTAGAAAGCCGTGTCGAGCGGAATGAACTGAGCCACGATGAGGCCGACCACCACCACAGCCGCCAGGACTCCGCCGAGGATCTTGCCGACCCGTCCGCCCTTTCCGGACTTGATTGCGTCGAGGCGCGCGGCCACCTCTGCGCGCTCCTTCGCCGCCTCCTTCGCGCGCGCTTCCGCGCGCTCGTCCGCCTCGGCCTTTTCGCGTGCGCGTTCCTCGCGCCGCGCGAGCGCCGCCGCCTCGGCTTCCGCTTTGGCGCGCGCCTTCTCTTCCTCGCGCGCGCGGCGTGCCGCTTCCGCGCGCTCCTTCTCTTCGGCTTCGCGTTGCGCTTGTTCGTCGGCCTGCCGCTGCGCCCGCTCTTCCGCTTCGCGCCGCTCCCGCTCCTCGGCCTCGCGTTTCTCACGCTCTTCCGCTTCGCGCCGTTCGCGTTCCGCCGCTTCACGCTGCGCCCGCTCTTCCGCCTCGCGCCGGGCCCGTTCTTCCGCCTCGCGCTGAGCCCGGTCCTCGGCCTCCCGGCGCGCGCGCTCTTCGTCTTCACGGCGGCGTCTGGCTTCGGCTTCGCGCTGCGCCTGGACCTCCGCGGCCTTGATCCGCTCCTCGAGCTCGCGGCGAATGCGTTCCTCCGCCTCCTGCTCCTTGCGACTACGCTCCTCGGCAGCACGCTTCTCGCGCTCCTCGAATGCACGCCGCGCCTTCTCTTCTTCGTCGCGCTTGGCGCGCTCGGCGACTTCGCGGCGCGCCCGCTCCTCCGCCTCGCGCTGGGCCTTCTCGTCGAGCTCGCGACGTGACTTTTCCTTCGCCTCGCGCTTGGCGCGCTCCTCGTCCTCGCGTTTGGACTTCTCGGCCGGGGCGCCCTTGGCCTTGTCCTTTGCGTCTGCATCGCGCTTCGCCTTGGCCTTGGCGTCGGCTCCGGCCTTGTCCTTCGCGCGGGCCGACGCCACCTGTCGCGCCACCTCGTCCGCCTCGGCCGACTGCTTTGCAGTCTCCACGGCGCGGGTCGGCGGGCGGCTGGCGAGATCGGTGAAATCCAGGTCCTCGCCCTCCTCCTGCACGATCGGCATTTGCGAGGGTGGCGAGATGCTGGTCGGCGCGGAGACGAACTCGCGCACGAACCCGTCCTTGGTCAGCTTGCCGAGCGTGTCGAAAAGCTTGCCCTCGGTGAATTTGTCGAGCTTCTGGTGGATGTCGCCGACGGTGGCCTTCCCGTCGACCTGGGTGAGCACGCCGCGGAGCTCGCGTGACAAGAGGCTCGTCTTCCCGGTCACCTCCATGAGGCCCTTGGCCGTCTTCGTAAGGACGGTTCTTCTGTCCATACCCCGCAATTACCCTTTCAAGGAGGCGCTCATCCGACTGCGGATGCTAGCACTTCGGCCCCTTTGCATGCAGGCAAAAATGCCACGCCTACCCGGTAGGACGTGCGGAGAACGAGGGGAAAGTTCCGCCATGCGGACTCCCGGGGCACGTGGTTCCGTGCCTTTTCGCACACGCCTCTGGCATCCCTTGCCCCTAGAATCTGACGTCATATCCCGACAGCCCCGCTCGTCTCTCGATGGACTTTCGACTCCTGCGAACAATGGTTGTGGAGGACCAGGCCGTCCCCCGCCGCATCGCGGTCGAAATTCTTCGTGATCTGGGCGTCGCAGAGATCCTCCAGGCCGAGGATGGACAGGACGCGCTCGAGCTGATCCGACGTGGCGGCGCGCCGCTCGATGTCATCATCTGCGACCTGGACATGCCGCGCATGGACGGCGTGGAATTCATTCGCAATGTCGCCGAGGCCAATCTGGGCGCTTCGATCGTTCTGGCGAGCGCCGTGGAAGCCGCCGTGCTCGCGTCCGTCGAGGCAATGGCCCGCTCGCAGGGAATGGCCGTGCTCGGCGTCCTGGAAAAGCCCGTCACGCCGCAAAAGCTCGGGGACATGCTCGCGCGTCACGGATCGATGCAAGCGAACTACGCGCGTCTGGAAGCCCCGTCGGTCGATCCCGCCGAGCTCGAGGAGGCCATTCACGATCGGCACATCGCCCCGCATTTCCAGCCGATGGTGCGCATGTCCGACGGCCGGATCATCGGGTTCGAAGCGCTCGCCCGCTGGAGTCACAGCGAACGGGGCACGCTTCATCCGGAGATGTTCATCCCGATCGCCGAATCGTCCGGGCTCATCGACCCTCTGACCTGGGTGATGCTCGAATGCGCCGTCGCGGAAGCCGTGCGGTGGCGCCAGGCGGGCCATCGCTGGACGATCTCGGTCAATCTGTCGCTTCCGTATCTCGAACGCCAGGGCGTCGCCGATCGGATCGCCGCGCTGGTCGAGCGCCACGCGCTCCAGCCAGGCAGCGTTGTGCTCGAGGTCACCGAAAGCCTCGCGGCAACGCAGATCGCCCAAGTGCTCGGAAACATCGCCCGGCTGCGCATGAAGGGCTTCGGTATCGCGATCGACGATTACGGCACCGGCTACGCGACGCTCCAGCAGCTCTCCCGGATGCCGTTCACCGAGCTGAAGATCGACCGCTCTTTCGTGAGCGGCTCCCCGGATCGACCGAATCTCCACGCCATTCTTCGCTCGAGCGTCGAGCTCGCCCGCCAGCTCAATCTCGGCTCCGTCGCGGAAGGCGTCGAAACGGCGAGCGAGTGGCACCAGCTCGACAGCATCGGCTGCGACGTGGCGCAGGGCTACCTCGTCGCACCCCCGATGCCCCCCGAATCGCTGCTCGGCTGGGCCACCGCCTGGGCGGGGACCGCGTAACAGAGCATCCACGAAGGCCCACACTCAGCGGGAAGGAGGGTAACGGGAGGAAACCAGCCGGTTTCCTCCTCTTCGTGACCTACCGCTTCTTCCCCGAAGGGGGGCCGAAGCCTCCTCCACCGGGTGTTTCGATGACAAAGACGTCGCCCGCTCCCACCTCGGTCTTGTCCGCCCCACCGAGTTCCGTCCGGCTCCCGTCCGTTCGCTCGACCCAATTACGCCCCACCGCCCCCGGCTCACCGCCCGCCGTGCCGTAGGGCGCGATGCGTCGGTGCCCGGAAAGAATCGCCGCAGTCATGGGCTCCAGGAAACGGATGCGACGCACCGCCCCGTCTCCGCCGTGCCAACGGCCAGCGCCTCCGCTTCCGCGCCGGATGGCAAACCGCTCGAGGAGCACCGGGAACCGCCATTCGAGCACCTCCGGATCGGTGAGGCGCGAGTTCGTCATGTGCGTCTGCACGCAATCCGCCCCGTCGAATCCATCGAGGGGTGCGCCGTCCGACGCCAGCGCCGTCGCCCCGGCGCCGGATCCGCCCGACACGGTCTCGTAGTACTGGTACTGCGCGTTCCCGAACGTGAAATTGTTCATCGTGCCCTGCGACGCGCCCATGATCCCGAGCGCACCGTAGAGCGTGTCCGTGATGCACTGTGAGGTCTCGACGTTTCCGGCGACCACTGCGGCCGGGTAACGCGGCCGCAGCATCGACGCTTCGGGGATGATCACCTCGAGCGGCTTGAGGCATCCCGCGTTCAATGGGATGTCGTCGTCGACCAGCGTGCGGAACACGTAGAGCACGGCCGCCATGCACACCGCGGACGGCGCGTTGAAGTTGCCGTCGAGCTGTGCCGACGTGCCGCTGAAGTCGATGACCGCCATCCGCCCGGGCTTGTCGATCGTGATCCGGACGCAGATCACTCCGCCGTTGTCCATCTCGTAACGGAACGTGCCGTCCTTCAGGACGTCGATCACCCGGCGCACGGCCTCCTCGGCATTGTCCTGCACATGCCCCATGTACGCGTTCACGACATCGAGCCCGAAGTGCTCGACCATCTTGCGCAGTTCCTGCACGCCTTTCTCGTTCGCCGCGATCTGCGCACGCAGGTCGGCGAGATTCTGCGCGACATTGCGCGCCGGATACCGACCCGACGAGAGCAGCGCCACCATCTCCGTCTCGCGAAAACGCCCTCCTTCGACCAGCTTGAAGTTGTCGATGAGAACTCCCTCGTCCTCCACCGTCCGGGAATCCGGCGGCATCGACCCGGGCGTGACGCCCCCGATGTCGGCATGGTGGCCCCGCGACCCGACGTAGAAGAGGACCTTGCTCCCGGCGGCATCGAAGACCGGCGTGATCACCGTGACGTCGGGAAGGTGCGTCCCGCCGTTGTAGGGAGCGTTCAGCACGTAGACGTCGCCCGGCCGCATGGTTCCGGCGTTTTCCCGGATCACCGTCTTGATCGACTCGCCCATCGACCCGAGATGCACCGGCATGTGCGGTGCGTTGGCGATTAGGTTGCCGACCCCGTCGAACAGCGCACAGGAGAAGTCGAGCCTTTCCTTGATGTTCACGGAGTACGCGGTATTCGCGAGCCGGACGCCCATCTGTTCCGCAATCGACATGTAGAGATTGTTGAAGATCTCCAGCATCACCGGATCGACGCTTGTCCCGATCGCGACCCGGGCCGGACGTGCCGCAACGCGCATCAGCACAAGGTGATCCCGACGGGTCACTTCCGCTTGCCATCCCGGCTCGATGACGGTCGTCGCGTTCGCCTCGGCGATGATCGCCGGACCGTCCACGCGGTCGCCGGGTTGCAGGGCTTCACGGCGGAAAACCGGAGTGCGGTGTCTACGCCCGACCGAGAACATCTCCACCGTTTCCGCCGCTTCCGGAGGGCCCTGCCGCGAACCCGCCGGCACCGCCGACTCAGCCGGCGCGTCGGACGCGCCGATGGCCTCGACGGACACCGCCTCGGCGATCAGCGCACGGCCGCTCATCAGGAAGCTGAACTGCTTCTGATAGGCCGATTCGAACTCGGCCACCATGTTCCCCAAGCTGCCGAACCCGACCTGCAGTGCGGTATCCGTTCCGTCATATCGCAGATGCACGCGCCTGACCACACGGATTCGCGGTACCGGCACACCCTGGGCCGCGACCTCCGCGCTGGCGACGTCGGCGAGCGAATCGAGCGCGGCGGCGATGGACGCGACATTGCCCGCTTCCAGCCGCAACTCGACCGACTGCTCGCGCAGCGCCGCGATATCCGCCAGCCCCATCCCGTACGCGGAAAGCACGCCGGCGAGCGGGTGGATGAATACGCGGGTCATGCCGAGCGCGTCGGCAACCAGGCACGCGTGCTGGCCCGCCGCGCCGCCGAAGCAGCACAGGGTGTATTCGGTGACGTCATGCCCGCGCTGCACGGAGATCTGCTTGATCGCGTTGGCCATGTTGCCGACTGCGATGCTGATGAAGCCTTCGGCCACTTCCTCCGGGGAGCGGTGGTCACCCGTTGCCCGCGCAATCTCCCCGGCAAGCGCGGCAAATTGCTTCCGGACCGTCTCGGCATCCAAGGGAAGGTTCCCGTCATGGCCGAACACCGCGGGAAAGTACTCCGGCCGGATCTTTCCGAGCATTACGTTGGCGTCGGTGACCGCGAGCGGCCCGCCGCGCCGATAGCAAGCCGGTCCCGGATTCGCGCCCGCCGAGTCCGGGCCGACCCGATAGCGTGCACCGTCGAAGTGCAGGATCGATCCTCCGCCTGCCGCCACGGTGTGGATGCTCATCATGGGCGCGCGCATGCGCACGCCGGCCACCAGGGTATCGAACGCGCGCTCGAACTCGCCCGCGTAGTGCGACACGTCGGTCGATGTCCCGCCCATGTCGAAGCCGATGATCCTGTCGAATCCGGCACCGAGCGAAGTGCGCACCGCGCCGACGATGCCACCCGCGGGCCCCGAGAGGATCGAGTCCTTGCCCTGGAAGCGGCGCGCATCCGTCAGGCCGCCGCTCGACTGCATGAACATGATTCGCACGCCCTCGAGATCTTCCGCCACGCGATCGACGTACCGGCGCAGGATCGGCGAGAGATAGGCATCGACAACCGTGGTGTCGCCGCGGGACACGAGCTTCATCAGCGGGCTGACCTCGTGCGACACCGAAACCTGCGGAAATCCGAGCTCGCGTGCGATCGCCGCCACGCGTGCCTCATGCGCCGTGTAGCGATAACCGTGCATGAAAACGATCGCGACCGAGCGGAATCCCTCGTCGAACGCGGTCTGCAGGTCGCGGCGAGCACGCTCGGCGTCGAGCGCCGCCAGGACCTCGCCGTGCGCGCCGATGCGCTCGGTCACTTCGACGACCTTGGCGTAAAGGAGCTCGGGAAGCACGATGTGCCGCGCAAAGATCAGCGGGCGATTCTGGTACGCGATGCGAAGCTGATCCGCGAGCCCCTGGGTAATCAAGAGGACGGTACGCTCGCCCTTCCTCTCGAGGAGCGCATTCGTGGCGACGGTCGTCCCCATCTTCACGGCCTCGATCGCGTCGCCCGGGATGGGGTCGTCGGCGGCGAGCCCGAGGAAATGCCGGATTCCCGCAATGGCGGCGTCGTCGTAGCGCTCGGGATTCTCCGAGAGCAGCTTGTGCGTCGCCACCGCGCCGTCGGGGCGGCGTGCGACGACGTCGGTGAACGTGCCGCCGCGATCGATCCAGAACTGCCAGCGTCCGGGAGAGGTTGGTCCAGTCATCTCGCCATGGATTCTAACCGCGCCGTACCGAAACCTATCTCGTCATCACCCGCGATCCGCGCGGGATTGCCGGATAGGTTCTATACTCGGCCGCCCTCGCGCGAATCGGCATGCCGCCGGCGAATCGCGCCCTTCCCGCTCCGATGCCGATATCCACGTCGTCCGTCTGGTTTACGATCCTTCTCGGGATCCTGCTCGCGTTCACGCCGCTGGGAACCGATACCTTCGCGCTCGCGATGCCGACGATCGCTCGAGAGCTCGGCGCCGCGCCCGCCGCCGTGCAATTCGGCATCACGACGTTCTTTCTCGGCATCGCGGGGGGGCAGCTCGGCTGGGGTCCGATTTCCGACCGATTCGGCCGCCGCCCTGCGCTCCTCGCCGGTTGTACCTTGTTTCTCCTCGCGAGCCTCTTCTGCGCAGCGGCGGGATCCGTCACGGAGATCGTCGCGCTGCGTTTCGTCCAGGGGCTGGGAATGTCGAGCGGTCCCGTCATCGCGCGCAGCATCGTGCGCGACCTGTACACGCGCGAGCGCGCCGCGCGGCTTCTCGCGCAGATGATCGTCGTCTTCAGTTTCGTGCCGATCTTCGGCCCGCTCCTGTCGGCCGGCCTGCTGACGTGGCGCGGCTGGCCCGCGGTCTTCGGATTGCACGCGCTGGTGGCGGCGCTGGTGATCGCCACCACGCTGTTCGGGTTGAAGGAAACTGCGCCGTCCGCACGCGCGTCGATCAATCCGCTGCGCATCGCCGCAAACTTCGTGGCATTGCTCGTGGACCGTCGGTTCCTGGCGCCGATCGCCACGACGCTCTGCACCCTGGCCGGCATCTACGCTTTTGTTTCCAACTCCGCGTTCGCCTTGGTACAGGGCGCGGGCGTGACGACCGTCCAGTACAGCATGCTCTTTGCCGTCGTGATGGTAGGCGGTATCGTCGGCGCCTGGCTGAGCAGCCAGCTGGTAGGTCGACTGGGAATTCCGCGCCTGGTTCGCATCGGCACCGCGATCGCCGCGGCGACCGGCCTCGCGGTCGGCCTCCTCGCGTGGCTCGGCGTCTCGCATTGGGCGGCGCTGATCATTCCGATGACCGGATACATGTTCGCGACCAGCTTCATCCTGCCGAACGTGACGGCCGCCGCGTTGTCGCCGTTTCCGCAAATGGCGGGAGCCGCGTCCTCCCTGATCGGCGCGATCACTTTCGCGCTCGGGGCCCTGATCAGCGCGGTATTGGGCGAGTTATTCGACGGGACTGTCCGGCCCCTCGCGACAACGGTGGCCATTGCGGGGCTTTCCGCGTTTGTCGTCGAAGCCGTGCTCGCCAGCGCAGCAGCCGCGCGTCCTCGCGAGGAAGACTTGCCGCATGGAAACGGTTGACAGCGTCGTTGTCGGCGCCGGGGTCGTCGGCCTCGCGGTCGCGCGGGCGCTCGCTCGGGCGGGTCGCGAGGTCATCGTCCTCGAAGCCGCGGACACCATCGGCACCGAGACGAGCTCGCGCAACAGCGAGGTGATCCATGCAGGAATCTATTATCCACCCGGCTCGCTCAAGGCACGGCTGTGCGTTGCGGGGAAGCACGCGCTTTACGCCTACTGCGCCGAGCACAGCGTACCGCATCGCAACTGCGGTAAGCTGATCGTCGCCACCGCGCCGGATCAGCTTGCGGGGCTCGACAAGCTGCGCGCGCAGGCGATCGCCAACGGTGTCGGCGACCTGCGCGCGCTCACGGCGGACGAAGCGTGCGACCTGGAGCCGGAGCTTCGCTGCATAGCTGCCCTGCTTTCGCCCTCTACCGGAATCATCGACAGCCACGCATACATGCTCGCGCTTCGCGGCGATGCCGAATCGGGGGACACAATGGTCGCGTTCAAGTCCCCCGTCAGCCGAGGCTCGGTTCGCAGCGACGGAATCGTCCTCGAAGTCGGCGGCACGGAGCCGATGACCGTTCTCGCCCGGAGCGTCGTGAACAGTGCCGGACTCCATGCTCCGCACTTCGCCGCCAGCCTGGCAGGATTTCCCACCGCTCACGTGCCCCCGTGTAACTACGCGAAGGGCAATTATTACAGCCTGAGCGGGCGGGCCCCGTTCTCGCGGCTCGTCTACCCGATGCCCAACCAGGCGGGCCTCGGCGTGCACATCACCATCGACATGGCGGGCCAGGCCCGGTTCGGACCCGACGTCGAGTGGATCGATCGCATCGACTACAGCGTCGATCCCCGGCGCGCCGACCGCTTCTATGCAGCCATCCGCGAGTACTGGCCCGGCCTCGCAGACGGTCGACTCGAGCCCGGCTACGCGGGCATTCGCCCGAAGATTGTCGGACCCGGCGAGCCGGCCGCCGACTTCGTGATCCAGGGACCCGCTGAGCACGGCGTACCCGGGCTCGTCAATCTCTTCGGCATCGAGTCGCCAGGCCTGACCGCGTCGCTCGCGATCGCAGAGCAAGTCATACGACGCCTCTGACTCCCAGGGACAGCGGCATGCTCGTCCGGCGACGATTTCCTTTCCCCTCCTTTTCAAGGAGGGGCGGCTGCGCAGCCGAGGTGGTTCGGCGGATGAGCGGTCATGACCAACGGCAGGGGGCGCGCCCGTTGACAGGGTCAATCCCGTCAATTAGCGTCCGTAATACTCGGGGTCCGATTCCCGACACCACTCGCCAGTCAGCCCACGGAGGAACCACCATGATCAAGAATTCGATTGCCCTCGCGGCCGTCGCGCTCGCGTTCGGCGCGTCACCGGCGCTTGCACAGACCAAGTGGGACATGCCCACGCCCTATCCGGACGCGAACTTCCACACGCAGAACATCACGATGTTCGCGGAGGATGTGAAGAAGGCGACGAACGGGGGTCTCGAGATCAAGGTCCACAGCAACGGCTCCCTCTTCAAGCACCCGGAGATCAAGAACGCCGTGCGCGGTGGTCAAGTGCCTATCGGGGAGTTCCTCTTGTCGCGCCTGGCGAACGAAAACGCGGTGTTCGAGGTCGACTCGGTGCCGTTCCTCGCCACGAGTTACGACGACGCCAAGCGGCTCTGGGCGGCGTCGCGCAGCGCGACCGAGAAGCTCCTCGACAAGGAAGGCCTGATGGTCCTGTTCTCGGTGCCGTGGCCACCGCAGGGGCTCTACTCGAAACCCGAGGTCAACGCCCTCGGCGACCTCAAGGGCGTGAAGTTCCGTGCGTACAACACCGCAACCGAGAAGCTCGCGAAGCTGGCCGGCGCGGTCCCGACACAGATCGAGGTACCGGATATTCCGCAGGCGTTCACCACCGGGCGCGTCGACGCGATGGTGACTTCGCCTTCGACCGGCGCGAACTCCAAGGCATGGGATTTCGTCAAGAATTACTACGATACCCAGGCCTGGCTGCCGAAGAACATCGTCGTCGTCAACAAGCGCGCCTTCCGCTCGCTCGACAAGAAAGCCCAACAGGCCGTCATCGTCGCCGCCAAGGCCGCCGAAACGCGCGGTTGGCAGATGAGCATGAAGGAGACCGAGGACAAGACCGCGGCGCTCAAGCAGAACGGCATGACCGTGCACACGCCGACGCCTGCCCTGATGTCCGGACTCAAGGGTATCGGCAAGGAAATGACCAACGAGTGGAGGAAGAAAGCCGGCGCGGACGGTCAAGCGATTCTCAAAGCCTACGCCGACATGAAGTAGCCCCTCGACGCAATTTCCTCCCGCAGAGCCTCGGCGCGCAAGCGTTGGGGCCCTTGCATTGATTGCCACGCATGCGCGCGATCCTCGATTGGCTCTACCGAGCGAGCGGAGCGGCCGCCGCGTTCTTTCTGGTTGCGATTTGCGTCGTGGTGCTGCTGCAGGTCGGCGCCAACCTGATCGACGCGCTGATCAAGGTATTCGGCGGCGAGCCGATCGGACTGGTCATTCCGTCATATGCCGAGTTCGCGGGGTTCTTCCTCGCCGCATCGTCCTTCCTCGCCCTGGCCTATACCCTGCGCGCCGGTGCCCACATCCGCGTGGAGCTGGTGCTGCAGCGCTTCGGAACGCGCGCACGCCGCGCGGCCGAGATCTGGTGCGTGGCCGTGAGCGCCGCCGTTTCAGTGTACTTCACGTGGTACACGGTGGGCCTCGTGCTCGAGTCGATCGAGTTTGGCGATCTGTCTCCCGGCATCGTTCCCGTGCCGCTTTGGATTCCGCAGACCGCGATGGCGGTCGGCCTCGCGGTTCTCGCGATCGCCCTGCTCGATGAGCTCGTGAGCCTGCTGCGTGGCGGCGCACCGCGCTACGTGCAAACCGGTACGCCGAGCGCGGCGGAGCACGAATAATGGATCCCACGCTCCTCACCGCGCTGCTCATGGTGTGCCTGTTCGTGCTGCTCGGCAGCGGGATCTGGGTCGCGCTCTCGCTGCTCGCGGTCGGCATGATCGGCATGGCGCTTTTCACCCAGGCGCCGCTCGGCCAGGTTCTCGCCACGACCGCCTGGGGCTCGAGCAACTCGTGGGCGCTGGCCGCCCTGCCGCTCTTCATCTGGATGGGCGAGATCCTCTTTCGCTCGCGATTGTCCGAGGACCTCTTTGCCGGCCTCTCGCCGTGGATGACGCGGCTGCCGGGACGGCTGTTGCACGTGAACATCCTCGGTTGCGGCATATTCGCGGCGGTCTCGGGATCGTCCGCCGCCACGGCCGCGACGATCGGCAAGATGTCGATGCCGGAGCTCATCAAGCGCGGTTACGACCGCAGGATGGCGATCGGCACCCTGGCCGGTTCGGGAACGCTTGGCCTCCTGATTCCGCCCTCGATCATCCTGATCGTGTACGGGGTCGCCACCGAGGAGTCGATTGCGCGGCTCTTCATCGCCGGCATTCTTCCAGGCGTCATGCTGGTGTTGCTGTTCATGGGGTACGTCGCGCTCTGGGCGCTGCTGCGGCCTGCCGGCGTGCCGGCCGAGCACATGTCACTCGACTTGAAAAGCAGGCTTGCCAGTCTGAAGCGACTGGCGCCCATCGTGCTCCTGATCTCCGGCGTCATCGCGAGCATCTACCTCGGCATCGCGTCGCCCACGGACGCTGCGGCCGTAGGCGTCCTCCTCTCACTCGTGTTGTCCTGGCTGTCCGGGACGCTGACCCGTGCATCCTTCGTCGACGGATTGATGGGTGCTACGCGAACCTCGTGCATGATCGCGTTCATTCTCGCCGGCGCCGCATTCCTCACCGTGGCGATGGGCTTCACCGGCATCCCGCGCCGACTTGCAGAATGGATCAGCGCGCTCCAGCTTTCTCCGCACATGCTCATCGTCGCCCTCACGATATTCTTCGTCGTGCTCGGTTGCTTCCTGGACGGCATTTCGGTCGTCGTCCTCACGACGTCCGTGATCCTCCCGATGGTGGAGCAGGCAGGAATCGACCGAATCTGGTTCGGGATCTACATCGTCCTGGTGGTCGAGATGGCGCAGATCACACCGCCAGTCGGGTTCAATCTCTTCGTCTTGCAGGGGCTGACGGGCGATGACATCGTCGAAGTGGCGCGCGCGGCAATCCCGTTCTTCGCGATCCTGGTTCTTGCCGTCGTCCTGATCGTGGTGTTTCCCGAAATCGCCACCTGGCTCCCGACGCGGATGGCGGCGACAGGCTGATCGCGCCGCTTGCAACGAACCGGATACACTTTGCGTCATGCCCCAGGCGTTTCCTGCGCTGTACCTGACTGACGAGATGCGTGCGCTGGAAGCGCGCGCGTTCGCGGACGATCCACGGCCATCGCTCATGGAGCGCGCCGGAAATGCGGCGGGCGAGCGCGCCTGCGCACTCGCCGGAGAGGGACGCGGCGTCCTGGTATTGGTCGGTCCGGGCAACAACGGCGGCGACGCGCTCGAAGTCGCGGCCCATCTGAAGCGACTGTTCTACCGGGTGGACGTCGTATTCCTCGGCGATTCCGAGCGTCTTTCGACCGATGCGCAATCCGCCCTTGCGAAGTGGAAGGCGGCAGACGGCCGGTTGCTGCAGGCGATTCCGGCCGATACGCGTTACGACCTGGTCGTCGACGGACTTTTCGGAATCGGGCTCGAGCGCCCGATTGCGGGCCGGTACGCCGAGCTGATTGCACAGGCCAATGCTCTCCCCGGCCGGAAGCTCGCGCTCGATGTGCCGAGCGGAATCAACGCCGACACCGGTGCGGTAATGGGCGTCGCCTTCCGGGCCACTCACACGATCACGTTCATCGCGCGCAAGCCGGGTCTCTACACGCTGGACGGACCGGATCACTGCGGCGAAGTATCGACCGCCCCGATCGGGCTGGACGCCGAGACTTTGCAGCCGCCGCAAGGCCGGCTCGTCGACAGCGCTCTGCTCGCAGCGCCGCTCGTCGCGCGGCCGCGCAATTTCCACAAGGGCCGCGCCGGAAGCGTGGTGATCATCGGCGGCGCCACGGGCATGGTGGGCGCGGCGCTGCTCGCAGGACGCGCAGCGATTCGCCTCGGGGCCGGGAAGGTATTCCTCGGCTTGCTCGCCGATTCCCCTCCACAGGTCGACATCCAGCAGCCGGAGCTCATGCTGCGCGATCCGGATGGGCTGCTGCGCCAGCAGCTGGCCACCGCCGTCGCGGTGGGTCCTGGAATGGGGAGCGACGCAAACGCCCAGCGCCTGCTTGCGCAGAGCCTGGCTGTCCAGGTCGATCTCGTTGTGGACGCGGATGCTCTCAACATGATCGCTGCCCATGCGGTCCTGCAATCCGCCCTCGCGGACCGCAAGGCCGCGACCCTCCTCACGCCTCACCCTGCCGAAGCCGCACGTCTGCTCGGTGTCGATGCGAGCGCGGTACAGGCGAATCGCGTGAACGCGGCGTGCACCCTCGCCGGGCGATTCAGGTGCTGGACGGCGCTGAAAGGCAACGGTACCGTCATCGCGGCACCGGACGGCAGGTGGTGGATCAACACCTCGGGCAACCCCGGCATGGCGAGCGCCGGAATGGGCGACGTGCTGACCGGGATGATTGCCAGCCTCCTCGCGCAGGGCCTGGAAACCGGGCCGGCGCTGCTCGCGGGCGTGTACCTGCACGGCGCGGCTGCGGACGGGGCCGCCGCGCAAGGCTGCGGACCGATCGGCCTCACCGCGGGTGAGCTGGTCGACGTGGCGCGCGCCCTGCTG
>JAJDOG010000118.1 GCA_022340285.1 Betaproteobacteria bacterium
CCGCCCGAGAGCCGCGCGCCGTCCTCGCCCACCTGCGTATGGAGGCCCTGCGGCATGTCGAGGATGAAGCCCATCGCGTGCGCCGCCTCGGCTGCCGCGATGATCTCCTGTTCGGAGGCACCACTGAGGCGCCCGTAGCCGATGTTGGCCGCGACGGTGTCGTTGAAGAGCAGGACGTCCTGGCTCACCAGCGCGATGTTTGCGCGGAGCGAGACGAGCGTGATATCGGCGATGTTAACGCCGTCGAGCAGGATCTCGCCGGAAGTCGGCGTGTAGAAACGCGGCAGCAGGTTGACGAGCGAGCTCTTGCCGCTGCCGGAGAGTCCCACCAGCGCCAGTGTCTCGCCGGGCGCGAGCCGCAGCGATACGCCATCCAGGGCAGGACGCTCGGCGCCCGGATAGATCAGTCGCACGTCGCGAAACTCGATCTCGCCGCGCGCACGGCCGAGATCCTTCGTCCCGGTGTCGACCTCGGGCTTCTGATCGATCAGCCCGAAGACCGACTCGGCCGCCGCCAATCCGCGCTGCAGCGTCTCGCTCACCGCCGTGAGATTCTTGATCGGTCCGAGCAGGATCATGAGCCCCGCGAGGTAGGACATGAAGGTGCCGATCGTGGTCTTGTCGCTCAGCGCCTCCTGCGCGACGAAGTAGACCGTGCCCGCGATGGCGAACGCGCCGACGAGTTGCGTCACGGGAACGATTGCGCCTCCCGCCGCAGCGCCCTTCAGCAGAAAACGGCGCACCTGGTCGGCGCCCGCCGCGAAACGCGATTCCTCGTAATGTTGACCGCCAAACACCTTGACTTCGCGATGACCGGCGACGGACTCCTCGACGGCATGCGTGAGGTCGCCCACCGCACCGAGCTCGCGCCGGCTCACGGCGCGCAGCCGCCGCGCGAAGCGTTGCACGATCCCGCCGATGATCGGCCCGGTGATCATGATGATCAGCGTGAGCTTCCAGTTCAGATAGAGCAGCCAGCCCAGCAGCCCGATCGCCGACAGCGTGTCCTTGACCAGGACGTTCACCACGGTCGTCGCCGCGCCGGTGACGTTCTGCACGTCGTACGTGAATTTCGAGAGCACACTGCCTGTGGTCGTCGCGTCGTAGAACGACGCCGGCAACCGCATCAGCGACCGGAACATGCCCTGGCGCAGATCGGTGACGACCTTCGTCGCCACCCATGCGCCGAAGTACGTTGCGCCGAACGACCCGATCCCGCGCATCAGGAAGAGCCCGATGATCACAGCCGGCATCCAGCGGATGAGCTCCGGGTCCTTCTGCACGAAGGTGCCATCGAGCAGGGGCTTCACCAGTGCCGCAAACGCCGGTTGCGTGATCGCGACCACGATCATGGCGGCGACCGATGCCGCAAAGACCCGCCAGTAGGGCTTCACGTAGCCGAGCAGCCGGAGGTAGAGCTGGATGCTCGATGTCGTCGAGGATGGCATCGGGGGCATTCTACCTGCCCCGGGGGGCGCGCTTCGCGCAAACCACCCCGACTGCTTCGCAGTCACCCCACCTTGAAAAGGAGGGGAAAAGGGCAACGGCGCACCACTCCGATTGCTGCGCAGCCACCCCTGGGGATAGAACGCGCTCCACGCGAACCACCCCGGCTGCTTCGCAGCCACCCCTCCTTGGAAAGGAGGGGAAAGGAGCTAAGAACTTCAGCGTCGCGCGCGATCGGTGAGCTCGCAAAGCGCCGCGGCGCCCTCGGACACGCGCGGCCCCATGCGATTCGCGAGCGATGCGTCGATCGCGTAGACCCGGCCCGCGCGCACCGCCGGGAGCGCGGAGAAGCGCTTCCACCGCTCGAGCGCGGCCGCGTCGTCGAGACCGACTCCGCTCACGACCACCACATCCGGATTGCGCGCGTAGAGCTGCTCCGCCGAAACGGCCGGAATCAGGGTTTGCGCGTCATCGAAAACGTTCTCGGCGCCGCACACGTCCAGCAGGTCGGAGACAAGATGTGCCCCACTCACCGTCATGAGGGGCTCGTGCCAGACCTCGTAGAACACGCGCACCGGGCTGCGTCCCTTGTAGCGCTCGCGCAAGGCGCTCATTGACTGCTCGAACGCCGTCGCAGCCGCCTCGCCTTCGGCGGGGCTGCCGGCGAGCTTCCCGACCGCACGCAGCACGCGCGATACGTCCGCAAGCCGGCGCGCCTCGGTGGCGTACACGGGAATGCCGAGGCGCTCGAGCCGCTCCAGGTCCTGCACCCGGTTGCCGCCGCGCCATGCGAGCGCGAGGTCGGGCGCGAGGCGCACCACGCGCTCCAGATCGACCCGACCGCTCGCCTCGATCTGCGGCAGGCGCGTGACCTCCGGCGGATAGTCGCTGAATACACTCACGCCGACGACTCGCTCGCCCGCACCCGCCGCGAATGCAACCTCGGCGAGATGCGGAGAGAGCGTCACGATCCGTTTGGGCGGGTGCTCGAGCGTGACTACCCGCCCGCGGTCATCGACGACCGTCTCCGCGAGTGCACTCGCGGCAAACGCCAGCGCCGCCGCGCCGAGAAGCGCGCGCATCGCACGACGCAATGTCCGGCGGGTCGATACGTTCACTTGAACCGGTACTCCGCCGTGGCGATGAAGGTGCGGGGCAGGTTGGGGTAAGCGTTGAAATTGTTCGTGAACAAGCTGCGCACCGCGTAGCTGTAATAGAACTCGTCGAACAGGTTGTTCACCGCCGCGGTGAAGGTCCACCTTTCCCAGCCCTGCGCCAGCTTGAGATCCACGACCGTGTAGGCCGGCATCTTGCGCCCGAAGTTGTTCGCGACGTCGTTGTCGTAGTACTGGCTGCCGACGTAGTTCGCCACGGCGGAAAGCAGCGTCCGCTCGGTGATGTTCCACGCCGCACCGACCGTGAACAACGTCTTCGGCACAAGCGGGATGGTGTTGCCGGTCACGTTCACCGGGCCGATCATCCCCTCGCGGAACTTGGCGCTGCGAAACGCCACGTTGCCGAACAGGCGCAGGCCGGGAATCACCCGCCAGCTCGCGTCGAGCTCGATGCCCTTGCGGATCGTGGGCGGCAGGTTGATGTTCTGGCCGGTCGGCACGAAGAAGAAGATCTCGTTGGTGAGCCGCATCTGGTACGCGATGGCTCGGGCGCGCAGCGTGTCGCTGCGATACTCCGCGCCCACCTCGACATCGTGCGAGACCTGCGCATCGAGCGGCACGATGCGCGAGGTGAATCCCGGGCCGCCGAACTGATCGTAGATCTCGTCGACCCGCGGGATGCGGAAGCTCTGGCCGTAGCGGCCGTAGACCTCGATCGTGTCGGAGAGCGGCTGGCGAACGCCGATCTCGTAGGCGCGCGGATTCAGGCTCTTCGAGGCGCTGGTCGGGCCGAGCACGTTGGCCACGTCGGTGGCGCTGGTCTTCACGTCCTGGAGCCGCCCGCCGAGCGTGAGCCGGGTGCCGGTCGAGAACAGGGAGTAGTGCTGGAGGTAGGCGCCGTTGCTGCGCTGATCGACCTGCAGATCGGCGAACGGCGCAGACGTCTGGCTACGCGAATCCTGCCGCTGGTAATCCCAGTCGTCGTAGTCATAGCCCACGATCAGCGTGTTGCGCGCGCCGAACGCGCGATACGGCAGCTTGAAGCGCGGCGTAAAGGTCCACACCTTGTTGCTCGACTGGAGGTAGGTGTTGAAGAGCCCCGCGGAGAAGTAATCGGCCAGGAAGGCGCGCCGGTCGGTCTGGCGATAGCCGACGTCGGCGGCGAGCGT
>JAJDOG010000079.1 GCA_022340285.1 Betaproteobacteria bacterium
GCCGAAGCACGTCAATCGCCGCGGCCTCGAACGCGAGAAGGGGTTCGCGAAGAAGGCAAGCCACAAGGTTTCGTACATCAACGCCGACATGCTCCCACCACCCAACTGGCGCGAGGCGTTTCCGGTCGATCGCGCGGCCGCGCTTGCCGCAGCCGATCGGCTCGAGACGCCGGCCCAGGCGCGGGAGCGCGCTCGCCGGGGCGGAGCGAAGCCCGCCCACTACAACCAGACGCCTCTCGCCGAGCGCGATCCCGAGCGAAAAACGTCGTGACCGTGTTGAACGCGGCCGTGGAGATCCTGCGCCGTGGCCGCGCGCCCGACATCGCCGGGCGGACGGCGCTCGTATGCGGCGACGAGCGAGTGACCTATGGCGAGCTGGTCGGGCTCGTCAAACGGGCGGCGAACGCTTTCGCGACAGCCGGCATCGGGCGCGGCGACCGCGTGGCGCTGCTCATGGACGACAGCCCGCTCTACGTGGCCGCGCTCCTCGGATTGATGCTCAACGGGGCGGTGGCGATTCCGCTGAATCCGAAGCTCAAACGCGACGACTACGCCTTCGTGCTGGCCGACGCGCAGACAGCACTTTTCGTGTTGAGCGACGACTACCGCGACGTCGTGGGCGACCTCGGCGGCGCTACGGTTCTCGCTGCGACGAGCGGGGCCGACTCCTTCGCGTCGCTGGTGGCGCGTGCATCCGATTCTGTCGAGCCTGCGCCGACGGCGGCCGACGACGAAGCGTTCTGGCTCTTCTCCTCTGGCACGACCGGTCGCCCCAAGGGCATCGTCCATAGCCATCGCAATGCCGCGCACGCGAGCAAGATCCTGCGCGAGGTGCTCGCGCTCGATCACCGCGCCGTCGTGCTGGCGTCGTCGAAGCTGTTCTTCGCGCTGGCACTCGACAATGCGCTGTTCGGACCGCTTTCGCTCGGCGCGACCGCCGTGATTCAGCCGGGCGTCCCCGACCCCGAGACCGTGGCGCGCCAGGTCGCCGCGCTGCGACCGGCCGTGCTCTTCACCGTGCCGACTTTCTACCGACGGCTGCTCGCGCTCGACGAGCAGGCGCTACGACCCTTCGCGGCGCTCGCTTACCCGATGGCCGGCGGCGAACGAATTCCGGACGACCTTGCGCGGCGCTGGCGCGCAGCCGTTGGGACCGATCTGTTGGCCATCTACGGTGCGTCGGAGACGTTCTGCAACGTGTTCGCCACCTTTCCCGGCGAGGTTCGCCCCGGCAGCGTGGGCAAGGCACTCGATGGTGTCGCCTGCCGGCTGGTCGATCGCGATACGGCTGCGCCGGCCGGCGAGGGCGGCGGCCTGCTCTGGGTGAAGCATCCGTCGCTCGCGCTGCGCTACAGCAGCGACGTCGCGACGGCAAAGGCCTTTCGCGACGGGTGGTTCTGCACCAACGATCTCTTCACCGTCGACGCCGACGGGTACTGGTTCTACCAGGGACGCACCGACGAGCTGTTGAAGGTAGCGGGGCAGTGGGTCAAACCGACCGAAGTCGAGGACGCAGTGGTCGGCGCGCCGATCGAGGAGGCCGCCTGCGTCGTGGTTGCCGACCCGGACGGCTTCGAGCGCCTCGCGCTGTTCGTCGTCTCGGCCGATGCGGATTCCGCGGCGTCTATTGCGGCGGAACGCGCCGCGAGCGGACTTCCACGCCACGCCCAGCCGCGCTGGATTCGCACGGTCGACGCGCTGCCGCGCACCTCGACGGGCAAAGTGCAGCGATTCGCGCTACGCGAGCGATTGCTGGAGGAGTGGCGCCGGCCAGACGCCGGGAAGGACTTGCCTCAAAACCCGTAGAGCTCGGCCGGGTTGTCCGCGAGAATCTTTCGCCGCACGGCGTCGTCAGGCGCCCACTCCAGCAGGATGTCGAGCAGATCTGCGTCATCGGGCATCGCATCCCGCGGTTCTTGCGGATGCGGCCAGTTGCTTGCCCACAGCATGCGCTCGGGCGCCGCCTTCACGAGCGCCTTCGCGAGCTCGCCAACGTCCTCGTAGTGCGGTGCGCCGCGCTTCGACGTCTCGTAGGCCGCCGAGAGCTTCACCCAGCACCGGCCCGTATCCACGAGCCGCAGCAGGGATTTGAATGCGTCATGGTCGGGCGGCACCGGCTCGAGAAACTTGCCGACGTGGTCGATCACGAAGCGGCCCGGCAGCCGCTTGATCTGCCCCTCGTACTGCGGCAGATCCCGTCCGTCGAGCTGAATGTTGGCGTGCCAGCCGAAGGGATGCACGCGCGCCATGATTTCGTCGAGCTCGGTGAGCGGTACCGTGCCGTTGCGAAGATTGAAGAAGCGTTGTGCCACCGCACCGGCACGCGTCAGCCGGTCGAGCTCCGCGTCGGTGACGCCCGTCCGCACCACGACAACCGCTTTCGCCGCAGCGCCGAGCGCGCGCACCGCATCCATCGTGACACGGTTGTCGTCGCGATAGGCGTTGGGTTGCACGACGACCACGCGCGCGAGTCCGAGCCGCTTCTGAAGCGCCCGGTACATCGGCAGCGTGTAGTTGCCCGGCATGGGGGTGCCCGCGGCAGGCGGCACCGCTTCGTCATAGAAGTGCATGTGGGTATCGCAAGCACCGGGCGGGGCCTTGAGATTCGGAATGCGAGGGTTGGAAGTGCTCATGGTCGACATGCTCCGCCGAGGTCCACGGTACTTCATTGATACCAGATCGCCGGGTGGGGCGTCCAGCGATTGATCGGTCAGCAAACTAGCCGATCGTGGCCGGACGAGGGGCGGGCAGGGCACGCGCAGACTGATACGGACCTGCTGAAATCCCGGGTCCTGCGAACCTGTCGTCTAGGTCAAGCACGATTCGGAACATCGTCGCATCGTGGGGACTGTGCATGATGGCGAAGCCCGCGTCGCGTGCCACGCCAAGCATCGCCTCGTTACCGCGCAATACGTCCCCCCCGGCCCTGGCGAAGCCAACATTGCGGGCCGTCTCGAGCAGCATTTCCATGAGCATTCGCCCGAGCCCCAGTCCCTGCCAGTCGTCGGCGGTCACGAGCGCGAGATCGCATCGACCATCGGCGTCGGCCGCGTACTGCGCCAGCGCGACGATTCGCTCCCCGCGCTCGTCCCGGGCAACGGCGACGAGCACCCGATCCAGTCGACCATCGACCTCGATGAGACGCTTCAGCATTGACGGGGTGAGCTCGCGGATCGGTGCGAAGAAGCGCAGGCGCCGAGTCGTCTCCGAAAGGCCGCGTACAAATACCTGAACGGCATCCGTATCAGCCGGCCGGACCGGTCGCACATGAACAGTCCGACCATCGTGCAGCCGCAAGTCGGCGCCTCCGTCGAGGATCATGGCGATTTGCGCTCGGTCCATCCTTACGCTCCCGCCGACGCCGGACGGCAATCGGGCGCTTCCACGGAGGGGGCCTTGTTCGATTCGTCGCCCGGCTCGCGGATCGCGAGGCAGACCAGCGCGGCCGCCGCCGCAAGCGCGATATCGAGCCGCCACATCCAGTCGAAGCTGCCGGTCGCTTCGAGCGCGATGCCCCCGAGCCACACGCCGAGGAAGCTGCCCACCTGGTGCACGAACATCGTCGTGCCGAGAAGGGTGCCGAGGTGCCGCGTGCCGAAGAGCTTGCCGATCAACCCCGTGGTGGGCGGCAGCGTTGCCATATATGTCAGGCCCATCCACACGGCGAACCCAAGCACGGTCACTTCGGTCTTCGGCGCGATCAGGAAGGCGGCGACGCCAACCCCTCGCAGCGCGTAGATGGTCGCGAGCGTGAGCTTCATCGAGAACCGCTGGATCACGAGTCCCGAAACGATGCTGCTCGCGATGTTGAAGAGGCCCATCAGAGCGAGCGATGCCCCAGAGAGAGATGCGGGCAGGCCACAGAGCTGGATCGCGCCCGGCATGTGGGCGAGCAGGAAGGAGACGTGGAAGCCGCACACGAAGAACGCGCCGGTCACCACCCAGTAGCTCGCGCTGCGTGAGGCTTCGCGGAGCGCGGCCAAGGCCGAGGCATGCGACGCGTCGGACCCTCGCGCAGGCCGATTCGCCTGCCCCGATTCCGTGGCGGGCGATACGGACCGTTGCCGCAATCGCCTGGCGAGCGGCAGCGCAGCGAGCGACAGTGCTGACAGCGCGAACATGGCAGTCGCCCAGCCGGCCGTGACGATTGTCGCTTGCGCGGCCGGCGTGAAGACGAGCTGGCCGATCGGGCCGCCTGCCCCGACCAGGCCTCCCATGAGACCTCGATGCTTGACCGCGACCTGTCGGCTGACGGCGCTGAGCAGGACGGAGGCGCTGCCGGCGCCCGCGCTCGAGATGCCAATGAGACCCATGACCAGGACGAGCACTACGCCGGATGCTGCGAGCGGAATTGCCGCAAGGGCGAGCGAAAGGCCGATTGCACTGACCGCTACGACGCGCGCCGCGCCGTAGCGGTCGGCAAGCGCTCCGGCGACCGGCTGCGCGGCGCCGAATGTGAGCTGGCTGAGCGCGACCGCAAAGCTGATCGTCGCCACGCCGATTCCGGTTGCGGTGTTGATCGGCGACAAGAAAAGACCGAACGACGCGCGCGACGCCATCGTGATCGCGAGTAGCGCGACAGCGGGGAGCGCGATCGTCCACACGCTCGCTCCGCCCGTCCGGTCTTCATGGTTCACCGTAGTCTCCTTTAAGTTGACGCAGCCCGGATCGATAGGCTGCGTGATGCATGGAGACATGCTAGGTGCGTCCGGTATCGGGACGATTTCGCCCGTGACACCGTTTGTTTTGGATTTGTATCCGGCGCGAGCGGACGAACCAAAGAAAACGGCGCGGCGTCGAACGGTTCGACGCCGCGCCAAACGCCGCGATCAGGAAGCGCGGCGCAGGGGGAGGGGGGCGGTCACTCGCGACGACTGTTGCGAGCGCTCCAGAAAGCTGCCGCGGACAGGCGGCGTGAGATAGGTCCGTTTCACCAGTCGCCAGGAGAGCGGCTCGGTCCGGTTCCAAGGCGCGAGCGAGAGAGTGCGCGCGAGCGGGCAGTAGTCGAACAGCAGTCGGATCGAAGTGCCACCGAGCATCAGCCAGTGCAGGAACGCGAAAGGCGGCCACGTCCCGAGCGCGAGCAACCCGAGGAATGCCGCCGGCACCTGTACCGGGAACGCGCCGGGGTTACCCGTGCGCGCCGTGAAGTGGATGATCTGGGCGCCGACTGCGGCAAAGGCGATCGGAAGTCCGGCAGCCCAGCCCGCAAGCCACGCGCCGAGCGACAGCACGGCGGCGAGCCAGTACCACCACTTCAACGTGATTCGGATGTTCATGGACACGTCCCGACCGGTGCGAAATCCATCGGCGCGCGTGCACGTGCGATGCGGGAATGCAGCCAACTCCACGGTGCGCGAAACGCACGCGTGAATGCTTCGGCGCGCAGTTTTCGGGCGCGGTGAAGCGCCCCCGCCATGTCGTCCCCGTCGATCGTGGGGGACCCGACGGGATCCCAGAGTTGTGGAACTGAAGGAATGATGCGCATGGGATTTCTCCTGGTGTCGTGTGTCGTTATGCGGCCCGCGCGAGCGGCGCGCGCGCCTCCTGCGCGTCGAGAAACGCGCGAATTCTCCTGTTCACTTCATCCGCATGGGTCAGCGGGCCGAGGTGGCCCGCATCGGCGATTTCCTGGCGCCGCACGTCCGGCAACGCCGTCCCGAGCAGGTCTGCGATTGCGCGCGGCGGCAGACGGGTCGCGCCGCCGACCAGGGTGAATACGGGCACCGTGATCCTCCGATAAGCGGAAAGGCTCGTCGTGTTGTAGAAGATCGCATCGAACTCCGCATCGACCTTGCGCATGCGCCGCACGATGGCCTGCTGCCGCCGGTCCGGAAGCGCGCTCCAGGCGCCGAGCCCGGACCAATAGTCGACGAACACCTGCGCGGCATGTTCGGAACGGCCGGAATACACCTGGCGGCGCACCGCGATGCGCACCGAAGCGAACTCCACCGCGGCCTCACGCGCGCGGGCGTCGTCCTGAATCAGATTGGCGAGCACCGGCTCGTAAAGCGTGACGCTCTTCACCCGTCCCGGGTTTCGCAGCGCGAGGTGTGCTGCAACCGCGCCACCGAACGAGTGTCCGATCAGGTGGACGCCGTCCGGCTCGGCCGCGATCAGCGGCTCGATCTCCCGTGCTTCGTCGTCTAGGGACAGCGCGCGCTCGAATCTCCATTCCCGCCCCGTGCCGTAGCCCAGCAGATCCGGCGCGATCACCCGGTACTTCCCTGCGAGCGAGTCCTGCAGCGACGCCCATTGGCGCGCCGAGCTCGCGCTCGAGTGGACACAGATCACCGCCGGCGCGCGCGCGGCGGTGACGATCGGCTGGTTCGAGGGGGAAGTCACCGGTGCCTCGCGCGCTTAGTCCAGCTCGGGCGCATCGGCCCAGTCGTCGTAGGACAGAGCGTCGAAATCGAGCTCGGCGGTCGGGTCGTTTCCCGGCTCGCTGGCGAGCACGCCCGAGATGATCGACTCGGGGGCGAGAAAGATGTCGTCGTCCATCGTCGCGTACATGAGTGCCTCCTTCGGTGAGCGTCGGACCGCCTTCCGGCCACGACACGGTTCGAAGCGTAAGGACTCGGGGTATTCGCCGGATTTCACTCGTGACACACTTTGTTATCGGCTTGTAACTCCGCAGTTCGCACCGGCCGAGGGGGAGGGTATTCAAGGAGAATCGCGCGGCTATAATCGCCATGCCTGGAGACGATGGAGAGCCGAACGTGACCACCAGCAGCCACGTGCTCGTAGTCGAAGACGATCCCGACGTGCGCGGAATGATCGTCGAGTATCTTTCCGGCCACGGATTCGACGTGGCACAAGCGGAGAACGGCGCGGCCATGCGCTCGGCGATCGCCGGGCGCGTTCCGGACGCCGTGCTGCTCGACGTGAACCTGGGAGGCGAGGACGGCATTTCCCTCGCGCGCTGGCTTCGCGAGCACCACGATGTCGGAATCATCATGGTCACCGCGGCGGGCGAGGTCGTCGACCGCGTGGTGGGCCTCGAAGTCGGTGCCGACGATTACGTCTCGAAGCCCTTTGACCCCCGCGAGCTGCTCGCCAGGCTGAAGAGCGTGTTGCGACGCGTGCAAGCCCGTTCCGCCGGCGGCGCGCCTGCCGCCAAGAAGGCCGAAGGGCAGCGCGTGAACGTAGGGCGCTGCGTCCTCGATCTCGCAGGGCACCGCCTGATCGGCGCCGACGGCCAGGAGATTTCGCTCACCAGCATGGAGTTCGATCTCCTGCGGGTCTTCACCGACCATCCCAACCAGGTGCTCTCGCGCGACCAGCTTCTCACGCACACGCGAAACCGCGATTGGGAGCCGTTCGACCGCTCGATCGACATCCGCATCGCCCGCCTGCGGCGCAAGATCGAGCCCGATCCCGATCACCCGCAGCTGATCAAGACCATCCGCGGCGCCGGCTACATGTTCGTGCCCGGGGCGGGCTGACCCCCCTGAGCGGGGCCCTGCGACGGCATGCGAATGTAACCGTAGTGTTTCAATGGTTGCCGCTGCGTAACAGCGGCGCTCGGCCCGGGGGGCCACGGCTAGACTGGAGGCGATGAACATGCCCGTTCAGAAGGAGGCGCTGCGCGAGCTCAGTCGCGCGGGCGAGGCCTACCGGTTCCTGCTCAGCGAGCGGGACCTGGCCGTCCTCGTGCTCTCCGAGAATGTCGAGGACTGCAACGAGGCCGCGTGCCAGCTGTTCGGCGTCACCCGCGACGAGTTCATCGGCCGCTCCCCGCTCGAATTCGCTCCGCCCAACCAGCCTGACGGTTTGCCGTCGGAAACCTCGGCTCGCGAGCGTCTCGCCAGCGCCCTCGCGGGTCTGCCGCAGTGGTGCACGTGGCAGTACCGGCGCAAGGACGGCAAGCTGGTCGACACGCTCGTCCACGTGGAGGCCGTGCGCGTGGACGGCGTCCGGCGCGTATTGATCCGCATCCGCGACGTGTCGCGGCTCGAGCGCGCGGAGGTCGCGCTCGCCGAGAACGAGATGCGGCTCCAGCAGATCCTGGACAACACCACGACCGCGATCGTCTTCGCCAAGGATCTGGCCGGGCGGTATCTCTTCGTGAACCGCGCCTTCGAGCGCCTCGTCGGTCTGCCGCAGCGCGAGATCGTCGGCAAGAAGACGACCGATCTCTTTCCAGCGGAAACCGCGGCGACGCTCATGGCGGACCATGCGAGCGCGATCGCGGAAGGCGGCACGGTCACGGTCGAGGAGCAGGTCAACTTCGGCGGCCAGACGCGCACGCTCCTCACGAACAAGTTCCCGCTGCTCGACACCCAGGGCCGGCCCTATGCGATCTGCGGCATCGCCGCGGACATCACGGAGCGCAAGCGCACCGAGGACGCGTTGCAGCGCGCGTCGCTGGCGGTCTCCACCGCTGGCGGTGTGAAAGGTCTCGAGAGCCTCGCCGAGCACCTGGCCTCCGTGCTCGAGACCGACGTTGCGTTCGTGTCGGTGTTCACGGACGCCGCTCGCAACCGCATGCGCACGCTCGCCGCCGTGATGGACGGTCGCCTGCTCCGCAGCTACGAGTACGACCTCGCCGATTCGCCCTGCGCCGGGATCATCGGCCGCGTCTTCCGCTTCGTTCCGACCGGTGCCCTGGCCGAGATACCGCCTGGGTCCATGTTCAACGCGAAGGGCATGGACAGCTATGCGGCCTATGCGCTTTCAGATTCGGCGGGTGCCCCGCTCGGCCTGATCGCGGTCATGAACCGAGCTCCCCTCACGGAGAGCGAACGCGTCGAGGCGATCCTCAAGATCTTCGCGGTACGGGCGGCCGCGGAGATCGAGCGGACCCGCAACGAGGAGGCGCTGCGCAGCGCAGCGCTGGCCGTCTCCGTGGCCGGCGGAGAGAATGTATTCCGGGAGCTGGTGGATGCTCTGGCGAGAATTCTCGGTATCGAGTTCGCGTTCATAGCGCTGCACAAGCCGGGTGCGAAGGACATGTTGCGGATGCTCGCCTATCAGGTCCGTGGCAAGTTCATCGACGACTACGAGTATCCGCTGGCGGGAACGGCCTGCGAAACCGTAGTCGGGCAGCAGTACCGCGCTTATCCGTCGCGCCTCGCCGACCACTTTCCACTCGACAAGGACTTCAGGGACATGAGAGTGGAGAGCTACGCGGGCGTGCCCCTCGCCGACGCGCGCGGCCACTCCATCGGAATCATGTCGGTGATGTCGTGCCGGCCGCTGCCCAACCCGGATCTCGTCGAGTCCATGCTCAAGATCTTCTCCGCGCGCGCGGTGACGGAGATCGAGCGCATGCGCGCGGACGAGGCGCTGCGCACGAGCGAGGAGCAGTACCGCGCGATCTTCAACGGATCGGCCGATGCACTGATGCTGTGGAATTCGTCACTGCAGCGTGTGGACGTGAACCCCGCGTACGAGCGCATCTACGGCTATTCGCGCGAGGAGGTTCTGGGAGGGGCCTATCTCGAGGCCCCGTCGCCGGAGGAGGCCGAGCGGCGCCGCGGGTTGATTCGGCGCGCGCTGGGCGGTGAGCCTTTCCAGACCGAGCTCGAGTCGGTGCGCAAGAACGGCGAGCGCGTCCAGGTCGAGGTGCGCGCGATCCCCATCCAGCACTCGGGCGAGCCGCACGTGCTCGCCATCGTCCGCGATGTGACGGAGCGCAAGCGCGCCGAAGCGGCGGTGCGGGCGAGCGAGGAACAGTATCGCTCGATCTTCAACGCCTCGGTCGACGGCATGCTGCTGTGGAACGCCGACCACCGCATCGTCGACGTGAACGAGGCGTTTCTCGAAATGCATGGGTACCGGCGCGACGAGCTCGTCGGGCTGGCGACCCCGGCCTTCATCCCAGGAGCGTTGCAGGAGAAGTGCACGACCCTGCTGCCGCAGATCCTCGCTGGCGAGCCTTGTCACATCGAGGCGCGCGGCGAGCGCAAGGACGGCACCCCGTTCGACGTGGAGATCCACGGCGTGCCGATGCGCTATCAGGGGCAGCCCCACGTGCTGGTGATCCTGCGCGATGTCACGGCGCGCCGCGAAGCCGCGGAAAGGCAGCGCGCGAGCGAGGAGCGCTACAGACTGCTCTTCGAGATGGAGTCCGACGCGATCCTCCTGGTGGACGTCGACACGCTCGATCTGCGCGACGTCAACCGGGCCGCCGCTGAGCTCTACGGCTACACGCGCGACGAGTTGTTGCGCATGAAGGTCACCGACATCTCGGTCGAATCCGCCGCGACGCAGACGTCGATCCGGAGCCACACCGGCACGCTGCGGATCCCGCTGCGGCACCACCGCAAGAAGGACGGCACCGTGTTCCAGGTGGAGATCTCGAGCAATCTGCTCGAGCTCGGCGGACGCAAGATGCTTCTGGCGGCGGTCCGCGACATCACCGAACGCATGCGCGCTCAGGAGAAGGTGCGCGAGAGCGAGGAGCGCTACCGCCTGCTCTTCGAAATGGAGTCGGACGCGATCGTGGTGGTGGATGTCGAGACGCTTCAGCACCTCGACGTCAACCGCGCCGCCGTCGAGCTGTACGGCTACAGCCGCGAGGAGCTGCTGGCCCTCAAGTCGACCGACGTGTCGGCCGAACCCGCGGACACCAGCTCGGCGATGTCCCGCGGCAGCGCGCAGCCGGGCACCAGCGTGGTGCGGGTGCCGCTTCGGCACCATCGCAAGAAGGACGGCACGGTGTTCCCGGTGGAGATCACCGCGAACTTCTTCGAACTCGAGGGCCGCAAGATCATGGTGGCCGCGATCCGCGATATCACCGAGCGGCGCATGCGGGAGGTGGCACTGCGCCGCAGCGACGATCGGCTCCGCGCGACCGTCCAGGCGGCGCTCGATTGCATCATCACCATGGATGCGCACGGCAGGATCGTCGAGTTCAACCCCGCGGCGGAGGCGTCTTTCGGCTATCGCCGCGACGAGGTCCTCGGCGAAATCCTTGCCGACGTACTGATTCCGGAACGCTTCCGCGATGCGCACCGTCGCGGGATGGAGCGTTACCTGGTGTCGGGCGACGGACCTTTCATCGGGCAACGGATCGAGGTCACTGCCATGCGACGGGGCGGCACCGAATTCCCGGCGGAGCTCGCCATCGCCGTCGCCGAGGGCCCGGACGGCAAGATCTTCGTCGGCTACCTGCGCGACATCACCGAGCGTCGACAGGCCATCGAGGCCCTGCAATCCAGCGAGGAGCAATACCGCGCGATCTTCAATTCCACCCAGGATGGAATGATCATGTGGGACCTCGCGGGCGGAATCGTCGATATCAACCCAGCGGCACTTGCCATGCACGGGTACACGCGCGACGAAGTGGCGCGATTCGAGCCGTCGATGTTCATCCCTCCGGAAAGCGTCGAGCAGTACCAGCGTTTTCTCAAGGAAGTGGCGACGGGCAAACCCTTCCACGTCGAGGCGCCGGCAATCCGCAAGGACGGCTCGCGATTCTGGGCGGACGTCCAGGGGTCGCCCGTCACCTACAAGGGCGCGCCGCACCTCCTGGCAATGATCCGCGATGTGACGGAACGCAAGCAGGCGGAAGAGGAGCGCGCACGGCTGGAGGCCCAGCTTCGCCAGGCGCAGAAGATGGAGGCGATCGGACATCTCACCGGCGGCATCGCACACGATTTCAACAACATCCTGACCAGCATCCTTGGTTACATCGTGCTGGGCGCCGAGCGCCAGAACGAGATTCGCGACGCGAAGCTGGGCAAGTATCTCGACCAGGCGCAGCTCGCCGCACAGCGGGCGCGCGACCTGATCCAGCAGATGCTCACCTTCAGCCGTGGCCAGCGCGGCGAGCGGCGGCCGCTAGTCCTCACGCCGCTCGTCAGGGAATCGGTGAAGCTGCTGCGCTCCAGCCTTCCGGCCACGATAGAGCTGAAGACGGACCTGGCTGCTGACGTGCCCTCGGTGCTGAGCGATCCCGTGCAGCTCGAGCAGGTGCTGCTCAACTTGTGCATCAACGCGCGCGATGCGATGACGGGCGCCGGGACGATCCGGGTGGGCGTGCGCGTCGTTGATTCCGCCGACGGCGTCTGCGCGTCCTGCCGGCAGAAGGTCGCCGGGCGCTTCGTCGAGCTCTCGGTCGCGGATGCCGGAACGGGAGTCTCCCCGGAGGTGCTGGACCGCATGTTCGAGCCGTTCTTCACGACGAAGGAGGTCGGAAAGGGAAGCGGAATGGGGCTCGCCATGGTGCATGGCATCGTGCATGACCACGGCGGGCACATCGTAGTCGATACGGCACCGGGCCGCGGCACGACGTTCAGGCTGCAGTTTGCGCCGGTCGAGACCGCGCGTTCGGCGGTCCCTGCAGCGCGTGCCGAACCCGCGCGGCAACACCCGAGACCGCAGCTATCCGGACGGGTGCTCGTCGTTGACGACGAGGAGATGGTCGGCGACTTTATGGCCGAGATGCTCGCGAACTGGGGACTCGAGGTGACCGTCAAGCGCAATCCGATCGAGGCGGAGGTGTGGTTCGCGCACGACCCGTCCCGCATCGACCTGGCGATCACCGATCAGACCATGCCCCGGCTCACCGGCATCGAGCTGGCGCGGCGCCTGACCGGCGTTCGCCCGAATCTGCCCGTGATTCTTTACACGGGCTACAGCGATGCCGTAAGCGACGAGACTATGGCCCAAAGCGGCGTGTGTGCGCTGCTCAAGAAGCCGGTGGATACGACCAAGCTGCTCGTGCTCCTGCGCGCCCACCTGCCGAGCGGCGGCGCTTCGGCGAACGCGGACCTTACGCCGACCCTTGCGGCCGCAACGCCCGCGCGTCGCAAGCCATCGGCGGTGGCGTCGCGTGCTGCACCGCGCAGGGCGCCGGCACGTCGGCCCGCCACCCGGGGCAAGCGAGCGACCGGAAGCAAGCGCGCGGTGCGGTGACACCCGCTAGCGCAGACTCGCGCTGGCCGTTTCCGGTACGATTTCACGCGCTCAGCCCACGCGATACAAACCCGTAACAAACGGTGCCGGCCCGGAAATCGGGCCGATACACCACCCTCCTAAGATCGCTCTCAGGTTAACGCCGCGCACGGTGCGCGACGCGCAAGCCGCGGCCCGCAGGGTCAACGAGACAAGGAGCGATCGAAATGCACGCCAGCTACTCGGACGTCATCGTCCACTTACCAAAAGCGCTTGACGCGGCGGCACGCGAGCGCCTCGAGCGCGCGCTGGAAAGCGAGCGCGGGGTCACCCGCGCCAAGGGAAGCTCGCACGCCGACCGGCTCATGGTCGTCAACTACGACCCGCAGCTGATCAGCGCGCTTGGTGTCCTGCGTACGGTTCGCGCGCACGGTTTCCGTGCCCGGCTCGTCGGGATGTGACCCGGCGACCACACGACGACGAATTGATGAATCGAAGGCCGCACTGCACCACAAAACGGTCTTCAACTGCTGAAAGGAGAACTGCCATGTCCGCGATCTTTGCCGCCAACCAGTCCGACTGGTCCGCATTTCTCAACCCCGATGCCGAGCCGCTGACGCCTCGCAAGCTCGCCTTCCCGCGCGTCCAGAGCGGCGCGATCACCCGGAGCAACACCGCCGGGCGTTTCTGCCTGATCGGCAACGGCCACGTGTCGATCGCCGCCGTCCCGGGTCTCGTCATCCGCGTGCGGAAGGGCACCCTGTGGGTCACCCAGGCGCACGACTCGGAGGATCACGTCGTGGACGCCGGCGGGCGCTTCGTTGCCGACCGCGACGGCCGGATAGTCATCTCGGCGTTCGATCGCGGCGAGGTCGAGCTGGTGTGGCCGACGCGCGAACAGGAGCGCGCCCGCCCCGTGCGTGCGCCGCTAGCCGCGGCAGCATAGATGCAGGTCGCTATCGCGGACCACCCCGCGCGCAGCGGGGTGGCCTACGCCGCCCTCGGACCACGTCCAGGCCGGCTTCCCCAAGCCTGTTTCAGCGTTTTTTCAAGCACTTAGAGGGCCAAGCAAAAAGCACGCGGACCCCAAGGCCCGCGTATGGCATCCTTACCGCGATGCGGGGCTGCCTTGTCGAGAGATGGGCCGTTTGAGGCCCGGCATGCAAGGGGTGAGCAAAGGGTCTGGCGACGTGAGCCGCGGAGGAAATTGGCGTTTCCTCGCTTGACCTTACAGCGATGGTTTGTCCAAACTGTCGCCGCTCGCGTCCGTGGGGCAGGAAGGACCGAAAAAAAGGCCGGCCGCCACCGGATTGATCAACGTCCCGCGACAAGCGGCAAAATCGATACAAGAGGAGGAGGACGCAATGAATATTCGAATGACGCTTCCAGCGCTGGCCGCGCTCGCGATCCTGGCACAGAGCCCCAGCGTCTCGGCGCAGCAGCCCATTGCCATCGCCACGCCGCCGTCGGGCTCGATCTACAACTCGACCGCCGCCGCCATCGGCAAGGTGCTGGCGGAGAAAGCCGGCATGAAGCTGACGGTACAGGCGCGGGGTGGCTCCAGCCAGTACCTGCCGATCGTCAACGCCGGCGAGGTGCCCTTCGGCATCGCCAACGTCTACGAGACCAACCTCGGTGTGACCGGCGAGGAATACTTCAAGGGTCGGCCACAGAAGGACATTCGCTCGGTCGCCATTCTTTATCCGCTGCGCAACACCATCTTCGTGAAGAAGGACAGCAAGTACAAGACGCTCGCCGATCTCAAGGGGGCGCGCGGGCCGGTCGGCTTCACCAACCAGAAGGTGCTGACCGCCGTGACGAATGCTGCGCTCGCGCCCGGGGGCGTCTCGCTGAATGACATGCAGGGCGTCCAGGTGTCCAACATCATCGCCAACGCCAACGCCTTCAAGGAAGGCCGGACGGACTTCTTCGTGTTCGCGCTCGGCGCGGGGCCAATCAAGGAAGCCGACGCCGCGGTCGGCGGCGTGCGCGCGCTGACCGTACCGAAGGACACGCCGGAGGCCACGGCCGCCGTGAAGAAGCAAGTCCCGGTCGCCTACCTGCGGTACGAGACGCCGGGCAAGGGAAAGACGGGCCTGCTCGAGCCGGGTTATATCGTCTCCTACGGCGTCAATCTGTTCGCCAGCACCAAGACGCCGGATGAGCTCGTTTACAAGATGGTGAAGGCGATGCACGACCATGCCGGCGAGTTCGGCAAGGTGTTTCCGCCGCTGCGTCTGTTCAAGGCCGACGCCATGGCGCAGGAGATCGAAGGCGTGGAGTATCATCCGGGCGCCATCAGGTACTACAAGGAAATCGGTCAGTGGCCGCCGAAGAAGAACTGAGGGCCGGCCTGCGCGGCTGAGTCCTCGCAATGTAACCAGAGACCCGAGGCCGAGACGGAAGCGGCCTCGGGAGGCCAGCAGTGCCTTATCCCGCCAAACTGATCGACACGCTGGCGATGCTGTTGACGCTCGGCGGTATCGGCTGGGCGCTCGACGCCTATAACCGCGTCGGGATTGCGATCTATGACCAGCAATATCTCGCTGGCATGCTGGCCATTGCGCTGGCGCTCGCGTTTCTGAAATTTCCGTTCCGCGGCAAGCAAAAGACCAGGTTGCCCTGGTACGACGCCGTGGCGGCCGTCGTGATCTTTGCCGCCACCGGTTATCTCGCGGTGTTCTACCCGCGAATCGTCGACCTCGCCTACCTGCGGCAGGCCGACAGCGTCATCGTCAGTGTAATCCTGGTCGTCCTGCTGATTGAGGCCCTGCGACGCGCGACCGGCCCGGTGCTGAGCATCCTCGTCACCCTGTTCATCCTCTACGCGCTATTGGCTAGTCATCTGCCCGGATCTGGAATCCAGACCGACTGGCGCATGCTGTCGCTCGCACTCGCCGCCAATTACACAGGCATTCTCGGCGTGCCGATCAAGGTGGCGACCACCATCGTCATCGCCTTCGTGCTGTTCGGACAGATCCTGCAGCACAGTGGCGGCATGCAGTTCTTCACCGACATCTCGATGTCGCTGATGGGCCGATTCCGCGGTGGCGCCGCCAAGATCGCGGTGCTCGGCTCCTGCCTCTTCGGCTCGATCTCCGGGAGCGCGGTGGCGAATGTTGTCGCCACCGGAATCGTCACCATTCCATTGATGAAACGGGCCGGCTATCCGGCACACAAGGCGGGCGCGATCGAGGCGGTGGCTTCGACCGGTGGCCAGCTAATGCCGCCGGTCATGGGCGCGGCCGCCTTCCTCATCGCCGAGTTCCTGGAGACCTCCTACGCCGCAGTCGTGCTAGCGGCGATCGTGCCCGGACTGCTGTACTACATTGCCCTGTTCATCCAGGCGGACCTGGAAGCGGCCAAGGAGAATATCCCGCCGGTCGAACGCAATGCCATTCCCAAGGCTGGCCCGGTCTGGCGTGCCGGCTGGTACTTTCCGATCGCCTTCGCCATCCTGCTGTACGGGCTGTTCTTCCTGAATTTTCAGCCCGAGAAGGCCGTCATGTGGGCGATTGTCGCCCTGATCATTCCGGCGGTTCTGTTCGGCTTCAAGGGCAGGCGGCTGGGGCCGCGCGGCGTGCTCGCCGCCCTGATCGAGACCGGGCACGGCGCAGTCGATCTCATTTTGATCACTGGCGCGGCCGGCATCGTCATCGGCGTGCTGGCGATTTCGGGACTCGGCTTTCAGCTCACCCTTGGTCTGGTGCAGATCGGCCAGGGCCACCTCTTCCTGCTGTTGTTCCTGGCGGCGATCGTTTGCATCATCTTGGGCATGGGACTGCCCACCGTCGGCGTTTATGTGCTGCTGGCGACACTGGTCGCGCCTTCGCTGGTCGAGGTCGGCGTCAAGCCGATGGCCGCGCATCTCTACGTCATGTATTTCGGCATGATGTCGATGATCACACCGCCGATCGCGATCGCCGCATTCGCTGCCGCCTCGGTGGCCCAGGCCGGTGCCATGCGTACCGGCTTTGCGGCGACTCGCTTCGGCTGGACTGCGTTCATCGTGCCGGTGCTGTTCGTCTATTCGCCCAGCCTCCTGCTGATCGGCGAGCCAGTGGAAATCGTCATCGCGGTTTGCACGGCCATGTTCGGCGTCTGGCTGGTGTCCTGCGCCACGGTCGGCTACTTCATGCGCGCGCTCTCGCCGGTCGGACGCATCCTCTTCGCGGCTGCGGGCCTGGGCGCGCTGGTGCCGGCGAGCGCCTTCCCGGGCGGCGTGGTGCTCGACGTCGTCGGCGTTGCCGCCGGCATAGCGATCATGGCCTACGAGTATCTGGTGGTCACCCGCCTGCGTGCGACGGGCAGTCCGAAGACGGACGGGACGCGCGCCTGACCCGTGATTCCTTTCGCTGACACGAGCCCCGAAAAATGACCGTCATCGACATTCACACCCACATGCTCACGCTCGAGTTCCTCGAGCTCATGCGCCGCGCGAGCGGCGGCAAATACGAGATCAAGAAGACCAAGGCCGGTCAGGATACGATCTGGCACCACGGCGTGCCGTTCATGACGCTGTTCTCCGGCATGTGGGACTACGACGAGCGCATCCGGGCGATGGATGCTGCCAAAGTCGACGTCGCCATTGTTTCGCTCACCTCGCCCAACGTCTATTGGGGCGACCGAGCGACGAGCCTGAAGGCGGCGCAAATCGTCAACGATTCGATGGCCGAGCAGCAGCGCGCGCGGCCTGACCGCATTCGCTGGTTTGCCTCGCTGCCCTGGCAGTTCGCGGACGCCGCCAGGGCGGAACTCGAGCGCGCCATCGGCAACGGTGCGGTCGGCGTCATGGTGCTGGCCAATATCGATGGGCGCGACCTGACCGATCCTGGCTTTGCGCCGGTGTGGCAGGCGATCGACAAGCTCGGCCTGCCGGTGCTGGTCCACCCGACTGCACCGCAGGGCGTGCGCGACCTGCACATGGACGAGTTCGGCCTGGTGCCGCCAGTCGGCTTCATGGTCGACACCACGCTCGCCTTCGCGCGCATGATCTACTCCGGATTCATCGACACCTACCCGAAATTGAAGCTGATCGCCGCGCATGGCGGCGCCACGCTGCCGTACATCGCCGGGCGGCTCGATCGCTGCCACGAAGCGATCCCGGCATGCGCCGAGGTGATCAAGGACAAGCCGAGCACCTACCTTCAGCGCATCTGGTACGACACGGTGGTCTACGATCAGCGCGCGTTGGAGCTGTGCATCGCGGTCGCCGGTTCCGACGAGCGCGTGCTCTACGGATCGGACTATCCGCACAATCTCGGCGACATGGTCGGCTGCCTCGCGCGCGTCAACGCGCTCAAGCCCGCGGCGGCCAAGCGCGTTGCCGGCAAGAACGCCGAGAAGGTGTTCGGACTTTAGACGGGTGACTCAGGCCGGCTTGGCGATTGGCTCGCCTGCCCTAGGGGCGGAGCCGGTCGAGCGCTTCTCTCAGCCGCGCGCGGAGCACTCGTTCCTGCTCGTCGTCGATTGCGCTTTCCGGGGAGGCGAGGTATGCGGCCAGCCGCTCGAGCGACCGTTCTATGCTTCCCTCAGGCCGGCCGGGGTCGGCGTCGACGATCTGGCGCAGGTGCTCCATCGCCCGGCTGCGCCGCTCGATCAGTAGCGGAAGCTGGTCGTCGCAACGAGCGATCGGCGTCGGGTAGTTTCGCGCCTCCTCGTAGAGGTCCGCGCTTTGGCGCTCGAGCCAGGACTTCAGTTCCGACCACACGGCGACTACCGCTGCGAGCGCGTCAGGCGCCACCTTCTCGGGCAGGCTCTCAGCGGTAGGGGACATGGTCATCTCCTCAGCTATGCACTCCGATCAGGCGACGGCAGCCGCGGCACGCCGTCGCACGACGAACGCACTCGCATAGGCGACCAGCGCCGCAGCAGCGCATGCGATGAGGGCGATGAACATCGGGTAGGGTGTGCCGTCATGGCTGAACCCCATGAATTGTACGGCGATTGCGCCGATCGCCATCTGCATCCCGCTCATCAGGCCCGATGCCGAGCCGGAACGCTCCGGCTGCGCGGAGACGGCTTCGGCCTGCACTGGCGCGATGGCGATCGCGCCGAGCAGGGCCAGCGCAATGGCGGGCACGAAGAGCGTGGCGGTGTCCCAGCCGAACATGTTCACGGCGCCCAGTCCCACGATTGCGCTCGCCAGGCAGCCGACGCCCGAGAAGACGATCAGCTTGCCGCGGGGGACGAGATGACCCCAGCGGCCGGTCGCGTAGTTGCCGCCGATGTAGAAGGCGCACAGCACGGCGAACCACACGCCGTACTCGGTCGCGGTGCCGCCGCGCACTTCCACGATCAGGTAGGGGATCGCTGCCTGGGTGACGAAGAACGTGGCCATCACGAAGCTGAAGAAGAGCGCGGGCCCGACATAACGCCGGTCCGCGAGCAGCGCGCCGAAGTTGCCGAATGCCTGGCGCAGCCCGAGCTTGGCGACGCGCTTCGTGTGCGTTTCCGGCAGGCACACGGCAAGCAGGGTCAGCGCCACGGCGCCGAGCGTGGTGCACAGTCCGAAGATCGCGCGCCAGCTCACGTGGTCGAGCAGGACGCCGCCCGCCAACGGCGACAGCATGGGGACGAAGATCATGACGACGGTCAGGTAGGCGAGAACCTTGGCGCTCCGCTCGCGGCCGTACACGTCGTGGACGATCGTCCGCGTGAGCACCAGCCCCGCCGAGCTGCCCGCTGCCTGCAGCATGCGACCGGCGATGAGCACCTCGGGGGTGGGGGCGAGCCCGGCAATCAGGCTACCGATGCAGAAGAGCGCCGTCCCGGCGAGGATCACCGGACGCCGCCCGAAGCGGTCGGAGAGCGGCCCGTAGACGAGCGTCATCACAGCGATCGTCGCGAATGCCAGGCTGATCAGGGTCTGCGCGGCGGCCATCGAGATCGCAAAGTCCCGGTGCACGAAGGGGACCGCAGGCGTGAGGATCTGCGTTGCCATGGGTCCCAGCGCGTAGGCGGCGACGAGCGCGCCGAGGGCCACCAGATTGAGCTGTTTCATCGTCGTCTCCCGTGTCTTTGCGAGCCCGGGACCGACGGGCGGCCCGAACTGCTGTGTCAGGAGAGACTCTAGTGGCGCGCGGTATCCGCCCGATTTCGGGCAGACCACAGGAATGTTTCAATTGTTTCTGGGGGAGCGGGGTTCGGGGACTATTTCCTGCGCCAGGCGCCGCGGGCGTCCTGGACCCACCAGCCTGATTGCGCCTTGGCGACCCAGCGCTCGCCGAACTTGGCGCGGATGTCGGCTTCCCATTCGGGATGCCCGTTCGCGCGCGCGATTTCCCGGTAGAGCGCGAGGCGGTCCTGGTTTTCGGCAGCGATGATCGCGTTGACCTGCGCTCGCTGGGCCAGTGGCACGGCGTTCGCGTTGTGCAGCGCTACCAGGCCGTCCCGCGAAACACCGACTGCGCCACTCGTGTAGTACGGCAGAAGCTGCGCATGTCGCTGCTGCATGCTCGCGGTGAGGGAACGGATGGCGGGGGTGTCGATGTCAAGGTTCGCCTGCGCGCGCGCACTGCCGCTCGCAACGAACCCGATCATCACCGACAGGATCACCGCGATGAACGCAGACTCGATCGATGCCCTGAATACGCGCATGGGATGCCCTCGCTTCTGCGTCATTGCCCGCTCACTGCGCGGCGGGCTTCTCGCCCGCCGCGCCCTTGTTCTGATCGAGTCGATAGACCTCGTCGATGATCTTGTCGGCGGCTTTCTCGGCGGCGGCCGCCGGAAAGTAGATGTTGATCGTCACACAGCCCGTGAGCACGGTAGGGAGCGCCGTCATGGCAAGGCCGGTCATCAGCATTTTCATCGCGGTCATGGGGCTCCGATCACTGGATCGTCGGCGTGACGTTCGAATCGATCACTCGCCGCAGGCGGGTCAGCAGCTCATCCCACCCGACATCTCGATTGTAGCCGAGCACGTTGATCGCCGGCACGCCGCCGCCCTTGACGATCATGAATCCCTGCGGCGTATCCTCGATGCCGCCCATTCTGCACACCCCCTCGCGGAGCCGGCAGCTGATTCCGAGCTTCGAATAGCCGAAGCTCTCGAAGAATCGCAGCACGCTGCGCTGGACGGCCACCGCAGCGCCGGCGCCGCCGAGTGCCGAGATGTTTTCGACAGCGGTCTGGCTGATGCGCCGCGGATAATCACCCGGGCTCGACGCCAGTCGCGCGTCGAAGCGGACCGGTTTCCAGTCGGAAAGGACGAGATCGGCGATTCGCGCGTCGAGCCGACCCGTGATGTCGCCGAACGAATACGCGCGCGTCACGAGCGCCAGATCGAGATTGTGCGCCTCGAGGTCAGCGCTCATGCGTGGCGCGAGACCGAGTGGGCTATCGACGACAAGATCGGTCACTTTCACGGTTCCGTCGAACACTCGAATGGTCAACGCGCCGTCGACGGCGAGCGTTGACTGCGCATAGCGCACGAGAGGAATCTCGCCCGAGAGGGTACCCTGCATCGCTGGAAGACCGAAGTGCGCCAGCATTTCCGCGAGCGGCACCGGAGTCAGCGCGGCGCGCACCCCCCATGCAATGCCGTCGGCTTCGCGGCGCAGGTGCAGGTCGTTGAGCGTCAGCAGGCCCGATAGCACGGGTACGGCAAAGTCGTCGATGAACACCTCTTCCGGCCGGATATCGAGAAACGTTCCGACCGCGCCCAGGGGCAACCGCTGGACTTCCGCTCCCGACATGCCGATCCGACCTTCCGTACGACCACCGGCCTGCCAAGGCAGGCTCGCGTAGACGCCGAAGAGGGCGAAACGACCGCGCAGATCCTCGGCCGACACGTCCTCGAGATCGAGCGCTGCCTGTGTCAGCTTCCCGTTCTGCCAGCGCATGCTCGCGCGCAGGCGCCCTTCGGTGCGGAGCTCACCGAGGGCGGTCTGCGCGAGCGCAGGCTGCAGAAACCGCGTGTAGAGGGGCGTCACGGCGAGCTCGCCGGTCTCGACGCTCGCTCGCACGATCTCCTGCGATTGTCGGTCGATCGTCGCGCTCGCCCGAATCTCGCCGACATCGTCCATGCTGAGCGTCGCGTTGGCTACCTCGATCGTCTGCGCATCGAACCTTCCCTCGGCGGTCAGCCGGAAGCCCGCCTTCGAATACACCGGCGACCAGAAGACCTCGCCTTGGGACCACTCCTCCTCCGAGTGCCACCGCCAGCTTTCTCCACGACCTTGCGCGTGGAGCGCCGCCCGCCCGACGATTCCCTCGCCGGCGTGCAACCCCGCCGCATCGGCGAAGGCGCCGGCGCGCACTCTCATCTCGCCATCGACTTGCATGTCGCCCGTATCCGGAATCTCGACCCGCAAAGTGCCGTCGACGACGCCCCCACCGATCCTTACCGGCAAGTCCGGGAAAAGGAGATGAACGCGGGCCGCAGCGGCCGCCTCGGCGCGAACGACGACCCGCCGCGTATCGCTGCCCGAGGCTTCCACGGTCCACCGCTCTTCGCCGCCCGGCGACACGGCGATGCGAGTGCTTCCTGAAGAGGCATCATGGCGAAACGCGATCGGGAGCGCGACAGGACGCTCCAGCCGGCCCTCGTCGCAGGCGATGATCGAAGGCTCGAGGCGAAACGCCGTGCACGAGATTTCCACGTCGCGCCAACGGCGATCGAAGACCGTAAGCTCGCCGATCTGCAACCGCGCGTGTGCGAGGCCTGCCCCATCCAGCGCGACGCGAACCGCTTTCGCCGCGAACGTGGGGCCGGCAAGGTCACCGATCGAGACCTCGATCGCGCGCGTGACCGCCCCGGTGGACATCGCGACCGCGCACCCGAGAACGGCCGCCACGGCGAGCGGAAGGACGGTTACACGAGCCCGGGATGGACGACGGATGCGGCGGTTCCGCATGGCGGCCGCGCGGCGACGACGTGGCATGATCGGGCTCATTGTGCGGGTTCGTCCGCGCACCGGCAACCGCAGCGGCCGCGCCGCGTTACCATCCGCCCGCATGGCTCGATCGGGGAACAGGGGCTCGCAGGCGGGACGTGGGGGACGGGGGACGCCACGGCTGCCTTCGCGAGTGACGGTGGAGGGCCTGGACCGCGCGCCGCATCGCGCGTTTCTGCGGGCGCTCGGCCTGACCGATGCCGACCTGGAGAAGCCGTTTGTGGGTGTCGTCTCGACCGACGGCCGAGTGACGCCATGCAACGCACACCTGGGTGCGCTCGCGCGCGAAGCGTGTGCGGGGGTACGCGAAGCGGGCGGGGTGCCGTTCGATTTCGCGTCGATCGCGGTGGCGGATTCGATGTCCATGAATCATGCCGGCATGCGCTATTCGCTTCCCTCGCGCGAGCTCGTTGCCGACGGTGTGGAGGCGGTGACGCGCGGTCACGCCTATGACGCGCTGGTCACGTTCGGCGGCTGCGACAAGACGCTGCCTGGAATGATGATGGCCATGGTGCGCCTGAACCTGCCCTCCGCATTCCTGTATGGGGGCGCCGCGTTGCCCGGCACCTGGCGCGGGCGCGACGTGACGGTGCTCGACACCTACGAGGCGGTCGGCGCGGTGATGGCGGGGCAATTGAGCGAGGCGGAACTCGGCGAGCTCGAGCGCGTGTGCCTGCCGACGCTCGGTGCCTGTCCTGGCCAGTTCACCGCCAACACCATGGCGATGGTGTCTGAAACGCTGGGCCTCGCGCTGCCCGGCTCGGCGACGCTGCCGGCGGTGGCCGAGAGTCGCACGGCACTCGCGCGCGCGACGGGACAAGCCGCCATGAAGGTCCTGCGAGACGGCGGGCCGTTGCCGCGCGACCTCGTCACCGTGAAGAGCCTGGAGAACGCCTGCGCGGCAGTTGCGGCAACTGGCGGCTCGACCAACGCGGGGTTGCACATCCCCGCGATCGCGCACGAGGCAGGCATCCGCTTCACGCTCGACGACTTGGCCCGCGTGTCGCGCCGCACGCCGCTGATTGCCGACCTGAAGCCAGGCGGCAAGTATCTGGCGAAAGACCTGCATGCGGCGGGCGGCACCTATGCCGTGCTGAAGGAGCTGCTCTCGCGCGGCGCGTTGCATGGCGACTGTCGGACCCTTTCGGGTGCCACGCTCGCGGAAGCGCTCGCCGAACACCCGGGCGCCGACGGTGCCGTGGTGCGCAAGGAGGCGCTCCTCCCCACCGGCGGCATCGTCGTATTGAAGGGCAATCTGTGCCCTGCCGGCGCGTTGATCAAGGTTGCGGGGTTGAAGTCGCGCCGCTTCGAGGGCACGGCGCGCGTGTTCAATTCGGAAGAGGACTGTGCGGCATATGTGCGCGACCGTGACTGCAAGCCCGGCGACGTGCTCGTGATCCGCTACGAGGGGCCGAAAGGCGGTCCTGGGATGCGCGAGATGCTCGGAATCACCGCGCTGCTCTACGGGCAGGGGCTTGGCGAGCAGGTCGCGCTCTTCACCGACGGGCGATTTTCGGGCGCCACCCGCGGCATGATGATCGGCTATGCCTCGCCCGAGGCGGCCGTCGGCGGCCCGATCGCGCTGGTCGAGAGCGGCGACCGCATCACCATCGACGCGGACGCCGGTGCTGCCACGTTGCAGGTCACCGAGGAGGAGCTCGACGCACGCCGCAGCCGCTGGCGTCGGCCGCGGCGTCGACCGCTCTCGGGCGTCCTCGAGAAATACGCGCGAGTGGTTCAATCCGCGTTCGAGGGCGCCGTTACGCACTCGGGTGCGCGGCGCGCCGCAGGCGGTTTGAGATCGAAGCGCCGATCACAGAGTGGCTGAGGCGCGGCGCATTAGAATTCTGTGTGAACGATGCGCAGCGCCACCCGAAAGATTCCCACCAACCGGAGAACCGTAAATATGTATATCGCCGATGCCAAGCGCCTGACTCTTGCGGGTGCGCGAAAAATGATGGCCACCGCGATCGGCATGGCCGAGAAGGAAGACATCCCGATCGCCGTGGCGATCGCCGACGCCGGCGGGCATCTTGTGATGCTCGAGCGCATGGATGGCGGGCGCTTTCACACGATCCACTCTTCGACCACCAAGGCGGTGTGCGCGGCGTCCAACAAGCGCCCCACCACCGCCAAGGGCGCGCAGGGGCAGGAACTCGATACGTCTCACGCAATCGGCCTCGCCCTCGCGGCCGGGCCCGAGCGTTGGACCGCCATGGAGGGGGGCTATCCGATCATCGTCGAGGGCGAGTGTGTCGGCGGCATTGGCGTGAGCGGCGGGAACTGGGAATTTGACGATCGCGTCGCGCGCGCGGCGGTCGAATCGATCGGCGCGGGCGTCCGCATCGACGCCAAATAGGCCTGCAACGCCGCTCAGCTCGGCTTCGCCATCTCCCCCGGCCCGAACAGGATCGAGGCTTTTGCGTCGGCGGGAATCGGTGGCATGGTCGCGCTCCATGCCTCGTAGCGGGCCCGCAGCGCGGCTAGCTGGTCGGGAAAGCGCTTCGCAAGGTTGGCGCGCTCGCGGGCATCCTTGGCAAGGTCGAACAGAAATTCGTAGCCTTCTATGGTGAGGTACTTCCAGTTGCCCACGCGCGTTGCCGTCTGGTTGCGAAATTTCATGCGCCAGAAGAGCTCGCGATCCACGGTTGCAGCGGGGTCGCGGAGCACCGGCGCAAGATCCATCCCGTCCAGCGGATATTCCGGGTGCGGCGCGACGCCCGCCGCCGCGAGGAAGGTTGCCGCCCAGTCCATCGTGATCGAAATCTGGGTCGTCACGCCGCCCGCGCTGACCGCCGCCGGCCAGCACGCGATTTGCGGGACGCGAATGCCGCCTTCCAGCAGGTCCATCTTCGCGCCGACGAACGGCCAGGTATCCGAGAAGCGCTCGCCGCCGTTGTCGCTCGTGAACACGACCAGCGTGTTTTCCCGCACCCCCGCGCCGTCGAGCGCATCCAGAATCTTGCCGATGCCCTCGTCCATGTGGTTGAGCATGGTCTGGTAGATTCGGATCGAGCCGCCGTCGGGGTGGTGTATTGCCTTGTGAATACGCTTCGCCTCATCAGCGTCGTCACGCGTCTCCCAAGGCCAGTGCGGCGCGGTGTAGTGCACGCTCAACGCGAAAGGGGACTTGCCCGCGGTCCGGGCGATAAACGCCGCGGCATGGTCCGTGATGAGATCCGTGACGTACCCGATGCGCTCGACTTCCTTGCCGTTCTCGAAGAGGTCGTGCACCCCGCCGCGGTCGCAGTGCGTGAAGTAGTCGACGCCGCCGCCCAACGGGCCGAACGCCTCCGCGTAGCCGCTCTTCAGCGGACCGAAGTGCGGCGGGAACCCGAGGTGCCATTTGCCGGACAGCGCAGTGACATACCCCGCGTCGCGCAGCAGCGACGGGAACGTCGGGTGCTCGGGCGGCAGGCCGAGATTTGCATTGCCCCGGGCGCTGCCGTTGATCGGCTCCTCGGCCGCGCCGCGCAGCCGGTACTGGTAGCGCCCGGTGATCATCGCGAAGCGCGTCGGCGAGCACACGGGTGAGTTCGAGTACGCGTCGGTGAAGCGCAGGCCTTCTGCCGCCAGACCGTCGAGCACCGGCGTCGCCTGCGCGCGTGCGTCGTAGCAGCCGAGATCTGCGTAGCCGAGATCGTCCGCGACGATGAAGACGAAATTGGGGCGCGTGCCCTGCTTGTTCATGCGTGCTTCCTCTCCGTCATGGCCGTGTCAAGAATCCCTTCAGCACGTTCTCGCCCGCTCCTCAAGCAAGCGCGCCGATCAGGGCGCCGGCACCGATGAACCACAGCGGGTTGAGCTTGGTCGTCGATGCCAGGAACGCGGTCACCATCGCGATGGCGAGCGTCGTGCCGCTGCCCGCGGTCCCGGTCGTCAGGATAAAGCCGCTCGCCAGCACCAGGCCGACCGTGATGGGCGCAAGGCCCTCCTTCACCGCGCGAAGCCATGGTGTGCCGCGCGCCTTGAGGTCGGCCCGCACCGCGAGATAGGCGAGGAGCGACGACGGCAGGCAGAACGCGACGAGCGCTGCAATGCCGAGCGCAGGCCCGCCGACGTACTGGCCGATAAGGGTCATCACCAGCACGTTCGGTCCCGGCGCCGCCTGACTCAGTGCGACGGCGGTCGCGAACTCCGTGCCGGTCATCCACCCGTGTTCGGTCACGACCAGCCGGTACACGTCGGGCAGCACGGCGTGCGCGCCGCCGATGGAGACGAGCGACAGCACGGCAAGCTGTCCGAGCAATGTGGCGGCGACGCCGAGCGTGTCCACTCTACCGCTCCGCTCGCCAGGCGAACCAGATGCCGAGCGGAGCAAGGGCGAGCACCACCATCGGAAGCGGAATTGCCGCGAGGGCGATCGCCGCAAAGCTCGCCGCGCCGAACAGAATGACGAGCGGCCGGGGCTGGAGCGAGTGCGCGAGCCGGACGCCCACCGACACGATGAGCCCGGCCGCCGCCGCACCGACACCGGCGAATGCGCCTTTCAGCCAGGGCTCGTCTGCGAACTCGAGGTACGTCGCCCCGAGCGCCAGAATGATGACGAGTGGTGCGCCGAGGAGGCCCAGGACACCGGCCGCCGCCCCTGTGGCACCCCTGAACCGCACCCCGATCATGATCGAGACGTTGACGATGTTCGGCCCGGGAAGGAGCTGGGCGAGCGTGAGAATGTCGGTCATCTCGCGGTCGCTGACCCAGCGGTGCCGGTCGACCAGCACGCTGCGCGCGTGCGGCATCACGCCCCCGAACCCGTAGAGCCCGACGCGGAAGAAAGCGAGGAAGATGTCGCGGACCGAGGGGTGGGGCGACGCAACGGCCGCGGCGGAGTGCTCGTTATCAGGTGTCATGCCGAGGCAGAGTGGCGCATCCGGGGCGCTTTGCGGGGCCGGCTGCAGCAATCCTCCGCCGAGGCCGTCGTGGCGCATCTAGAATTGATAGCGTCGCAGCCCGCCATCCACGGGTATCACCGCGCCGGTGATGTAGCGGGCACGCGGCGAAGCCAGGAAACAGACAAGGTTTGCAATGTCTTCCGGTTGCCCGTACTCCCCCACCGGGATTTCGTGCTCGGACTGCCACTCACGATACTCCGGCGCGTAGTTGCGCAGGATCTGCTCGCTCATGATGCGACCGGGGGGGATGCAGTTCACGGTGACTCCTGATTTGCCGACTTCCCGCGACAGGCCCTTCGCCCAGGAGTGCATTGCAGCCTTCGCGCAGAAGGCGCCGTTGATGCCCTCGGGCTCCGACTTCCCCGTGATGTTGACGATGCGACCCCATTTGTTCTTGATCATTTCCGGCAATACATGGTGCGCGAGCTGGCGTTGACGGGTGAAGTTGAGGGTCATCGCCTCGTTCCATTGCTCTTCCGTCGAATCGAGCGTGAAGCGGCGGCTGCCGCCCGCGTTGTTGATCAGGATGTCGATCGTTCCGAGGGCCTGGATCGCGGCCTGCGCGATGGACAGCGGCGCCTCCTCGCGCATGAAGTCCCGGACAATGACGGTCGGCTTCTCGCCGCCGCGCCGCAGGATCTCCGCTGCCGTCTCCTCGAGCAGGTCACCCCGGCGTGCGGTGATTGCGAGCCTGACACCCTCCCCGGCAAGCGCAAATGCGATGCCACGGCCGATGCCGGTCGATGCCCCGGTCACGAGAGCGGCCTTGCCTGCGATGGCGAGATCCATGCGGTTCCCCTTATCGAGCCGGAAGGAACGCTCAGTCGCGCGCTTTGTCCGGCTGCACGATCGCGAGGATCCGGTCGGCGTAGGCGCGCCAGTCTCCCGCTTCTTCCATTCCGGCAAACGCGCCCTGCGCCGCGAGGCCGGCCACCATGTCCTGGCGGTCCGCGCTGGCAGCGGCCATGTGCGGAGCGAGCCCGGCCTCCTGCACCGTTACCGCCGCCTCTCGCATCTCCTCGGCGCGGCGCCGGCCGTGTCGCGCGACCCGACTGAAGAGATACGCACCCTGCTTCTCCCAGTCGATCGCCGGGAAGGTCTCGGAAAGCGACGCGAGCACATGCGCTTCGACGCCGTAACGCCGCGCTGCGGTGTAGCTCTCGATCACGATCGCCTCGAAGCCTTTGATGAAGACGCTGCGGCACATTTTGATGGCCGATGCGACGCCGATCTCTTCCGACGCGACCTCCATGCTGAATCCCAGGGGTCCGAGGAGCCGCGCGGCTTCGCTCGCGTGCGGTCCGCCGAGCAGCATGGGCACGCGGATGCCGTAGGGCGGCACCGAGGTCATCATCGCCGACTCGACATACCGGCCGCCGGCGCCGTCGATCGCACGGGCTGCCGCCGACTTCGTGCCCGGCGAGGCCGAGTTGACGTCGAGAAACCAGGTCCCCGGGCGGATGGCGGCAGCCGCCTCGGTCGCGACCGCGAGCGCTTGCGACGCCGTGACCGCCGAGATCACGATCTCGGCGCGATCGAGGAGCGTCGCGGCGGAATCGAGGGTGGCGACGCCGGCCTGCTCTGCGTAAGCCCGCATGCCCGCCGCCGTCGCGGCATCCTTGAGCAGGATGTCATACGCTCCAACCCACGCCGCGCCGCCCTCGCGCAGCGCTTGCGCGAAAATCTTGCCGACTTCGCCGTATCCGATCAGGCCGATCCGCATCGCCGTGAGTCACTTCGCTGCATCGAGCTGCCGCTCGAGCGCATCCAGCGTCCGGTAGCAGGGCAGCACCCGCGCGACGCTCGAGTTGGGCTCGCGCTTCTCGCGGATCGCGGCGAAGAATTCGCGGTCCTGCAGCTCGATGCCGTTCATCGACACGTCGACCTTGCTGACGTCGATCTTCTCGTCCTTGCCGGTGTAGAGATCGTCGTAGCGGGCGATGTAGGTGCCGGTGTCCCCGATATAGCGGAAGAAGGTGCCCAGCGGACCATCGTTGTTGAAGCTGAGCGACAGCGTGCAAATTGCGCCGGTGCTCGACTTCAGCTGGATGCTCATGTCCATCGCGATGCCCAGCGTCGGATGGATCGGCCCCTGCACGGCGTTGGCTTGCACGACTTCACCGCCGTCCTGGTAGGCGAACAGATCCACCGTGTGCGCCGCGTGATGCCAGAGGAGGTGGTCAGTCCAGCTCCGGGGTTGGCCGAGCGCGTTCATGTTGGTGCGGCGGAAGAAGTAGGTCTGCACGTCCATCTGCTGGATGTGGAACTCGCCGGCCGCGATCTTCTTGTGGATCCACTGGTGGCTGGGATTGAAGCGGCGCGTATGGCCGACCATCGCGACCAGGCCGGTCTTCTTCTGCAGCGCGACGACTTCCTCGGCGCCCTTGAGCGTGTCGGCGAGCGGGATCTCCACCTCCACATGCTTGCCGGCCCTCAGGCAGGCCTGCGTCTGCTCGGCATGCATCTGCGTGGGCGTGGCGAGAATGACCGCGTCGACTTCCTTCAACGCGAGGCTGTCGGAAAGGTTGGTCGTGACGTGCCCGATCCCGTACTTGGCGGCGACTTCTTTCGTCTTCCCGATCTCGCGACCGACGAGCGACACCACCTCTACGCCGTCGATCAGCTTGATCCCATCGAGGTGCTTGGTGCCGAAGGCGCCGGCGCCGGCCAGGGCGACTTTGATGGTCTTGTCGGTCATGTTTGGTTCTCCAGGATCAGGTTGCCGATGGCGGTGTTGCTGCCCGGCACGTGATAGAAGCGGTGCACGACCTTGGGCGGCTTGTCGCTCATCGCGCCGCGGGCGATCAGCCACATCACCAGCTCGATCCCCTCGGAGCCCGCCTCGCGTACGTACTCGATGTGCGGCACCGCCGCCTGGGCTTCCGGATCGGCGATCAGACGGTCGAGGAACTCGTTGTCCCACTTCTTGTTGATCAGCCCGGCCCGCGGGCCCTGCAGCTGGTGGCTCATTCCGCCGGTGCCCCAGACCTGGACCTTCAGCGGTTCGTCGTACGAGGTGATCGCCTTGCGGAGCGCATGGCCAAGGGCAAGGCAACGCCGGCCCGAGGGCACCGGGTACAGGACGACGTTGACCGGGAAGGGGATCACCCGACAGGGCCAGGCACCCGGCGACCCGAACATCAGGTTGAGCGGCACCGTCAGGCCGTGGTCCACTTCCATCTTGTTGACGATGGTGAGATCGAAGTCGTCCTGGATCACCGACTGCGCGATGTGCGAGGCGAGGTCGGGATGTCCGATCACGTTGGGCACCGGGCGCGGGCCCCAGCCTTCGTCGGCGACCTGGAACTCCGCCGCCGTGCCGATCGCGAACGTCGGGACGATATCCAGGCTGAACGCGTTGGCATGGTCGTTGTAGACAAGGAGGATCACGTCCGGGAGGTGCTCCTTGATCCACTTCTTGGAGAAGTCGAAGCCGGCGAAGAGAGGCTTCCAGTAGGGCTCTTCGGTCTTGCCGAGGTCGATCGCGGCGCCGATTGCCGGCACGTGCGAGCAGTAGACGCTTGCGGTGATGCGGGCCATGATCAACCTCTCGCTTTCTTGCCGGCTGCGCCCTGCGGCTGGTGCTGGGCCTGCGCGTCGCCGTCCTCGCCGATGCGGCGGTTGCCCTCGACCGAGCGGCCGCCCTGGATCATCAGATCGCGGTACTCCTGCTCAGTCATGCCGGTCATGCTGCCGGCCATCTGCTGGAAGCTTTTGCCGTGGGTGGCGCCGAGCTTGGAAAGGAAGTAGATGTTGCCGCCAAGCTGGATGCAGCGGTTCAGGTCCACCGCCATCACGGCCTGCTTCTGTTCCTCGGTCATCGGCCACTCGTCGAGATAGGCGCGCTGGTCGGCCTTGAAGCGCTCGCGGTTCTCGGCCTTCATCAGCGACATGCAGAACTGGTTCAGCCAGTAGCCCTTGCGCGCCTGATCAGCGTCGAAGATCGTCGTGCCGGGGACATCCTTGTAGGGCTTGTCCAGTGCCATTCACTTCTCCTCGGGCCAGTAGAGCCGCATGGGATTTTCGACCAAGAGCTTCCGCTGCAGTTCGGCCGTCTTCGCGATGTGCGGAATGAAATCGACCAGCAGCCCGTCGTCGGGCATGTGGCTCTTCAGGTTGGGATGCGGCCAGTCGGTACCCCACAGCACGCGCTCCGGGAACGTCTCGACGAGGCGGCGCCCGAAGGGCACCACGTCTCGGTAGGCCGCGCGTTCCCCGTTCAGGGCCGGGGGGCCCGCGACGCTCAGGCGCTCGGGGCAGGTCACCTTGGACCACACGTTGGGGTTTTCGCGCATGAATTTCACGAACAGCTCGAACTCGGGGCCCTCCACGGGCTTCGTCACGTCCGGGCGTCCCATGTGATCGACGACGACGGTGGTAGGCAACGCGGTGAAGAAATCCCACAGCTCGGGGAGGTCGGCCGCCTCGAAATAGATGACCACATGCCAGCCCAAGGGCGCAATGCGCGCGGCGGTCTCCATCAGCTCGTCGCGGGGCGTGAAGTCGACCAGGCGCTTGACGAAATTGAAGCGCACCCCGCGCACGCCGGCCGCATGCATGTCCTGAAGCGCCTTGTCGGACGTGCTGCGCCTGACGGTCGCCACTCCGCGTGCGCTTCCGTTGCTGTGCACGAGCGCATCGACCATCGCGCGGTTGTCGGCGCCGTGGCAGGTGGCCTGCACGACGACGTTGCGGGCGAAGCCGAGGCGGTCGCGTAGCGCGAAGAGCTGGTTCTTGGACGCGTCACACGGCGTGTACTTGCGTTCCGGCGCGTACGGGAACTGATCGCCTGGTCCGAATATGTGGCAGTGGGCGTCCACCGCGCCAGCGGGGACCTTGAATTGCGGCTTCGAAGGGTTGGCGTACCAGTCCAGCCAGCCGGGAGTCTTCTCGAATTCCATGGCGCGCTCTTCAGTCGATGTATCTGAGACCGGCTTTCTCGAGCGGCTCGCGCATCTTGTACATGTCCAGGCCGAGGACGCCGGCCGCCAGCTTGGCGCGCTTGTCGGCTTCGTTGGCTTCGCGCGCCTCGGCGGCGTCGGCGGCCTGCATCGCGGTCGCCGCGGGCACCACGACCACGCCGTCTGGATCGGCCACGATCACGTCGCCGGGATTGACCAGCGCGCCCGCGCACACCACCGGAACGTTCACCGAGCCGAGCGTGGCCTTGACCGTGCCCTTGGCGCTGATCGCACGGCTGAAGACCGGGAAGGTCATCTCGGTCAGGTCCTTCACGTCACGCACCCCGCCGTCGATGATCAGGCCCAGCGCGCCACGGGCCCGGAAGCTGGTGGCCAGCAGGTCGCCGAAGAAGCCGTCGTCGTTGTCGGTGGTGCAGGCGGCGACGACCACGTCACCCGGTTGCAGCTGCTCGGCCGCCACATGCAGCATCCAGTTGTCGCCGGGCTGCAGCAGCACGGTTACGGCGGGACCGCAGACGTGCGCACCCGTGTAGATCGGCCGCATGTACGTCTTCATCAGCCCGACGCGGCCCATGGCCTCATGGATGGACGCCACGCCGAAGCGCGACAGCTTCGCGACGGCGGCCTTGTCGGCGCGCACGATGCTGCGTTTGACGATGCCGAGATTGTACATGCTCATGATCACTTGCCTTTCGCTTTGAGCGCCGCGTCGAGCCGCGGATAGACGCGGCGCGCGTTGCCTTCGTAGATCCGGCGGCGCTCGTCGGGTTTCACGCTCGCCGCCTCGATGTAGCGCTTGGTGTCGTCGTAGTTGTGGCCGGTCTCGGGGTCGATGCCGCGCACCGCGCCGATCATCTCGCTGGCGAAGAGGATATTGTTCACCGGAATGACGCGGGTCAGCAGGTCGATGCCCGGCTGATGGTAGACGCACGTATCGAAGAAGATATTGTTGAGGAGGTGATCCTTCAGCAGCGGCTTCTTCATCTCCTGGGCGAGGCCACGGAAGCGCCCCCAGTGGTAGGGCACGGCACCGCCGCCATGCGGGATGACGAAGCGCAGCGTCGGGAACCGCTGGAAGAGATCGCTGGTCAGGCACTGCATGAAGGCAGTGGTGTCAGCGTTCAGATAGTGTGCGCCGGTGGTGTGGAAGCAGGGGTTGCAGCTCGTGCTCACGTGCACCATCGCCGGGATGTCGTACTCGACCATCTTTTCGTAGATCGGGTACCAGTGGGGATCGGACAGCGGTGGCGAGGTCCAGTGCCCGCCCGACGGGTCGGGATTGAGGTTGATGCCGACGTTGCCGTACTCCTTGACGGCCTTTTCCAGCTCGGGAATGCAGGTCGTCGGATCGACGCCCGGCGACTGCGGGAGCATTGCCGCCGGGATGAAGTTGTCGGGGAACAGCTGCGAGACGCGATAGCAGAGCTCGTTGCAGATCGCCGACCAGGTGGCGCTCACATTGAAGTCGCCGATATGGTGCGCCATGAAACTGGCGCGCGGGCTGAAGATGGTGAGATCCGACCCGCGCTCCTTCATGAGGCGCAGCTGGTTGGTCTCGATGCTCTCGCGCAGCTCGTCGTCGCCGATCTTCAGCGCGCTCGCCTTCGGCATGACCGATGGATCCTTGATACCCGCGATCTGCCGATTGCGCCAGTCCTCCAGCGCCTTCGGGGCGGTCGTGTAGTGGCCGTGGCAGTCGATGATCATGGGGCAGTCTCTTCCAGGTTTCGGATGGATTGCGGACCCGGGCAGGGGTCGCAACCAGTACTTTACCGCGCGTGGCCCGACCGCTTCAGGGCGACTACGCGGAGCCTCACCATGCCCGGTCTACGTGACCCCCGGACGAGACTCCGTCTCCAGCGGCGGCGACCGGGTGTGGTCAAGAACGGCCTCTTCACAGCGAAGAGGGCCCCGCCCGCATGCGGGTGAGGCCCCCGAAATGGCGGCGTACCGCCGCATTCGTTTACTTTGCGACGGGAATCCCTGCCTCCTTGTAGTACTTCAGTGCGCCCGGGTGGTACGCGACCTTGCTCGCGGGCGCCATCTTCTTGAGGTTCGCGCGCTTGAACGCGCCGAAAGTCTTGCCAAGCTCCTGCTGGTTCTCGGCCACGGCCTTGGTGATCGAATAGACCAGCGCTTCCGGTGCGTCCTTGTTCGTGACCATCACCCACGGGATTTCGATGATATTGGCGGCCGCGATCAGGCCAGGGATGTCCGGGTTCGCCTTCATATGGATGATCTCGGCGGCGGACAGGAAGTCCTTGAAGCGCTTCTGTCCCTCCGGCGAATCGTCCAGCGAGACGTACTGGATGCCGCCGCGGGAGCGCAGCTGCGCGTTGACCTTCTTGCCGCCCGCCGAGTTGAGGCTGATCAGCGTGACGTCGACAAGACCGTCGCCCAGCGCCTCCATGCCTTTCACGAAACCCGACACCGGGACCGGCTTGAAGTCGGCGTAGGTCATGCCGCCGTTGGCGAGCGCGCCCTCGATGTAGTACTTGATGATCGTCGAGGACGTGTACTCGGATGCAATCCGCAGGCCTTTGCTTTTCGCCTTGAGGTCCTTGATCGTCTTGATTCCCGAATCGGCGGCGACCATCAGGCCGGTGCGCAGCGGGAACATGACTCCGACGAGCTGGAGGTTGGGGTTCTGCTTGCCTTCGAAATTTCCGGTGCCGGTCAAGGCGTACTCGGCCTCGACCAGGTTGCAGAAGCCAAACTGCACCTCGTTGCGATTGATCAGCGGAATATAGGCGGCGGTGCCCGACATCGGCTGGATGCGCGCGGTGATCTTGGCCTTTTGATTGGCGATCTTGGCCACCGCCTGGCCGGTGTTGTATCCGAGGCTCCCCTGCTGGTCGGTTGCGATGCCGACGACCTGCGCTAGCGCTGAGTGCGCCAATCCAAGTGCCGCACAAGCGGCAATCACACCCAGCGACCGACGGAAGTTTCCGTTCATGATCATCCTCCTCTTGCAGTTGACATCAAATCGCTTCGAATCCGTGGCGGCGCGTCACGCGGGCACTGATCGACGCGCCACGACCAGGCGATACCCGAGTGTGGCGACGAGCAGCGCGGCGCAGACGAGGTTGACCGTGCCCCATGCGGCGTACGCGAGCGCCAGCGGAAGGCAAGCCGCACCGAGTATCGCCAGACCCAGCCGCTCGAGCGGGCCGAGCTTGCGCCCGAAGTAGCCGACGACCGCGACGGACATCGCAAAGATGCCGATCAGCGCCTCGACGATGTCCACGGCGATCTCGGCCGGCGGGCCCTGCAGCAGCAGCGCGGGCGTGCCGACGAAGATGAATGGAATGACGAAGCTTGCCCATCCGATCCGGACTGCCGCGAGCCCGGTCGCCATGGCATCCGCCTTGGCGATTGCGGCGGCGGCGAAGGCCGCAAGGGCGATGGGCGGCGTGATCATCGACATCATCCCGAAGTAGAGCAGGAAGAGGTGCGCAGCGATCGGATCCACTCCGGCCTCGACGATGGCGGGACCTACCAACGCGGCCAGCAGCACGTAAACCCCCGAGGTGGGCATGCCCATGCCCAGCACGATGCAGATCACGGCGGAGATGAGGAGCAGCGGAACGAGGCTGCCGCCGACGGCATCGACCAGGAGCAGGGTCAGCGCGAAGCCGAGTCCGGTGATGTTCAGGATGCCGATCACGAACCCCGCGGCGGCGACGATGAGAATCAGCTCGACCATCGAGGTGCCCGTATCGACGAACGCATCGAGCAGCTTGCGCAGCGTGAGACGATGCTCGCCATAGGGACGCAGGAAACCGACCACGACGATCACGACGGCCGACATCATTGCGGCGTCCTCGGGCTCGGAATTCATGCCGAAGAGCGCGTACAGCAGCACGGCAAAGGGAATCACGAGATGCCAGCCGCGCTGGAGCACGTCGAAAATCCGCGGGATCTCCTGATCGACCATCGCGAACCGGTCGCGCGCCGCCATGAGATCCACCTGGACGAAGACGCTGAAGTAGTAGAGCACGGCGGGGACGATCGCGGCCATCGCCACGGCCATATAGGGGATCTCGAGAAACTCCGCCATCAGGAATGCGGCCGCACCCATGATCGGCGGGGCGAGCTGGCCACCGGTCGACGCGACCGATTCGATGGCGCCCGAGTCGTTTTTCGAATAGCCGCCGCGACGCATGAGCGGGATCGTGATCACTCCCGTCGTGACAACGTTCGAGACCGCGCTGCCGGAAATGGAGCCGAACAGTGCGGAGGCGACCACGGCGATCTTCGCCGCCCCGCCCCGCGTGCGCCCGGTGACGGCGAACGACAGGTCCGTGAAGAACTCGCCTCCCCCCGCGATGAAGAGCAGGGTGCCGAAGAAGACGAAGAGTATGACGACGGTCGCGCCGACCTTCAGCGGCGTGCCGAAGACGGCACTGGGATCGAAACCGATGTACTGGACGAGTTGCACGAGCGACAGGTTCCGGCCGATGAGTGGGCCGGGAACGAGGTGTGCCATGAGCGCATAGACGACGAAGACCGCGACGATGATGAAAAGCGCCCAGCCCGAATTCCTCCGCACGCCTTCCAGAACCAGCACTGTCACGACGGCGCCGATGAACGTGATGACCGGCGGACGGAAGGCGATCTCGTTCAGGAGCCCGACGTACGCGAATGCCGTGTAGACGAGCGTAACGAGACCGAGCAGGGCAAGGCCCATGTCGAGCGCGCCGACGCTGCCGCCGCGTTGGCGTGTCCGCGACACGGTCAGGAAGAGAATGCAGATCGCCAGGCCGAGCACGAGCGCAAGATACTGCTCGGTCAGCACTGCGACGCCGAGCCGCGTCGGCAAGTCGAGGTTCCAAAGAATGCATGAGACCGTGATGAGGAACGCGCACACCTTCACGAGCCCGGTCGCACCGGACTGCATGATCGATACGGATCCCCTCTCCACCATCGGAGCCCCGCCCTGCCTATCGGTATGCGTTACGCGCGGTCGGCCACTGCGACCTATTTCGCGTGGACCTTGCGCAGGAACGCGAGCGTGTGGGCGTGCGCGGATTCCGCGGCTGCCTTGACGTAGAAGTTTGGCCGCGCCTCGTTTGCGAAAGCGTGCCCGGCCTCGTAGGTATACGTCTCGGCGGAAGGAATCGCTTTCTTCACCGCCTCGATCACGTCGGGCGGGGAATGCGTGTCGGTGGCGCCGAAGTGGAAGAGCACGGGGCATTTCGGCGTCTTGCCCAGGTACGAGGGCAGCATCGTGCCGTAAAAGGATACCGCGCTGGTCAGCGCTAGCTCGCAGGCGGAACGCAGCGCCAGTCCGCCTCCCCAGCAGAAGCCCATGACCGTGACGCCCCTGCCGCGGTTCAGCCGCTCGACGGCCGCCGCGATGTCGAGCATGGTTTTGTCCTTGTTGAGGCTCATCATCGTTTCGCGGCCGCGATCCGGCTGGTCGAAGGGAATCACCGACTTCGGTGCGGCGCGGTCGAAGAGCGCGGGAACGATTGCGTCGAAGCCCTCTTTTGCATACGAACGCGCAACGCCTTTCAATTGATCCGTAACGCCGAAGATCTCCTGCAGGATCACGACGCCGCCAAGCCGCTTGTCGCCCACGGACGCTTCGAACGCATCCAGCGTGAAACCGTCCGACGTTTTCAGTTGCACCATCGCTTCGTTGATGTTGGCCATCTCCGTCTCCTTCTTTCGCTGCCTGGAATCCGCAAGACGGGATGATGCCGGAACAATCCACATCCTGCTCCGGGGCGCCGCAGCGGACGGTCCTTGCAGCAGACGCATTGTCTGCGCTATCAACGTAGCGAGGAATGGCATTCCTCGACTAGCTGGTATAGCATCGCGGTATAACACATGACGTTGTGGCGTTGCCGTGAACACCGTGAAGAGTGGGTCGCGTCGGCGCCGTTTCCAGGCGATCTGAGGAGGGTCGGCACTTGGCTGCGCACGAATCCGCTGCGATCACTCTGCGCACGCTGCTCGGCGATCATCCGTACACGCGGCCGTTGAAGCAGGGTGCAATCAGCTCACCCCGAGTGGCGTTCGAGTTTGCGGACGTGAAGGTCCCGAATCGCGCGTTCAAGCAGGTGGTGCGGGACAACGCATTCGATCTGGCCGAGCTCGCGATCATCACTTATCTGCAGGCCAAGGCGCTGGGCAAGCCCCTGGTGCTTCTGCCCGCCACGATCGTGGCGCGCCACCAGCATGCATACCTGGTGTACAACCCGGCCCGCGGCGAGCTCGCGGCGTCGGATCTCGCTGGACGCCGCGTCGGCGTCCGCTCTTATCCCGTCACGACCGCGACCTGGATACGCGGAATCCTCGCACACGACCATGGTGTCGAACTCGACCGCGTTCGGTGGGTGACCTTCGAGGATCCCCACCTTGCCGAGTACCACGAGCCGGCGTCGGCCGAACGCGCGCCGCCCGGCAAGGATCCCCTCGGGATGCTGCTCGCCGGCGAGCTCGACGCGGCGGTGCTGGGCGCGCTACTCCCGGCTGATTCACCGCTCCGCCCATTGATTCCCGACCCGGACGCGGCGGCTCGCGACTGGTGCCGGCGAAACGATGCCGTGCCCATCAATCACCTGGCGGTCGTCACGCAGTCGCTTGCACAGTCGAATCCCGACGTCGTCCGGGAGGTTTATCGATTGTTGCGGGAGGCGAGGCAACGCGTTCCCGCTGCCGCAGATGGCATCGATCTGCTGCCATACGGCGTGGATGCCCTGCGGCCGAGTCTCGCTCTAGCCATCGACTACGCTTTCGAGCAGGGGCTCATGGATCGGCGCCTCGAGGTGGACGAGCTTTTCGACGACACCACCCGCGCGCTCTAGCGGTTGCGCAGCTTGCGATGGATCTCAAGCAGATCGAATATTTCGTGCACGTGGCGGAGCTCGGAAGCTTCACCAAGGCCGCGTCCCTGCTCTCGATCGCCCAGCCGGCGTTGAGCCGCCAGGTGCGCAGCCTCGAGGTCGAGCTCGAGCAGACTCTGCTCTATCGCAACGGCCGCGGCGTGAGCCCCACCGAGGCGGGCAAGCGCCTCCTCGCGCACGGCCGCGGCATCCTGCAGCAGGTCGAGCGCGCGCGCCAGGAGGTCGAGGACGTGAGGGGGGCGCCGGTCGGTCGTGTCGTCTTAGGCCTCCCTCCCACCGTCGGAAAGATGCTGGCCGTGACGCTGGTCGCGGAATTCCAGGCACGTTTTCCGCGCGCAAAACTGGGCATCGTCGAGGGGCTCACGACGTACGTGACCGAGTGGCTGCTCATGGGACGCGTTGATGTCGCCTTGCTGCACAACCCCATCGCGTCCCCGGCCCTGACGCTGTCGCCGTTGATGGAGGAGCAACTCTGTCTCATTGGACCCGCCACGCGCGGCAAGACGCGTTCGCACGCCCCCGTCCGCATGCGCGATATGCCGTCCTATCCGCTGATCATCCCGAGCCGACCGCATGCATTCCGCATGCAGGTCGACACGCAACTCGCGAATCTAGGGCTCAAGGCGAACGTGGCGCTGGAGATCGACGGAGTGCCGGCGATGCTCGACCTGGTGCACCAGGGGTACGGGCATGCGGTGCTGCCCGCCAATCGGGTCCGCGTCGACAATCAGCGTCGCGCGTTCGTGACGCGGCCGATCGTCGAGCCCAGGCTGGCGAGCACGCTCGCGCTCGCGATCCCGGCCCAGCGGCCGACGACGCCGCTCACTCGTCAAACCCTCGAACTGCTTGCGAGCTTCGTTCCGCGTGCGCTGCGCGCGGGCGGGCAAGGGGTGCCCAGGGCGCCTTGACCCTGCCGACCGATGGGGAATAATCGAACCTCGCGGGGTCCAGGGGGGGGAATGAAGCGCACGCCACGTAACGAGAAACCCGTCGTAATCGCGGGCGGTGGTATAGGCGGACTTGCTTGTGCGCTCGGCCTCGCGCAGCGTGGATTCCGCGTGACCGTGCTCGAGCAGGCGCACGAGTTCGGCGAGCTGGGAGCCGGAATCCAGCTCGGGCCGAACGCATTCCACGTCTTCGACGCGCTCGGCATCGGCAAGCTCGTCAAGAAGGACGCGGTGCTCATCGAGCGGCTGCTCATGATGGACGGCGTCTCGGGCGAGAAGGTGATCGACATTCCCATCGACGCGCGTTTCCGGAGCCGCTTCGGCAACCCGTACGCGGTCACACACCGGGCCGACATTCACGGTGCGCTGCTCGAGGGCTGCCGGTCGATCGGGCTGGTCGATCTGCGCACGGACAGCAGGGTGACCGGATTCCACAGCGAAGCGGATGGGGTCGCGGTCGAGCTGGGCGGAGGCGTGCGAATCGTAGCCGCGGCGCTGGTTGGCGCGGACGGCCTGCGCTCGGCCGTGCGCGAGCAGATCGTGGGCGACGGCGAACCGCCGGCCTCAGGGCACATGTGCTATCGCGCGGTGCTCTCTCTCGACGACATGCCGAAGGACATGCGCTGGCCGGCCGCCACGCTCTGGGCCGGGCCGAACACCCACATCGTCCACTATCCGCTGCGCGGCTGGAAGCTCTTCAACCTGGTGGCGACGGTGGTGCGCGACGCGACCATGAGCGGCCACAACGAGGAGGCACCGCCCGAGGAAGTGCTGCCGCTCTTCGCCAAGAACTGCGCGAAGCCGATGAGCATCATGCGCGTGCCGAAGGTCTTCCGCCGCTGGATGCTGCGCTACCGGCCGCCGGTCGCGAACTGGACACAGGGTAACGTGACCCTCCTCGGCGACGCGGCTCATCCGATGCTCCAGTACATGGCGCAGGGCGCGTGCATGGCGATGGAGGATGCCGTGTGCCTCGCGGTGACCGCCGATGAGGCCGACGGCGACTTCGCCGCCGCATTCGGGCGCTACCAGGCGCTGCGGCTGGTGCGCACCGCTCGAGTACAGCTTTCCGCGGTGATGATGGGACACATGTTTCACGCCGATGGGATCGCAAGGCTGGTGCGCAACGAGATCTACAGCGACCACACCCCGCAGAGCTACAACGAGGCGCTCGATTGGATCTATCGCGCACCGGACTATATCGTTGCGGCGAATCTCAAGGCCCCGAAACGCAAGTCACCGGCCGGTCGCAAGCGCGCAGGTGCGCCGGGCAGTCGGGCGAAGGCGAAGAAGCGGACGGTGGCGAAGCACCGACGCTGAGGGGCGTGTTCGTTTAGGCAAGGAGACCGCATGACCGACATCTCCGACCCCACCTCCTGGTCGATCAGCCCGCAGGCGTGGTCGCGGGTCACACCGACCGACGTCGATCCGGACGAGACCAAGGAGTGGCTGGAGGCCTTCGACGCGCTGGTCGCGGCCGAAGGTCCCGAGCGCGCGACGTTCATCTTGCGTAAGCTGCTAGATCGCGGCCGCCAGCGGCGCGTCCCGATGCCGCCGGTGCTCAACACGCCCTACAGCAACACCATCGGGCTCGCCGATCAGCCGCAGTACCCCGGCAATCTCGACATCGAGAACCGCATCAGCGCGGCGGTGCGCTGGAACGCGCTCGCGATGGTGGTGCGCGCGAACCGCGAGCATCCGGAGCTCGGCGGGCACATCGCAACCTATGCGTCCATCGCCGATCTCTTCGAGGTGGGATACAACCACTTCTTTCGCGCTGGCCAGTCCGGCGACCTCGTGTTCTTCCAGCCGCACGCGGCTCCCGGCGTGTACGCGCGCGCTTTTCTCGAGGGGCGCCTGACCGCAGAGCATCTCGCCAACTTCCGCCGGGAGACGGGTGGCAAGGGTCTTTCGTCCTATTGCCACCCGTGGTTGATGCCCGGTTTCTGGCAGTTCCCGACCGGCTCGATGGGCCTGGGAGCGATCCAGGCGATCTACCAGGCGCGGTACATGCGCTACCTGGAGGACCGCGGCATCCTCGCCACGCGCGGTCGCAAAGTGTGGGCATTCGTCGGGGACGGCGAAATGGACGAGCCCGAATCGCTGGCCGGCCTGTCGCTCGCCGCCCGCGAAGGCCTCGACAACCTCATCTTCGTCGTCAACTGCAACTTGCAGCGCCTCGACGGGCCGGTGCGCGGCAACGGGTCGGTCATCCAGGAGCTGGAGGGACTCTTCGCGGGCGCCGGCTGGAACGTGATCAAGGTGCTGTGGGGCTCGGACTGGGACACGCTCTTCGCGCGCGACGAGGAAGGCGTCATCCTCCGGCGGCTGCACGAAACGGTGGACGGAGAATTCCAGAAGTATGCCGCCACGGACGGCCGCTTCAATCGCGAGCACTTCTTCAACAAGTATCCCGAGCTCCAGGCGATCGTGGCGCATCTGTCGGACGACGACATCGACCGCCTGCGCCGCGGCGGACACGATCCGATCAAAATCTATGCCGGCTACCACGCGGCCGCGCACCACAAGGGCCAGCCGACGGTGATCCTCGCGCAAACCAAGAAGGGTTTCGGCATGGGGCACTGGGGCCAGGGCAGAATGGGCTCACACCAGCAGAAGAAGCTGGAGGACGATGCACTGACCGCTTTCCGCGATCGGTTCGCAGTGCCGATCTCCGACCGCGACGTTCATGAGCTCGTCCCGTACAAGCCTTCCGCCGATAGCGCAGAGATGCGGTATCTGCACGCGCGTCGCGAAACGCTTGGCGGCTACCTTCCTGCGCGGTCGGCGGAGGCGCCGCGGCTCGCCGTCCCGGGGCTCGACGCTTTCGCAAAGATCCTGGAGGGCACGCGCGATCGCGAGCAGTCCACGACCATGGTATTCGTGCAACTGCTCGCGCAATTGCTCCGCGATCCGCACATCGGCAAACACATCGTGCCGATCGTGGCGGACGAGGCCCGCACCTTCGGCATGCAGACGCTCTTCCGCCAGGTGGCGATCTATTCGTCGGCCGGCCAGCTCTACGAGCCGGAGGATCGCGACGAGCTGCTCTACTACAAGGAAGCGAAGGACGGCCAGATCCTCGAGGAAGGGATCAGCGAAGCCGGCGCGCTGTGCTCGTGGATCGCGGCGGCGACGAGCTACAGCACTCACGGCGTGCCGATGCTGCCGTTCTACATCTTCTACTCCTGCTTCGGATTCCAGCGCGTGGCAGACCTGATCTGGGCCGCGGCCGATCAGCGCGCGCGCGGCTTCCTCTTCGGCGCGACCGCCGGCCGCACCACTCTCTCGGGAGAAGGCCTGCAGCACCAGGACGGGACGAGCCAGCTGTGGGCCTCGAGCATCGCGACCTGCCGCGCCTACGATCCCTGCTTCGGCTACGAGCTCGCGGTGATCCTGCAGGACGGCGCACGCCGCATGCTCGAAGCGCAGGAGGACGTCTTCTACTACGTGACCGTGATGAACGAAAACTATGCGCACGGCGCGCTGCCCGCCGGCGAGGAGACCGGGATCCTGCGCGGGATGCACCGCGTCTGCGGCACGGGTGCTGGCGACGTGCAGCTGCTTGGCTCAGGAACGATCCTGCGTGAATGCATTGCTGCGGCGAACCTTCTCGAGCGGGATCACAAGCTTTCTGCCGACGTGTGGAGCGTGACGAGCTGGACCGAGCTGCGCTGGGACGGAATGATCGCGTCGGGCACCGCGACCACCGCGGTGCGCGAGGCACGCGGCGCCGAAGGAAGCGGAAAACGCGAACCGTGGCTCGCCCAATGTCTCGCCCCGACTCGGGGCCCGGTCATCGCCGCGAGCGACTACGTGAGTGCGGTGGCGGACCTCGTCCGGCCGTGGATTCCGGCGGGTCGACCGTATGTTGCGCTCGGGACAGATGGCTTCGGCCGCAGCGATACGCGCGCGAGCCTGCGAAAGTTCTTCGGCGTCAGCCGGGATGACATCGTTGCCGCCGCGCTGCGGGCAAACGAACCTTCATGAGGGTGGCCTTGGACGCGCATGAAGTGATCGCGCATTTGCTCAGACCAAGCGGCGCAATTCCGAATCATCCGAAGTGGCCGCTGCTGGTGTACCCGGGCGCGGTCGAAATCTCCGGTCCGGATCCGGCCGTCGCGTTCGAGCGACTGTTCGACGCGAATCGCTGGCCGGCAGCCTGGCGCAACGGCGTGTATCCCTATCACCACTTCCACACGACGGCGCACGAAGCGCTCGGCGTCTACAGCGGCGAGGTGACGGTGCAATTCGGCGGCGAGGATGGCGTGTCGGTCACCGCAAGGCCCGGCGACGTGATCGTGCTGCCCGCCGGCGTGGGGCACAAGAAAATCGCGTCGCGGGGAAGTCTGGGCATCGTCGGCGCCTATCCGGCAGGGCAACACGCCGACATGAACGTCGCGAAACTCGCGCGCGCTGCGCAGTCCGCGGAGACCGCCGACGCGGTGGCGCGCGTGCCAATGCCGGAGCGTGATCCCGTCTTTGGTGAAAAAGGGCCGCTTTTCGCGCACTGGCGAGCGTGAAAATGTTGCACCAGGCATCGTCGAATCCAGACGACGAAACCTAGACGGGGACGACGAAACCTGGACGGTTTGCCGCGCGGATTTGTTCCTCCCTCGAGCGGAGCCTGCGGCATGGCAGGAGGAGTCGATCGCTATACTGGATGCGATCGATTTGAGGATGTCCGGCCAAACGCCATGCGTCGCGCTCTAGCAATTGCGTTGATTCTCGCGTTCTCCCAGACCGTTGGGGGATGCGCGGCGGTCGGCATCACCATGCTCGGTGTGGGGGCCGGCATCGGCGCCGCACACCATCTCGGCGGCATCAGCTACAAGACGTTCACAGAATCGCTGCCGGACGTGAAGCGCGCGACGATAGCCGCGTTGCGCCGCATGGCGATAGAAGTATCGGCAGTCGAAAGGATGGAGAACGGCGAACGCATCGTGGCGAAGGCGGCGGATCGCGACATCGAGATCGAGCTCGAATCGCTCACCCCGCGGACGACGCGAATGCGTTCCGTGGCTCGTCAGGACGGCGGCTTGCTCGTCGATTCTGCGACTGCGGTCGAGATCATCATCCAGACGGAGAAGGCCCTTACCACCAGCACCCAGGCCTGAGGAGACGGACCATGAAACCCATCCTATCTGCCATCCTTGTCGCGGCCGGGCTCTCGCTCGGTCTTTCCGGCACGGCCGCCGCGAAGTCGTCGGACGAGACAACGTCGGGGCAGGGCGCGACCGGAACTCACGAGGCGTCATCCGGGCATATGGACGGCGCGGCCTCTCGCGGCAGCGTGCAGGTCACGGGCAAAATCGTGGATGCGTTCACGGAGTTTGCCGGCTCGCAGGAGAACGCCACGAGCCTCGTGACCGGACTGCAGACCGGCAGCGAAATCACGCTTAGGGGATCGGGCGGTACCGGTACGGGCGGGCGCGATGCGGCGGGCAAGCCGGGGTCGACGACGTTCACCCCGCCTACCAGCTCGATGGGTAACGGCAACGTCTACATATCGCTCGCCTTGGCGAAAGATCAGCTCGCGAGCTTTGGCATCGACAGCCCGACTCCGCAGCAGATCAAGGCCGCATTGAATGGCGGCACGGTCAGCACCGAAGGGGTTGGCACGATGGAACTCCCGGGCGTCCTGCAGATGCGCGCCGACGGCATGGGCTGGGGCCGGATCGCGCAGGCGCAGGGTACCAAGCTCGGATGGGTAATGAGCGCGATGAAGTCTTCCAGTGCGATGCCTCTCGAGAATGTCGCGTCGACGTCTTCCGATATGACCGTCGTGTCGGACACCGGCACCGGGGGGCGCGCGGCAGCGGGTAAATCCACGGAACCTTCCGGCACGACGCCGGAGTCGGGTATCACCACGGCCACGGGCGGCCGCGTTGCCGCGAGCAAGGGCTCCAGCAGTGCGAATGGCCATGGCGTCGTCGACGCGGCGAACGGGGCGCATGGCAAGTCCGGGGCAGAGCATTCGAATGCGGGCCGCGGCATCCACAACGCGCTGGGCGGGAACGCTGCGTCCGGTAATGCGTATGCCTACGGCAAGGCCAAGAGTCACGGTGTGAGCACTGCGACCGGTGCGACCGCCGGCGCCACGTTGGCAGGGGCCGGCATCGTCAACGCCGGCGGTGGGGGTCATGGCAACTCAGCCGCCGCGGCAGGTATGGTCAGTGGCAGTGGCGGCGGTTACGGCCAGACAGCGGCCGTGGCCACGGCTGCGGCTGCAGGTGTGTCGTCCCAGAGCGGCGCCGGCATTGTCAGCGCGGCCGGCGGGCATGGCAATGGGAACGCGTACGCGCATGGTCATCGCCGCGGCCACGGCCACGGATACGGGCACTGGCACGGACGCGGGAAGTAAGTCTCCTTAGAACACTTCCCCAGTCTCTCATCGCGAGGGGCGGCAGCGAAGTCCCGGCCGCCCGCGACCTCCTCAAACTGCCACGAACGGCTTGTCCTTGACCGACGCGGCGAAGCCGTAGAAAACCTCGTTCACCTTTGGCCAGCTCGGCAAGGCCTTGATCTTGCCCATCCAGCGCGTGATGTTCGGGTACTTGGCGTAGTTGCAGCGAACGATTTCGCCCAGCCCGATGATCTCGCCGCCCTGATAGTCCGCAATCGTGATCGCGTCGCCGGTCAGATACGCCTTCTTCGGGCCGATGAGCTTCTCGTCGAGGATCTTCAGCCAGTTCTCCGTACGCTCCTTGTGCCATGCGAGCGTGCCCTTCTGCATCTCTTCGGACGGGCGCTGGTGGTTGGGAAAGATCTGCGGGTAGACGAGGCCGTAGGCGAGATCCTTATAGATGTTGCTGTTGAACCAGTCCATCATCTCGTTGACGCGTGCGCGCGCCCGAAGCTCGGTCGGGTACGCAGGCGACTTGCACTTTTCGGCGATGTACCTGAGGATCGACGCGCTCTCAGTGAGCCGGAAATCACCGTCCTCGAGCATGGGAACCAACTTGTTGGGATTCATGTCGGAGTAAGGCGGCTTCATGTGCTCGCCGGTCATGAGGTCGATGACCTGGAGTTCGCATTTCTCGCCACACTCCTCGGCGCCGAGCCACGCGATTCGGCTGGTAGTGGAAACCGGATGATAGTAGAGCTTCATGGCGCATCCTCCTTGGTTGGGTGAACACGTTCCTGACCTTGTTCCGCCGGAAGAGTTGTAGCCGTCTCCGGGGCGCCCTATCGGCCATTCCCCGCGGAGAGGTCTGCGCGAGTGATAGCATGACGGCTGCTCGAAATAAAGCGGTCAGCAAAGTCGGCTCGGCCGGGCGTTCATGCGACGGGAGGGATCCCACTTCCACTCCCGCCCTAAAAGGAGAACCCGCGTGAAAGTAGTCACTTATCGGCAGGGCGGCGAAGCACGGCTCGGTTTCGTTGTAGGGAGTGCGGTGATCGATGCGCTGGGGGCGCTGCCTCGTGCGGATGCGCCGGAGCGCGTCTTTTTCGCGAGCGCGCTCGCCTTCATCCGCGCGGGGGCTGCGGGGCGGCGGGCGGCGGGGCGCCTGATCGCCGATGCGCCGGCGGCCGCCCGACTTCCGCTCGCCTCGGTGCAGCTCGCCGCGCCCCTCATGCCTTCGACCATCCTGTGCAGTGGCAGCAACTATCACGATCACAACAAGGAAAAGGCCGCGGCGCCGATTTCGGGCAAGGAGCCCGAGTTTTTCGTGAAGACGTCGGACTGCGTAATCGGACCCGACGAGACCATCGTGTACGACGAAGTGCTGACGAGAAAGCTCGATGCCGAAACCGAACTCGCGATCGTGATTGGGGAACCCGGTCGGCATATTCCGGTGGAGCGCGCGCTGGACCACGTCTTCGGCTACACCATCGTGAACGACGTCACCGCGCGCGATCGCCAGGTTCGCAAGAAGCCCGACGGCTCTCATTGGTACGAGCTTGGCCGGGGCAAGGTATTCGATACCGCGGCGCCGACCGGACCGTGGATCGTCACCGCGGACGAGATCGGAGATCCGCAGAACCTGCGCCTGCGCACGCGCATCAACGGCGAGCTCCGCCAGTCCGCCTCGACCGGAAACATGATCTGGTCGTGCGCCGAGCTCATCCATTTCTTCTCGATCAACCTGACGCTGCGGCCGGGCATGATGATCATCACCGGCACGCCGGGCGGGACGGCATGGTCGGTCGACCCCGAGCTCGGCGGCAAGTGGGTCGGCGGCGACGGGTCGGAAACCCTGGTCGCTGCCAAGGGGTATCTGCGTCCGGGGGACGTGATCGAGTGCGAGCTCGAGAAGATCGGCGTGCTGCGGAATCGCGTGGATGTTGAGCATGGCGCTGCATCCACTGCCCGTCTCGAGTCGTAACAGGAGGGATAGGATTCGAGGAACGCCTGCAACAGCTCGTATGGAGGCACGCATGACAAGACGGGATCTCTTGAACGCACTGCTCGCGACAGGTGCCTGGGCCGTGGTGCCGCGCATCGGGCGCGCCGCGCCGCCGACCGACATGAAGGGCATCGAGGCGCTGCAGCAGGAGTGGAAGATGCTGCTCGCAGCCGATGCGAAGGTTCCCCTGCCCACCGAGCCGCTCACGCTATCCGACGAGGCGTGGCGCAAGCGGCTGGAGGCCAAGCAGTATTACGTGTTGCGCGAGGAAGGGACCGAAGCCTCCGGCGCCAGTCCGCTCAACAACGAGAAGCGACCTGGCGTGTTTGCGTGTGCCGGATGCGGCCTGCCGCTCTTCACATCGGCGATGAAGTACGAGAGCGGCACGGGGTGGCCGAGTTTCTTCACGACCATCCCGGGCGTCTTCGCCACCAAGACCGACTACAAGATCATCTTTCCGCGCACCGAGTATCACTGCATCCGGTGCGGCGGCCATCAGGGTCATGTGTTCGACGACGGGCCGCCGCCGACCGGCAAGCGCTGGTGCAACAACGGTGTGGCGCTCAAGTTCATTCCGAAGACCGGTAACGCCTGACGCGCGCGCCAGGGCGGAGCTGATACGCCCTGGCGCAGCGCCGCTTGTCTCGGACATCGGCCGGCGCCGGTGTGGCTACGCCGCTATGGACATCATCTTCTCGAGGGCGACCTGATCGGGCCCCTCGAAGCGCGGCGCACGGCTTGCCGCTGCGAGACTCGCGAGCAGTGACTCGGTCATCCGGTCCGCGGGCGGCAGGTGGCCGCTGAGGATCGCGTCGGGCGCGAGCCGACGCACCACGTCGAGCGCCGCGCTCAGCTTGTGCTCGTTGATCATTTCTAGCCAGGGTGCGTCGACAGTCGCCCAGGTGACGAGCCCGTCACGCAGTGCAGTCGCTGGAATGGCCCCCGCAGTTTCGGCCGGTTCCTGCATCAGCGCGCCAAAGGAGTCCGCGGAGAATAGTGTCCGGGTCCTCGTGTCGAACAGCCCCGTCGTTTCCGGCGCGTCGAACGTGGGCGGCTGCACGGCAAAGAGCTCGCGGTCCCCGATTTCCAGGCGTTGCCCGGGCTTGACGAGGTAGACCCGGTCTACGGGAAGTCCCAGCAGGCCGAGCTTGCCCATTCCGAGATAGGTCGTGATCACGCGCGTCCGCGGTGCCTCGGCCAGAACCGCGGCGAGGTTTCCGACGTGATCCGGGTCGGTGTGGGTCAGCCAGATCCAGCGGATGTCCCGCGGATCAATCACGGCGCGCAGGCTGCTCATGAAATCGTCGCGCAGTGCCGCGATGCCGGTGTCGATCAGCGTCGGCTGTGCACCGCGGATCAGGAATGAATTCACGGGCAGCACCCCGTAGCCGGGGACAGGAATGTACGCGCCGAGGAGGTGGGTGTCCGGGACGACCGTTCGCGGGTGAAACATCGTCGGTAGTTGCATGGCGTTCTCCTTTCAACGGGTTGATTCGGTGAGGGTCTGCCGGCCGCTGCCGGTGGACCTCCCCCCATTACGGTGAACATATATGTTCACTGGAATGAAGCGTAGCAAAGGGCCCAGGCGCTTGTCAATACTTCAGTGAACATATATGATTATCGAAATGAAGAAGCGCCCCTACACGCTCAAGCGCCGCGCCGCGCTGCAGGAAGAGACGCGCGCCCGCATCGTCGAGGCCGCGATGGCCTTGCACGAGGAACTCGGTCCGCGCAACACGACCATCAGCGCGATCGCCGGGCGGGCGGGCGTGCAGCGGCTGACCGTCTATCGCCACTTTCCCGACGAGCGCAGCCTGCTCGTCGCCTGCTCGTCGCATTGGCTCGATCTACACCCCCCGCCGGATCCGGCGGACTGGCAGGGCATCACCGAACGCGGCGCACGCACGCGCATTGCGATTGCGCGTCTCTACGGCTACTTTCGTCGCACCGAGCGGATGTGGCGCAGCTCGTACCGCGACGAGGACGAGGTGCCAGCGCTCAAGGCAATCATGCAGGCGCCGCGCGATTATCTGCGTCGCGTGCGCGACGATCTCGTCACGGCCTGGGCCCCGTCACCCGAGGCGAGCCGTGTCGTGAAGGCAGTCATCGGTCACTGCGTCCAGTTCTCGAGTTGGGAGTCGCTGGATCGCGAGGGACTGACCGATGCGGAGATGGCCGATGCCATCACGCAGTGGCTGGGGGCACTGTGCTCGTCCGCGCGGGGACGACACGCCACGAAGTCGCGCGCGGGGAGAAGCCGCGCGTCAGGATGATCCGAGCGCTCCGACGCCCGCGAGCGAGCGACGTACTTCCTCCACGCCTTCTGCGGACAGGGCGGCTTGCGGCGGGAGCGGTGCGCCGACCTCGTAGCCCTGGAGCTGCAGACCGCCCTTGATACAGGCCGCAAGGTTGTGCTTCGCGAAGGCCTGGTTGAGGTCCCACAGGCGGCGCTGAAGCGCCATGGCCTCGTCCCACGCGCCTTGTCGGCATAGGTCATAGAGCGCGATGCTCTGGCGCGGCACGAGGCACGCCGGCCCGGCCATCCAGCCGACGCCTCCGATCAGCATGACGCATGCGGGAATGTGCGCCGAAGCGGAAAAGACCTTCATCCGGTCGCCGACGCGATTGATGATCGAGAGCAGCCGCCCCGTGTTGAAAGAAGCGTCCTTGATGTAGCCGACATTGGGGATGCGGCTCAGCCGGTCAATCACGGGGAGGCTGAGATCCGAGCGTTGGAAGTTGGGATTCGTGTAGAGCACCAGGGGAAGCGCGACCGCCTCGGCGATGGTCTTGAAGTACTCGAAGACGCCGTCGTCGGGGACCGGGAAATAGGCCTCGAGAATGGCGAGGATGCCGTCGCAGCCGAGCGCCTGCATCTCGCGAGCCTGCGATGCAGCGTCCGCATTCGTCGTGGCAGCGACGCCCGCGACGACCGGCACGCGGCCATTCGCCGCTTCGACCACGACCTCGACGATGCGGCGCTTCTGCGGCCACGAGAGATAGGCGAACTCGCCGGTCGATCCGAGCGGCGTCAGGCCATGTACGCCCGACTCGATGAGATCGTCGCACAGGCGCGCCAGGACCTCGCCCATGACCGCGCCGGAAGCATCGATCGGTGAGACGAGATAGGGAAAAACGCCGTGGAATTGACGCTTGCTCATCCGGGAGTCCCGTCGCGCATTTCGGGACCTCCATCCTACCGCGTCGCCCGCAACGCGCCGCGTGCTAGATTCTTCCACCGTTCCCGGCCGGATAGCGATCGATGTCGACCCTTCGCGTGCTCGTGCTCTACGCCCATCCCAACCATGACATGTCGCGCACCAACCGCGTGCTGCGTGCGGCCATCGAAGGGCTCGCGGGCGTGACGGTGCACGACCTGTACGATTGCTATCCCCATCTGTTCGTCGATGTACGCCGCGAGCAGCGGCTCCTGCTCGAGCACGACGTGCTCGTGTTCCAGCACCCCATGCAGTGGTACAGCGCGCCGGCGATCGTGAAGGAATGGGAAGACAGCGTGCTCGAGAACGGCTGGGCCTACGGCGAGGGCGGCGACAAGCTGCGCGGCAAGCACTTCATGCAGGCGGTCAGCACGGGCGGTCACTCGGAGTCGTACCGGCATGGCGGCAAGGCGCACTTCACCATTCCCGAGCTGCTCCGCCCGTTCGAGCAGATGGCCCACTACTGCGGAATGGTGTACCTGCCACCGTTCGTCACCCACGACGCGAGGGATACCGCCGACAGCGAAATCGCCACCCAGGCCGTACGCTATCGTGCGCTGTTGGAAGCGATTCATCGTGGCGACGTCCCGGCGCCGTTCCACACGATTCCCGCGGAGGACTGATCGTGGCGCAGGATTTTCTCTCCCAGCTGCTCGTCTACCTCGCAGCGGCGGTGATCGTGGTGCCGGTGGTGAAGCGCCTCGGGCTCGGCTCGGTGCTCGGATTTCTCGTCGCGGGCATCTTCATCGGGCCCTGGGGCTTCCAGCTCATCTCGGGCGTGGACACGATCCTGCAATTCGCGGAGATCGGCGTGGCGCTCCTGCTCTTCCTCGTCGGCCTGGAGCTCGAGCCGCGCCGGCTCTGGAGCATGCGCCGGTCTGTTTTCGGCCTGGGCGGCGCACAGATCGCCATCACCGTCGCCGCCGTTGCGGCGATCGCGTATGCGCTTGGCCAGCCCCTGACGGTCGGGATCGTCGCCGGCATGGGATTCGCCATGTCCTCGACGGCGATCGTGCTCGCGACGCTCGCCGAGAAGAACCTGCTGCCGACCCCCTCGGGACAGGCTTCGTTCGCTGTGCTCCTCGCGCAGGACCTCGCGGTGATTCCCCTTCTGCTGCTCCTCGCGCTCCTTGCACCCGGGGAGAAGGGCGCCGAGTTCGATTCGCTCGTCGCGGCGAAGGCAATCGGCATGGTGGTCGCGGTCATCCTCGTCGGGCGCCATCTGCTGCGGCCCGTCCTGCGCTACATCGCCAACACGCACCTGCGCGAGATCTTCATCGCATTCTCGCTGCTGCTGGTGCTCGGCACCGCGTCGCTCGTGCACTGGGTGGGGCTGTCGCTGGCGCTCGGCACTTTTCTGGCTGGGGTCCTGCTCGCCGATTCGGAGTACCGGCACGAGCTCGAGCTCGACATCGAGCCGTTCAAGGGCCTCCTGCTGGGTCTCTTCTTCATCGCCGTGGGCATGTCCGTCGACGTCGGCCTCTTCGCACGCGCCACGCACGTCGTGGCGGGTCTCGCGCTCGGCGTGGTCATGCTCAAGATCGCCCTGCTCTTCCCGCTCGCGCGGCTCTTCGGGATTTCTGGGCGCGATGCAGTGATCTTTGCGCTGATGCTTTCGCAGGCGGGCGAGTTCGCCTTCGTGCTCTTCGGTGCCGCGGGCGCGCAACGCATCCTGCCGCGCGAGACAGTTGCTCTCCTTACCGCCGCCGTCACGGCCTCAATGCTCACGACGCCCTTCCTGCTATTCGCCTACGAACGGTTCATCGCGCCGCGTCTTGCGCGCGGCCCTGAGCGCGCCGCCGACCTGATCGAGGAGCACCACCCGGTGATCGTGGCCGGCTTCGGGCGATTCGGCCAGATCGTCGTGCGGCTGCTGCTGGGTCGCGGCATCGGCGCCACGGTCATCGACCACGACCCGAACCAGATCGATCTGGTCCGCCGCTTCGGCTGGAAGGCATACTACGGCGACGTCACCCGGCTCGATCTTCTCGAACGGGCAGGCGCCGCCGAGGCGAAGCTCTTGATCGTTGCCGTGGATAATCCGGACACGGCGCGGGCCGCCGTCCGGCTCGCCCGCAGCCGCTATCCGAATCTCGCAGTGCTCGTCCGGGCGCACGATCGCACCGACGCCTACGAGTATGTCGAGCTCGGCGTGCCCGCGATCCGCGAGACGTTCGGATCTGCGGTCGAGGCAGGCGAGCGCGCGCTGGAGATGCTCGGCGTCGGGGCACATTCCGCGTGGCGATTCGCCCAGTGGTTCCGGCGGCACGACGAGGAAGAGATCGCGCTGCTCGCCGCGCACCGGCACGACCAGAAGCAATTGATCGAGCGTACCCAGAAGGCGCGCGACGACCTCGAGCAACTTCTGCGCGACGAGGAAGGGCGAATCCGCCGTGGCGGCGAAGGGGGATGGGACTGAGCGATCGACCAGGCTTACAGCTCGAAGCCCGCGTCGATTCTCACTTTGCGCAATGCGTCGGTCGACACCAGTTCGACGAAGCGCTGCGCGGCGTCGGGGGCGGCAGCGCGGACACACAGGCCGACCGAGTAGATCGTCGCGAGCTCGAACTCGGGCGGCAGCGGCCCCACGAGCATCACCCCAGGCGTGCTCTTGATCTCGGTGATCTGCGTGCAGCCGATCGGGTTTCTCTCGGGCGCTTGCGCCAGCGCGCGCATCGCGGTCGCGCCGTTGGGAAAGTTACGGAGCCGGTCCGCCAGCGCGTCCGCGATATCCAGCCGCGCGAGCACGCCGGCGAAGTGGATGCCAGCCGTTGCGCGCTGCGGATCCGGGAAATAGATGCCTTCCGATGCGAGCAGGCTGGCGCGGAGCGCCTCGGCCCCGGAAATGGCGGGCATCGGGTCGCTGGACCGCACCGCGATGCCGGTTCGCACGACACCGAGATCCGCGCGGGAACCGGCAACGACGTGACCGCTGGCCACGAGCTCATCGACAAGCTTGCGGGTGAGAATGACGAGGTCGGCCGCCTCTCCCGCGAGCAGCTTGTCCTTCATCGCTCCCACCGCGCTGAAGGTGCCGTCGATCTCGTAGCCGGTCTCGGCGCGAAAGCCCTCTGAAAGTGCGCGAACGACCCCTTGCGCCGCGCCGCCGCTGAGTAGCTTTACCCGCACGGACACTCAGCCGATTGCCGTCACGATGCGCTCGGGCGTGATCGGCAAGTCGCGAATGCGCACGCCGAGCGCATCGAACACGGCATTGCCGATTGCGCCGGCCGTCGGGCCGGCTGCGCCTTCACCGGAACCCACCGAGCGCTCGTTGGGCCGGTTCACGATCTCGACGATGACCTCCGGGACTTCGGAGAAGCGCAGGATCGGGTAGTCCTCCCAGGTGTTGCTGACGACCCGGCGCCGGTCGAAGCGAACCGCCTCCTTGAGCGTCTGGCTGACCGCCTGAATCGCGCCGCCTTCGAGCTGGTTGGCGACGCCGTCCGGATTGACGACGAGACCGACGTCGACGGCGATCACGAGCCGCCGCACACGGATTTCCTGTTCGGCCTCGACTTCCGCGACGACTGCGCAATACGCACCCAGGTTCTTGTACTTCGCAAACGCGATGCCGTGACCGCGCCCTTCCGTCTTCTTCCATGCGCGCCAGTTCGCACGCCGCGCCGCCGCCTCGATGACGGAACGTCCCCTCGGATCGGTCAGGTGGCGCAGTCGATACTCGACGGGATCGGCACCGGCGGCCTGGGCAAGCTCGTCCATGAAGGACTCGATGGCGAAGACGTTGGCGAGCGCGCCGAGCGAGCGCAACGCCGAGGCGCGCAGCGGCATGTCGAGCACGCGATGGCAGACGACGCGGCGGCCCGGAAAATCGTAGAGCGGCACGGCGTTGCGCTCGGAGCCGCCCGCAGGCATTGGCGGGTTGATCGCCAGAGGCATCTCGAACGGTTTCTCGAGATGTCCGGCGGCGAGCAGGGCCGGCTTGTCGGCGCGACCGGGTCGCGTACTGTGGCCGTTGGAGTAGTTCTCCAGCGTCCATTGGACGACATTGCCGTTTGCGTCGATGCCCGCGGAGACATCGATCGCCATCGTTGGGCCATAAGGCGCCCAGCCGAGCTCGTCCTCACGCGCCCAGAGCACGCGTACGGGTCGCTCGTCCGCCGCCCGCGCGAGCAGCGCCGCATCGAGCGCGACATCGTCCGCCGGATTGTGGCCATAGCAGCCGGCGCCCTCGACGTGCCGGACTTCGACGGCTTCGGGCGCAAGGCCGAGCGCGAGGGCAAGATCCGCGCGCAGGTTGTAGACGCCCTGGCTGTGTGTCCACACCGTGACCGACTTGTATCCTTTCCATTGCGCAAGCGAGCACGAGGGTCCGATGGATGCGTGCGCGCTGAACGGCCGGCTGTACGTTGCCGAGAACGTGCGCGCCGGTTTTGCGTCGGAAGCGCGGTCGTCGATCACTTTCGACTCGTGCGGCGACGCGCGCAGCCAGGCAGGCAAATTGCCCATGTCGGGAAGCGTGTCGCGCTCGTCCCACTTGGCGCTCGCGGCAAGCGCCTCCGCCGCCTTGACGGCGACCTCCTCGCGGTCCGCCAGGACCCCGAGAAAGCTGCCGTCGCGGACCACGGCGACAACACCGGGCATGGCGTCCACAGCGGCATCGTCCACCGAGACGAGTCGCGCCGCACGCGATGCAGGGCGTACGACCTGCCCATACAGCATCCCGGGCAGGACGAGATCCTGGATGAAGCGCGGCAGGCCGAAGACCTTGTCCGGAAGATCGACGCGCGGCATCGACTGGCCGACGATCTTGTAGGCGCTCGGCGGCTTCGGCGCGACCGAGCCGGTCGCTTCGCGATCGAGCAGCGCATCATCGGCGAGCGCCCAATAGCTCGTCCGCCGTCCGTTCGGCGCGGTGATCGTGCCGTCTTCCACCTTCAGCGAATCCACGTTCACGCCCAGTTCGGCTGCCGCTTCCGCAAGATAGATCGCGCGGGTCTCCGCGCACGCGTACCGCAGGGCCGTTCCGGAGTCCTGGATCGAAAGGCTGCCCGAGGTCACGCCCTCGTTCGGGCTGGTGGGCGTTGCGGCCGGCACGAGAAGAATGCGTCCCAGATTGACGTCGAGCTCCTCCGCCGCGATCTGCGCGAGCGCGGTGAGGATGCCCTGCCCGATTTCGACCTTGCCCGAGGTGACGGTGACCGTCCCCTCCGGAGCGATGCGCAGCCATTGCGACAGCCGTCGATTGCCCTGCAGATTGCCGGGCAGCTTGGCTTCGCTTGCGGACTTCGCAGTGGTGCTCATGCCGCCTCCTTCGCCGCGCGAAGCACGGCGCGCACAATGCGGTTGTGCGTGCCGCAGCGGCACAGATGACGGTCGAGCGCCTCACGCACCTCGGCCTCCGTCGGATCCGGCGTGCGCGCGAGGAGCGCCTCCGCGCTGATCATGATTCCGGACAGGCAATAGGCGCACTGTCCCGCCTGCTCGGCGACGAATGCACGCTGCAGGCGGTGCGCGCGCTGCGGCGTGCCGAGGCCCTCGATCGTGACGACTTTCTTGCCGGCAGCGGCCCACAGCGGTGTGTCGCAGGACGGCACGGACTGGCCGTCGAGCAGGACATGGCATGCCCCGCACTGGTTTACGCCGCATCCGAGACGCGTGCCCCTGAGCCCCAGGTCATTGCGAAGGACGTAGACGAGCGGCGTGTTCTGCGCCGCACGGACGGCGCGCTCCGCGCCGTTGACGGTGAACCGGATCTCCTCGCTCATGGGCACCCAACCCGGCAAGGATCGGAAAGGAAACGATTGACAGCGTGCGGCACGGCCTCCTCCTGTCGACTGGCGCCGTTGGATCCCACGGGGAACGGCAGGTTTGATCTCCGTCGGAATAATGCCATAGGGCGTGAGCTGAAGCGTGGCAGACGCGGAAAGTCCGTCGCGCACACCGCGCGTTCTGCACGGGCGCGCGGCGTCGTGCATCATGTGAGCCGATGCGCTTACGCGACCGGGATCGAAATCGATGAGTACCCCCGTGGTTCCCCGCCCCGCGGCGACGCTCGCACTGCTGCGCGACCGCGAGCACGGTCTCGAGGTACTCATGATGCGCCGCACCCATCTCGCGGAATTCGCGAGTGGCGCCTACGTCTTCCCGGGCGGTGCGGTCGACGAGTCCGACCACGATGCCGCGCTTGCTGCACTCGCGCGCGGAACGGACGATCCGCACGCAAGTCGTGTGCTCGGCATGCCGCGCGGTGGACTGGCCTACTGGATCGCGGCGATACGCGAATGTTGCGAGGAGGCGGGTCTGCTTCTCGCCTATGACGAAACCGGCGAACTCGTCGCGATCGAGGGCGAATCGCGTCGCGCCGAGTTCACGAAGCAGCGCCGGGCGCTCGCTCAAGGTCTGATTTCCCTGGCCGACCTGCTACGCGAGCAACGGTTGACACTCGCGACCGATGCGCTCGCGTACCTGAGCCGGTGGATCACCCAGGCCGGTCGACCGCGCCGATTCGACACGCGTTTCTTCGTGGCGCGCGCCCCGGCCCGACAGCAGTCCGAACATGATGGGACGGAACTCCTGCACCACGCCTGGCTGACACCCGAGGAAGCGCTGGCACGCAACGCGCGTGGCGAGGTGAACTTGCTTTTTCCCACGATCAAGACCCTCCAGACGCTCGCGCGGTTCCACACGGTCGACGAGGTGCTTGCCTATGCGCGGGCTGACCGCCCCATGCCTGCGATGATGCCGCGCGCGGCAACGGGCCGCGAGGGACCGGTCACGCTGTTCTGGGGTGACTATGCCTACGCCGAGGTCGGCAAACTCGACCCCGACGGGAAAGGCACGGCGCGCTGCGAGATCGTTCCCGGTGAAGTCGTTCGCCTGTCACCGCGAGTGCGGCGCGTCACCGCGCCGAACCCCGGGATGATGACCGGCCCCGGGACGAACACGTATCTGCTGGGCGACGCCTCGACCGGTATCGCCGTGATCGATCCGGGCCCGGCAATCGACGCCCACGTCGATGCGATCGTCGCGGCAGCCGGCGGTCCGATAAGGTGGATCTTCTGCACCCACACACACATCGATCACTCGCCTGCGGCCGTGACCCTCAAGTCACGCACCGGCGCGATGACCTTCGGCATGCTCGCCCTGCACGCCGAACGCCAGGACGCGACATTTCACCCGGATGCGCGCCTCGCGCACGCCGAGCGCATCGCGGTCGCGGGCTGCACCCTCAAGGCGTTGCACACGCCGGGCCACGCTTCGAACCAGTTCTGCTTTCTCCTCGAAGAGGAGCGGCTTCTCTTTACCGGTGATCACATCATGCAGGGCTCGACGGTCATCATCAATCCACCCGACGGCGACATGCGCGCGTACTTCGCGTCGCTGGAGGCGTTGCTTGCAGAGGATGTCGCCCACATCGCGCCGGGTCACGGATTCCTCATGGACAAGCTGCCGGAGGTTGTCGAGCGGCTGATCATTCACCGGCGCGACCGCGAGAACAAGGTCCTGCACGCGCTGCGTGCCGCCGCCACGGCAACCGTGGAAGAACTCGTCCCGGAGGTGTACGACGATGCCCCGGCGCGCCGTCACGGCATCGCCGCCCGGTCGCTTCTCGCGCATCTCCTCAAACTCGAAGGTGAGGGACGTGCCCGCCAGATCGCGGGCGAGCGCTGGACCGCCATCGCGCCTTGAGCCGCGCTTTTCGCTACGGGCGTCGTGGCGCCGTGAGAATCAAGCCAGAGATAAATGCGGGGCCGTTGCCTGGCTTCAGATAGTGGCGATATGACTTCACCGCGAACGCGCAGGGAGCCATGAAGTAGTAGAGGTCGCTGATCTCGCTAGCGTCGCCGAATGCGGGGAATTCATCGTAATTGCGCAGGATCTCGCTGCGGATCGCGTCCGGAAGGGTGCCCAGTTGGACCACGGCGGCGACATATTCGTATTGCGCAATCCTCAGGGTGTGCGACACGTCGTGCGCGCGTACGGTCGCATGGGCCACCTCGTGGGCCACGTAGCTCTGCCAGAGCGTGCGGCTCATCGGAATCTTGAATGCCCGGGGCCCGCATTCCGACGCTGACACGGCGGCCCGGTAATCCAGCAGTTCGACCACGCCGCTCCGGGGGTCGTACCGGCCGAGCGCGTGCTTGTCGCTGGCGGCGGGCAATTGGTCGACGAGCCGAATCGCCGGCCCGCGCTCCAGCGTCAATCCCGAGGGCTCGAGAAAGGCGAGCGCATCTCTGACGCCGGCGCATGCGGGGGGAAGGTCCTGCGTGGCGTCCCCGGTGACCACGATCCCGGCCCGGTGACACGCGAGCTCCGCCGAGTGGGACACCGCCGACGCCGCGCACCCGAGCAATACCACCATCCAGGCCACCCAGCGCACGGCGGCGCGAGCCGTGCTGGCACGCTCGTATCGCATGTCCGAATGCTAACGCACCTGAGTGGTCACCGCCGCTATGCAAAAAGAAAAGCCCGGTCATCCGGGCTCTTCTTGTCAAGATTCCGGCGCGCTCAGAGCGGCTTGATGTTGCCCGCCTGCGGGCCCTTCTGGCCGTCGCGCACTTCGAACTCCACTTTCTGGCCTTCCTTGAGGGTCTTGAAGCCGCTCATCTGGATTGCCGTGTGGTGCGCAAAGAGGTCCTTGCCGCCGCCATCGGGGGTAATGAACCCGTATCCCTTTTCCTCGCTGAACCACTTCACCGTACCTGTTGCCATCGGACTTCCTTTCCTTGAATCGATTGAAATAGCCGGGGCATAACCGGGCCACGGCGGCCGGGCATGAAGATCAAGGGAGGGAAGTGGAACCGAAAACGCCGCGAGCGCGGCGGTATGGACGGTAATGGCACTGCGTACTCACTGCTTGAATATCCTGCAGGCACGACTCTAGCATGATTCACGGCGCTTGGCGCATCAGCGAGCACCCCGCGGGGTCGCGGGACACGGGAGGCGTTGCCGCAGCCCAACTGTTCCGGCCGTCGCGACGCACGGGCCCGACTGTGACCGTTTTCTCGCCGCGAACCGATGTCCCGGCCCCGCGGCCCGGACCCCCGTTTGTCGAGCGCGCGCGGGTCTGCTATCGTTGCCGCACGGCATGTGCCGGACTTGCAGAAAGGAGGTGATCCGATGTCTAGTCGATTGCTGAGCTTCGTTGCCGCCATCGTGTTCGCGATGACGAGCAGCGCCGCGTTGGCTTGCTCCAGCTCGGGTATGAAGTCGGTGACCGGATCGAAGGGATCCAGCACGGCGAGCACCTCCACGACGATGGACGATCGCGACGGCTGACCGTCTCTTGGTTCTGACTTCTCCGTCGTAGCGCTCGGCTCCTCGAGCCGATGCCGACGCGAGAACAAGCAGTCGAACAAATTGCAACACGTCTCACGGCCGCGGGCATTCCCCGCGGCCGTTTTTTCATCGCCGCGCGATTACAGGTCTGCCTGAAACATGAGAACCAAGTTCTTCATTGCACTGTTAGTGGTGAGCCTAGCCGCCCCAGCTGCGGCACAACACGGTTCGCAGCCGCTGCATCAGCACTTCGACGACGCCGAGCGCTGGTCGCAGGTATTCGATGACCCGGCGCGAGATGCGTGGCAGAAGCCCAAGGAGGTGATACGCGCCCTGGCCCTGCCACCCGACGCGTCGGTCGCCGATATCGGCGCGGGAACGGGGTATTTTTCCGTCCGCCTCGCGCGCGCCGTGCCCGAGGGCCGCGTCTACGCCGTGGATGTGTCACCTTCGATGGTGCACTATCTGGCGACGCGCGCAACGCGTGAGCATCTTCCGAACCTGATCGCGCACCAAGCGAATCCCGACGACGCGCGGTTGCCGCGCGCGGTGGACCTGGTGCTGCTCGTGGACACGTACCATCACATCGCCGACCGCGCGACCTATTTTCGAAAACTGCGCACGACGCTCACAGGCTCGGGGCGCCTCGCGATCATCGATTTTCGCCCCGGCGCGCCGGCGGGACCCCGCCAGGGGCGCGTCGCGCCTGACACGGTGAAAGCGGAGCTGGCGCGCGCCGGGTACCGGCTGGCTGCGGAGCGCGATTTCCTGCCTTACCAGTACTTTTTAGTGTTCGCCCCTGCGGGGAGTTGATCCGCGGCGGGTTATTGCATTCCTCGAAGCCGAGTGACTTCCGCTTCGAGTTCCGCGATCCGCGCGTGCAGCACCGCCGATCGCGTTTCGATTTCCGTTGCGCTGAAGCGCTCGGTGATGTGCTGCGAACAGTTCCAGTCGAACGCCTCGACCGAGATGAGCACGGCGCGTTCCGCGCGCGCCTCATAGCCGGACGGATGGAGCCGCTCGACGAGCGCCGCATCCTCGGAAACCTCCACGAGTCGGGCACGGCCGAGCAGCTTGAGCCGGCGCCGTCTCGCGTAGTCCAGCAGAATGAGCGCCACGCGGTCGTCGGCGGCAAGATTGCCTGCCGACACGTACTGACGATTGCCCCGGAAATCGGCGAACGCGAGCGTGCCGGGATCGAGGACATGCAGAAACCCCGGTGGCCCGCCACGGTGCTGCAAGTACGGCCACCCCGTTTCGCTCACGGTGGCCATGTAGAAACTGTCGCGGGCGGCGATGAACTCCGATTCGCGCCGTCCGAGACGGTCCGGTGGTGACGCCGACGCCTGCCGCCCAGCGGATGTGGACCGTGAGCCGTGGCGGATCTGCAGGGCCCTTACCCCCTCGGTGAAGGCGATCTCGCCGTACCGGTTGCCCATCGTCTGACTCCGAAGTGTTGGCGCAGCCGTTTGCGGGCCGCACAGATGCACTTGGTCGGTGGCGCCTCGCCGGCCTTACAGTCATCCGCAACGGTCCCAATGAGCCGAGCGGTCGCGAGCGCCACGGCGACCTGTTACCCTTACGCGCATTCGCGACTGGAATGACGGAGGGCGCGTTGAGCGAGAAGATCAATATCCAATTTACGCGATTCTCGGCCTTTTATTCGCCGCTGATCGCAACCATTGCGGGGGGATTTCTTGAAAGCGAAGGACTGCGCCCGGAGCATTCCGTTTCGCCCCCGGGCAAGTCCGCGATCGAGGGCTTGGTGAAGGGTACGGTGCACGTCGCGCAATCGGCGCCCTCGCAGGCCATTTCCGCGCTCGAGCAGGGCAAGACGCCGCCGGCCCTGCACTTCGCCCAGATCAACGAGAAGGACGGGTTCTTCCTGGTCGGGCGCAATCCGGAGCCCGATTTTTCGTGGGATCGCTTGAAGGGCAGGGAGGTGCTCGTCGATCACGGCGGTCAGCCGATGGTGATGTTCCGCTATGCCTGCTTCAAGCGGGGGCTCGACTTCGCCGCGATACGCGCGATCGACGCCGGATCGAGCGATGCAATGGTCGAGGCCTTTCGCGCCGGGAAGGGTGAGTACGTGCATCTCCAGGGCCCCGCGCCGCAGCAGCTCGAGCATGACGGCGTCGGGCACATCGTCGCCGCGCTCGGGGACGCGATCGGACCTTGCGCTTTCTCGAGCCTCGCCGCCACGCGGGAGTGGCTCGCGGGCGACATGGCGCCGCGCTTCATGCGCGCCTACCGGAAGGCGCGGGCATGGCTGATCGCGACCCCGGCCGCCGAGGTCGCGAAAATCGAAGCGCCTTTTTTCCATGGCGTCGACGTCGATGTCCTGACGGCCACCATCGGCGCCTACCAGAAACTCGGCAACTGGTCGCCGCACGTCGAGATCACGCGTCCCGCGTTCGAAGCCACGCTGGATATCTACCAGCATGCCGGCCGCATCACGCGGCGCCACCGCTACGAGGACGCGATCGCTGCACCGCCCGGCGGAGTCGCCTAGCGGCGTGCGATCTCGCCCGGCTGGGATCGCGGCAGCAGGCTTGGGGAGATCGACTCCAGCGCAAAATCGAAGAACGCCCGCACCCGGGCGAGGCCGCGGTAATCGCGATGGGTGAGAATCCAGAGCTCTGAGTCAAGCTCCGGGATCGGGTCGCCGATGCGGGCGAGCTCCGCGCACGCACCGCCCACGAAACATGGCAGCACGCCCATGCCGAGACCCTGCGCCAGAGCCAGCCGCACCGCGGCAATGCTGTTCACCACCAGCGCGACGCGCGCCTTCGCGTGTCGCTGGCGCCGCCAGCGCTCGGCGGGCAATTCCGCCAGGGATTCGTCGGGAATCACCCAGCCGATGCTCTCCAGCGCACGTGGCGCACGCGCCAGTTCGTGGGGCGCATACACAGCCCAGGGGACGGCGCCGAGCGACCGTCCGGCGAGGTGACCAGGCGGCTTTCGCGTAGGGCGAATCGCGACGTCCGCGTCGCGTTTGATGAGATCGGCAAACGCGTTCGACGCCGCCAGCTCGACGCGGACATCGGGAAAGCGGGCCGCAAATTGCGGCAAGCGTGGAATGAGCAGATCGTTTTGAACCGTGTCGGTCGTGGTCACGCGCAATGTGCCTGCGGGCGCGGCATCTCCGCATCCGATCTGCGCTTCCAGTCCGAGGACCTCGGACTCGACGCGCTCCGCCACCATAGCGGCGGCTTCCCCGGCCTCGGTCGGGAGATACCCTTCCCGGGAGCGCTCGAAGAGTTTCACACCCATGCGCTTTTCGACCATGCGGGCGCGCCGGAACACCGTCGACGGATCCGCGCCGAGCCGCCGCGCGGCCGCTTCGAGCGTTCGGCCGCGCGCCAGCGCGAGCACGACGCGCAGATCGTCCCACTGGGTAGGCATTCTTGCAACAGATGGTTTCATATTTGCCTATTAACTTTGCGGTCATGCAATCGTACATTGTCCTCCACTTACTGTGTCAACTTCATGGAGGCAGCAATGATCGACAAGACTTACGCGCCCTACGGGGCATTCCTTCTGCGCGCCGCGCTAGGCTTGATGTGGATCGCGCACGCGGGTCTCAAGTACTTCGTGTTCGGGGTGGACGGCTTCGCGCAGTTCCTGGCGAGCCAGGGATTGCCGAGCTTCATGGCCTGGCCGGTGGTCCTGCTCGAAGTCACCGGCGGGCTCGCCATTCTCCTCGGCGTCTACGCTCGTCAGGTGGCGCTTGCGCTGACGCCCATCATGGCGGTCGCGATGTTGACCCACGTTCCGAACGGATGGGTCTTCAATGCCCAGGGCGGTGGATGGGAGTATCCCGCGTTCCTGCTTGCGACCTCGGTCGCGCTGCTGCTCATCGGCGATGGCGCGTTCTCGATCAAGGGCCGCGGACTCACGTTCTGGAGCCCGATTCGCGATCGCCGGGTTCCTGCCGCGTAAGGTCGAGGCGACCTGCGCGCAAGCGAGCCGCCGGTCGGCCCGCTATGCGACGTCAGCGATGACTTTGCCGAGCGTTTCGAACAGCGTGTCGATCTCGCCCCGCTCGATGACGAGCGGCGGCGAGACAGCGATCGAGTCGCCGGTGAAGCGCACCATCAGGTTGCGCTCGTAGCACTTCAGGAAGACTTCCTGGCCCCGGGCGCCCGGGGCACCCGGCCGCGGCGCGAGCTCCACCGCCGCCACCAGGCCCAGGTTGCGGATGTCGATCACATTCGGCTTCCCGCGCAGCTCGTGCACCGCACTCTCGAAGTACGGCTCGAGCTCGCGCACCCGGGCATACAAACCCTCGCGCTCGAACACGCCAATCGCCGCGATGGCCGCGGCTGCGGCAAGCGGGTGACCCGAGTAGGTGTAGCCGTGGGGGAATTCGATCGCCCCGGCGGGCGCGGCGTTCACCACGGTGTCGTAGATGCCTTCGCGGACGATCACCGCACCCATCGGAACCGAACCGTTCGTCAGGCCCTTTGCGCACGTGATCAGGTCGGGCATCACGCCGAAGCGCTCTGCGGCGAACGCATGGCCGAGCCGGCCGAATCCCGAGATGACCTCGTCGAAGATGAGCAGGATGCCGTGGCGATCGCAGATTTCGCGGAGCCGAGCGAGATAGCCGCGCGGCGGCAGCAGCACACCGGCCGAGCCGGCGAAAGGCTCGACGATCACCGCCGCGATATTGGCCGCGTCGTGCAACGGAATGATGCGCCGTTCGAGCTCGTCGGCGAGATGCGCACCCCATTGCGGCTCGCCGCGCGTGAATGCGTTGTGCTCGAGATCGTGAGTGGTGGAAAGGTGATCCACGCCGGCGACCAGCTGACCGAACGCCTTGCGGTTGCCGGGAATGCCGCCGACCGACATGCCCCCGAAATTCACGCCGTGGTAGCCGCGCTCGCGACCGATGAGCTTCTGGCGCGTGCCCTCGCCGCGCGCCCGGTGGTAGGCGAGTGCGATCTTGAGCGCGCTGTCCGCCGCCTCCGAGCCCGAATTGCAGAAGAAGGCGTGGCTGAAGCCAGCCGGCGCGTGAGCGACGAGACGCGCGGCGGCTTCGAACTCGACCGGGTGCCCCATCTGGAACGGTGGCGCGTAGTCGAGCACCTCGGCCTGCCGCTTGATCGCTGCAACGATTTCTGGGCGACCGTGCCCAGCGTTCACGCACCACAGGCCGGCGGTCCCGTCGAGGATCCGGCGGCCGTCGTGCGACGTGTAGTACACGCCTTCGGCCGCGACAAGGAGCCGGGGTGCGGCCTTGAACGCGCGGTTGGCGGTGAAGGGTTTCCAGAGGGGCGCTAGATCGAGCGCAAGCTCGGGCGGGGTGGGTGCATTCATAAGCGAACTCCGGCGCGCGTTCGCGCGAGTTCCGACCATGTTAGAGCTTGCCTGATGACCGTGCAATGACGCAGGTCACGGCGCGCTCAGCGCGCCGGCCGGTTCTTGAGCTCTATCGGCTTTCCGTGCGGCGTCGCGCGCGCCACCGAATCCCAGTCTTCCTTGCGTTGCAGCATCTCGGCGATCGTCACCAGCCCCTTCGTAGCGGCGAGTCTTTCCAGCGCCGCCAGCCAGTACTCGTAATAGTGCGTCCCGTCGTCCGGCGTATCGGCCGCCTTGATCTCGGCCGCAAGCGCATCGGTCCACTCGCGCCAGGTGAAAAGTCCGCGTTCGTGCAGCGCGAGAGCGAGGCCGAACGCCTGCGCTTCCCATGGCGCGCGAAATACGGGCCCATCGGCGTCGCGCGGAATGCTCGGCAGGTCGGCCAGCTTGTGAGGCGACGCAGTCATGCGGCGTCGAGATGCGCTTCCCAAAGATCCACGTACACGGCGTCACGCTCGCTGACCTCAGGGCCCCACAATTCGCGCGCGGCGAAGCGGATACTGTAGAGGTGCTGCGGCTGGGGGCCATGACCCATCGCGTGCGAATCGGCGAAGATGAAGACGCCGTGATCGCGATCCACGACGCCCGCGCGGCCGCGCGCGTAGCGCGGCAGGCGAGTGTGACCGGTCGGGTTGATGTTGTGCGCGACGACGCGATCGCCCGGCGCAAAACGTGCCGGCACCGTCTCGTTCACCCGCGCGTTGCCACCCTTTTTCAGAAGCGGCTCGACATTCTCCGCCGTGAGCAATCGCGGATGACCCGTGCGCCGGACCGGCGCGGCGGTGTCACGCAGCCGTGCGTCGAGTTCGGCCTGCGGCACGAGGCCCCGCTCGAGGAGCAGGCGCTCCAGGCCCCACAGCCACTTCTCGTAGTAGGTTGATGCGAGGTACTCGGCGCCCGGCATGCGCTCGCGCGCGTGGCGGCTCGTGTCGATGTTCCATTCGCCGAGAAAACCGGCGGCCAGCGTCAGCGCCAGAACGCGCCGTTCCCATTCGTGATGAAACCACGGCTCGTCGGGCTCGATCTCCACCGGGCCGAATCCGTGCATCCCGCCCATGTCGTGCACGCCGTTCATTTTGCAGACTCTTTCCCGTCGGGACGCTCGACTCTCGCCACCCCGATCATCGCGTCGCGCGTGACCAGGGTCGCAAGCTCGTCTTCGCTCCACCCCTCGGTCCCGGCGGGCCGCTCGGGAAGCACGAGGTAGCGCACCTCGGCGGTCGAATCCCATACGCGGACCTCGACGTCCTCGCCGACGTCCAGGCCGAGCTCCCTCATGACGCCGCGCGGGTCGATCACCGCACGCGAGCGATAGGGTGCCGACTTGTACCAGACCGGAGGGAGTCCGAGCACCGGCCAGGGATAGCACGAGCACAGCGTGCACACGACGAGGTTATGCACCTTGGGGGAGTTCTCGAGAACGACCATGTCCTCGCCTTGTCGGCCGGTGTAGCCGAGGCTGGCGATGGCCGCGGTGGCATCGCGCAGCAGCCATTCGCGGAAGGCGGGGTCGGTCCAGGCTTTCGCGACGACGCGCGCGCCGTTGCGGGGACCGACCTTGGTCTCGTAGGTGTCGATGAGCGCGTCGAGGGCCTGGGGGTCGACCAGGCCCTTGTCGACGAGCAGCGACTCGAGCGCCTTGACCCGCAATTCCGTGTCGGAGAATCGCGAGCCGTCCTCGTGATCGTGGTGATGCCCGTGATGGTCGTGCGCGTCGCTCATGCTTTTCCTTCGCTGCGGTCCCATTGTGATCCCGACCGCCGGGGACTGTCTATTTCCCCGCGGCAGCGCGCGTACGGCCCGTTCCCTTGTTTGACTGCCGCCTGGGCTTGCCGGGGTGCGGGTACTGGGGGTGATCGTAGCTGTCGCGGACGAATCGTTCGCAGACCAGCAGCCGCTTTTCCTGGTGGCGATTGATCAACGGATAGTGGCGCGTCTCGAGCAGCTGCTCCACGACGTTCCAGCAGTTCTTCGGGTTCGTCACCCATTGCTTCGGATCGACGCGCCGCAGATCGAACGACCGAGAGTAGCTGCGCAGCGTCTTCTGGCCGCGCCGGTTGGTGTATTCGTGGAAGTACGACATCGCAAGCTCGCGCAGGGTCCGGTACACCGGGTCACGGAATCGCAGCGGCGCATGGTTCGTCTTCGAAATCGCCCCCCAGCAGCCGTTGCGACGAAAGAGTGTGATCGCGTGATCGAAATCGCGCACTGCCGTGAGGTAGAGCAACAGGGGCGGCTCGCCGTGGATCCAAAGCGCGCACGCGGCCAGCATGGCGCCCTCGATGCAGTGCGCGTGGCGCTTCTCCAGGACGCCGCGCACGGAAAGCGCGGTGTCGCCGTTCAGCTCGTGATTCTGCGTGATGCGGTCGTTCAGGAATTTCTGGATCTTGACCGGGGTGTCGAGCGGTCGCAGGACCGCAAACTCTCCCTTTGTGAGTCCGAGGTCTCCGGCGCGGGCGAAACGTTTCATCTTCTTGACTGTCTCCTGGCCCGCAAAGCGCGGGGAACCGCCGAAGGGTACCCAATGGCGCGTGGCGCCGCTAGCTTTACACAGCTTTACATTGTCGAGAACGCCCCGCAACTTGCCGTGGCGAACATGTTGCCGTCGACGGAGAGCGCTCCGTCGAGTCATCTTCAAAACCATGCAAGGAGAATTCCATGGATAAGGAAAGCAGGAACGATTCATCGCAGCCCGCGGCCTGCACACCCGGGCGCCGGCGCTTCTGGAAGCGCGTCGGGATCGCCGCGGCGGTCGGCGCGACCCTGACGGGCCTTGGCGCGGGCGTCTTCGCGCACGGTCGTCCCGGCGGAGGATGGGGCGGGCCGGGCGGGTGGCATGCGCGGCACGACATGTCGCCCGAGCTCCGCGCCAAACACGTGGATCTGATGGTCGAGCACATGCTGGAGGGCATCGACGTCAGTGCGGACCAGAAAACCCGCATCAACGCGATCGTCACGGCAACGTTCAAGGAGATGGAGCCGTTGCGCGAGCAGCGCTTCGAGGCGCGACGCGAGGCGATCGAGATCCTCACGCGACCCACGGTCGATCGTGCGGCGATCGAGGTCTTTCGGGTCGAGAAGCTGAAGCTCGCGGACGCTGCCTCGCAACGGGTCACCCAGGCAATCGCCGACGTCGCCGAGGTGCTCACTGCCGAGCAGCGCGCCGCGCTGGCGGAGAAGTTTTCGCGCCGTCGCGGGCCTCGCTGAGCGCGACGCTGACGGGGCAGGCCGGGCGGGGCGCGTGCGCCCCCGTCCGGCCCGCACTCGTCTATGTCCGTGAGGGTCGGGTTATCCTCGTGGGCGAGGCGACTCCCATGGCTGACCGCATCCTGATGATCGAGGACGACGCGCGCTTGTCGGACATGGTGGGCGAGTACCTCGGCAAATCCGGCTTTCGCATCACCGTGTGCGGTTCGGCCGCGGAGGGATTGCAGCGCCTCAAGCACGATTCCTTCGACGCGCTGGTCCTCGACCTCATGCTGCCCGACATGGACGGACTTCAGGTGTGTCGTGAGGTGCGCGCCGGATCCGACCTGCCGATCCTGATGCTCACGGCGCGCGGTGACGCGACCGACCGCGTGGTGGGCCTGGAGCTCGGCGCCGACGACTACCTGCCGAAGCCGTTCGATCCCCGCGAACTGCTCGCCCGCCTGCGCGCCATCCTGCGCCGGCGCTCGCCTGGCCGGACGGCGGACATCCTGCGCTTCGGGCGCCTCGAGATCGACCGCGGCGCGCGCGTGGTACGGCTCGACGGCGAGGAACGTTCGCTGACGAGCTATCAGTTCGCGCTACTGGTCGCATTCGCCGAGCGTCCCGGACGCGTGATGTCGCGCGACGAGCTGATGGACCTCGTCAAGGGCGAGCAGCTGGAGGCATTCGATCGATCCATCGATGTGCACGTCTCGCGAATTCGCGCGGCCATCGAGGACGACCCGAAGCGCCCGCGCCGCATCATCACCGTGCGCGGCGCGGGGTACGTGTTCGCGAAGAATCAGGACGAGCACGCGTGAAGCGGCTGTACGTCCAGATTTTCCTCACCGTCGTGGCGGCGCTGCTGGCATTCGCGCTGCTCGCCGGGATCGCCTGGCGGCTGTTCGGCGAGCCGCGCTGGACGGCCAACGCGCGCGAGGCCGTGTCCGAGCTGATCCAGGCGGCGCTGCCGCCGGCCGACGCGCCGCCCCGCGTGCATCAAGCGGCCCTGGACCGCATTGCAGGCAGGCTTCACCACGACATCGGGCTCTACGGTGCCGATGGCGTTCCGCTCGCGCACCTCGGTCGCGCGTTGCCCGCACCGGACTTCGTGCATGGGGACAGCGGCTGGTTGAGTGGGCGAGGTCCGCCCGCGTGGAGCCTGCAATTGCCCGACGGACGCTGGTTGGTCGCGCGCTTTCACCGCGGGCCGCGTGCGCCGGTCGTCGGACTCGTCGCCACCTTGGCACTGCTCGCGCTCGGCGTCGCAGTCGGTGTCTACCCGGTTGTGCGACGGCTGACGCGGCGACTCGAACGGTTGAAAGCCGGCGTCGACGCGCTCGGCTCGGGCGATCTGGCGACGCGGGTCCCCGTTGAAGGCCGCGACGAAGTTGCCGCTCTCGCCGAAACGTTCAACCGTTCGGCCGGCCGCATCGAGGCGCTCGTAGCCGCACACAAGAAGCTGCTCGCTAACGCGTCGCACGAACTGCGTTCTCCGCTTGCGCGAATTCGCATGGCGGTCGGCATGCAGGCCGAGAGCGTCGACCCGAAGCTCCGGGCGGAAGTGGAACGCGATATCGCCGAACTCGACGCACTGATCGACGAGATCCTGTTATCCAGCCGGCTCGACGCACTCGAGGAGGGCGCGGTCGCGGAGGAGGTGGACCTCCTCGCCCTGGCGGCGGAGGAATGCGCCCGGATCGGTGGAGAGGTGCAGGGCGATCCGGTCATCCTGCGTGGCGAGTCGCGTCTGCTGCGTCGCCTCCTGCGGAATCTCATCGAGAACGCACGACGCCATGGCGCCGGTTCGCCGATCGACGTGGTGCTTCGCCGCCCCAGCACCGGCCGGGTGGAAGTGCGCGTCTGCGACCGGGGTCCCGGCGTGCCCGAGGCCGAGCGCGAGCGGATATTTGAGCCCTTTTATCGGATGCCCGGCGCCTCCGAGCGTGAAGGCGGCGTGGGCCTCGGGCTCGCGCTGGCGCGCCAGATCGCCCGGCGCCATCGGGGCGACGTGCGCTGCGAGGCGCGCGAGGGCGGCGGCAGCTGCTTCGTCGTCGATCTGCCGGTCGGTGAGGTGTCCGCCGCGAATTCCTGATCCGACGTGGCGCGACGTGGCCGTAATCTGCGCTGCTATACTCGACGTGATCGTACCGGTAGCGTGCGGCAGTGCGTGCCGGCATCCGCAAAAGGGGGTCAAACATGGCTGACAAGGCTGAAAACCTTTCTCCCGAGCAGAAGGCGCAGGTCGGTTTGATCACGGCGGCGATATCGAAGGGCTGGGGTTGGCTGCTCGCGCTGGGCATCATCTCGCTCATTCTGGGAGTGATCGGGCTGGGCATGACGGCGGCCCTTACCATCGTGTCGGTGATCTTCTTCGGGGCGCTGTTGCTGGTAGGAGGCGTGATCCAGCTCTTTGACGCGTTCAAGCACCCGGGCTGGAAGAGCACGTTCTGGCATGTGCTGATCGCACTGCTCTACCTCGTCGGCGGCATCATCCTTGTCGGCGATCCCGTCGGCGGATCGGTCGCGCTCACGCTCGTCGTGGCGGCGATGCTGATCGCCTCCGGCATCTTTCGGGCCGTCATGGCGTTCCACGCGAAGGGCGTCGCGGGCTGGGGGTGGCTGCTCTTCGGTGCGATTCTCTCGATCGTGCTCGGCCTGATGATCCTTTCCAGCTGGCCTGTGAGCGGCCTGTGGGTGATCGGGCTCTTCGTCGCCATCGAGTTGATCATCAATGGGTGGTCGTGCGTGATTATGGCGCTCGTGGGCCGACGCGCGGTAAAGGGGATGGGCGGCACGGCCAAGCCGGCGTGACGGCCGCTCGGTGACCCGGCGCGACCGGGCGCGATCCCGAATCTGGAATGAGCCTGACTCTCATCGACAACGAGCGCGGCGTGCGCGCGGCGCGCCGGTTCGTTCTCGCCGTGGACCTCGATGGTGTCGTGGCCGATTTCATGAAGGGCCTCCGGCCGATCGCCGCCGAGTGGCTTGGCGCCCCGCTTGAGGCGCTGACCGAGGAAGTGACCTACGGATTTCCGGAGTGGAAGCTCGATCGCTGCGGCGGTTACGACGCGCTGCATCGTTTCGCGGTGAAGCAGCGCGGGCTCTTCAAGAGTCTTCCGCCCGTTGCCGGGGCGCCCGCGGCGTTGCGCCGGCTTTCCGCGCGCAACATCCGCATCCGGATCATCACTCACCGGCTCTACATCCCCTGGTTTCACCAGGAGGCCGTGCAGCAGACGATCGAGTGGTTGGAGCACCACGCGATCCCGTACTGGGATCTGTGCTTCATGCGCGACAAGGCCGCGGTGGGCGCAGACCTCTATGTCGAGGACAGTCCCGACAACATCGAGACGCTGCGCGGGGAGGGTCACGAGACGATCATCGTCGTGAACTCCACGAACCGTCATCTGCCGCCGCCGCGGGCAAACTCGTGGGAGGACGTCGAGCAGCTGGTGCTCGCTGCGCTCGCCCGCTGGCAGTCCCGCGAGTAGGGCGCGAGCCCGCGTCTCAAAGCACCGGGAATTTCTAAAGGGGCAGGAAGACCTTCAGGGCCACGCCCTGGACGACGAAGCGGATGTTGCGATTGGTGCGCTCTGCGATGACGCGTGCGAGGCTGTCCTGGTATGCGATCAGCTTCCCCATCTCCCGCTCGTAGCTGAGGTTCTGGACGCCGTCGGGCGCGATGTCATTCGACAGCAGCAGCGGCTGCCCATTTGCGTCGTGCGCGGTTGCGAGCTTCCACGCGGCGACTTCGATGTTGCGCGCCGCATTGTAGAGTTTCTGCGGATCGACCATGTCGAGCAGGAAGAACTCGGTTTGATTGCCGTACGCCTGCATGATCATGCTTCCAAGGCCGACGCCGAACGCGAAGACGCGGTCGCCGGCAAAGTCGGGCTGGAATGCGAGCTGCAGCGCGTCGGTCCCCTGCGCATTGCCGAGCTCCGGAAAGCGCCACGCGAATTGCGGATCGAAGGCGCGATTGACCGCGGCATCGAGACTTGCATAGCCCCCGCGCTGCCATTCACGCGGATTGCGTCGATACAGCTTCTCGGTGAGAAGGCGGACCGATCCGAGGCTTTCCTGGAGATGGATTTCGACAACGCTGTCGATGTCCGACTTCGCGAGGTCGGAAGCCTGCATGTCGCGGGCGTGCGGGGGCGGCCGGTGCCCGGTCGAGGGCGCAGCTCCCGGGATCGTGATGTCGCGGGCGCAACCGGCGAGCATCGCGAGGGCGACGACGAAGAAGCGGCGCCGGCCCCCGACCTGCGGGCGAGACCGGTTCGCGGAGCCCGCATTTTGCCGGGACCACTCCGGCGACGACCGTGCTTCTCCCACCAGCTCTCCATTCGTCGGGCGGCGATCCGTTCCGCCCGCGCGCAAGCTTAAGCCAGCGGCGCTACGAGCGCTAACTCATTTGCGCGGGCATTGCGCACCAGTTCGCGGTGCGCAGCGTGCACGCCGAGCGCGCTGTCTCGCCGTCCATGTCAACGGCCTTCGAAGCGCGGCGGTCGCTTGGCCTCGAACGCGCGTACGCCCTCCTTGAAGTCCTCGCTTAGGGCGCAGACGCTGAACGACTCGATCTCGGCCGCCAGCTGTGCGTCGAGACCATTGCGCGCGCTTTCGCGCATCAGTTGCTTGAGCTGGCCGAACGCGATGGTCGGTCCGGCGGCGAGGCGGCGCGCAAGCTTCCGGGTCTCCGCGTCGATTTCCCCGGCGGGAACGACCCGGTTGGCCAGGCCGAGCGCCAGGGCAGTCTGCGCGTCAATGCGCTCGGCAAGCATGAGCAGCTCCATCGCCTTGCGCGTGCCGAGCGCGCGCGGGAGGGTGAAGGTCAGGCCGCAATCTGGAGTCGTGCCGAGCTGGAGGTAACCGGTCGCCAGGTAGGCGCGGTCCGAAAGGATTGCGAGATCGGCGGCCAATGCGAACGACAGGCCCGCGCCGGCCGCCGCGCCGTCCACGCTAGCGACCACCGGCTTCGGCATGCGTCGCATGGCGATGACCGCTGCATGCGCAGCATGGATGCCGAGCCGGAAGCCGGCGGCGCGTTCGGCCGGTTCGGCATCGAGGTCGGCGGCGAAGGTGTCGATGTCGCCTCCTGCCAGGAAGTGTCCGCCGGCCCCGCGCAGGACCACGCAGCGCACCTCAGGGTCGGCCTCCAGCGCATGCATCGCGTCGCCGAGCGCGTCCGCGAGCTCGAAATTGAGCGCATTGAGGCACTTCGGCCGGTTCAGCGTCACGATTGCGACCGCGCCTTCCCGCTCTGTGAGCACAGTATCGCCCACCGGCGGTTGCCGCGTTATCTCCCAGGATTTCATCTATGAGGTCTCCGATCGTTAGGACGTGGCCCGCCGAAAGGCTCATGCCTCGCGGACTGCATGCGCGGCGAGGACCAGCGCCACGCAAGCAGTAAGGCGCTTCGCGTAAGGAATGTGCAGGAATTCGTTGGGGCCATGCGCGTTCGATCTCGGACCCAGCACGCCGGTGATGAGGAACTGCGCCTCCGGAAACGATTTTCCGAGCATGCCCATGAACGGAATCGTGCCGCCTTCCCCCATGAACACCGGGGGCCGATCGAAGCAGGCCCGCGACGCGCTCTCGAGCGCCGCCTGCAGCCAGCTGGCAGTGGCCGGGGCATTCCAGCCTGTCGCCGACTGATCGCCGGAAAACGACACGTTCGCGCCATGCGGCGGGTCGGCCTCGAGGAGGCGCTTCATCGCGCGCGTCGCCGTGACGCCCTCTACCGTAGGAGGCAACCGCAGCGAAAGCTTGAGCTCGGTTTTCGGCCTGAGCACGTTGCCGGCGTCAGCGATCGCAGGCAGCCCGTCCGCACCGGTAACCGACAACGCGGGACGCCAGGTGCGATTCAAGACCGCCTCGCCCGGGTCGGACACCATCGGACGGGTGTCGCCCGAATACGGAAACTTCTTCCAGGTCATGTCCCCGAGGATCGCGCCCGCCGTGCGAGCCTGTTCGGCTCGCTCGGCCGGAATCTCGGCATGAAACTCGCGCGGCAGAACGACGCCCGTGCGTGCCTCCTCCAGGCGATCCAGCAGGGCGCGCGCCACGCGAAACGAGGACGGCACAATGCCGCTCGCGTCCCCGGAATGAACGCCCTCGGAGAGAACCTCCACGCGTAGGCTCCCGGCGGCGATGCCGCGGAGCGAAGTCGTGACCCAGAGCTGGTCGTAGTTGCCGCAACCCGAGTCAAGGCCGATCACGAAGTCGACCTGCCCGATGCGAGGCGCGAGCGTTTCGAGATACGCGAGCAGATCGTAGCTGCCGCTCTCCTCGCAGCACTCGATCACTCCGACGCAACGCGCGTGGGGGACGCCCTGCTTCTGCAGACCGAGGATGGCCGTAAGCGCGGCGAACACCGCGTAGCCGTCGTCCGCGCTTCCCCGGCCGTACAGCAGGCCATCCTCGAAGACGGGCGTCCAAGGCCCTAAACCCTCGCGCCAGCCGACCATCTCCGGCTGCTTGTCGAGGTGCCCGTAGAGCAGCACGGTACGATGACCCGTGCCGGGAATCTCGAAGAAGAGCAGCGGCGTGCGACCCGGCAGCCGCACGATCTCGAGCTTCATTCCGGCAACCGGCTGGGCGCGGCACCACGTCTCGGCCTGACGCACCACCGCCTCGATGTGACCGTTCGCCTCCCAGTCGCGATCGAAATGCGGCGATTTCGCCGGGATGCGGACGTACTCGGCCAGCTGCGGGACGATTTCCGTCTCCCATTTGCTTGCAGTGAAGTCGAGGAGCGTGCGCGCGTCGACGGATTTGGTCATGGCAGGCATGGATCGGAAGGCGCCGGTAGAGGAAGAAGCTTAGCAGGGCACCGTTTTGCCCGGTGATCCGATGCGACCAATGCCCTCTCGGCTTCCCCGGCGCACGGGTAACATTGGGCCCAGGAGGCTCTTGCTTTGCAACGACTCGATTTGGGGGAGCTGGAAAGCGCGGCGGCGCTCGTGCATACCATCATTCCGCCAACGCCACAATACAGCTGGCCGCTCCTCAACGAGCGCGCGGGATTCACGCTCTGGGTTAAGCACGAAAACCACACGCCGATCGGCGCGTTCAAGGTGCGCGGGGGAGTGGTGCTGCTCGACGCGCTGCAGCGACGGACCGCCTTTCGCGGCGTCATCAGCGCGACCCGCGGCAATCATGGCCAGAGCCTCGCTTTCGCCAGCGCGCGAGCGGGCGCGCGTTGCGTGATCCTGGTGCCGCACGGCAACAGTCGCGAGAAGAATGCGGCGATGCGCGCGCTGGGGGCCGAGCTCATCGAGCACGGTCGGGATTTCGACGAGGCGCGCGTGCGCGCCGGCGAGCTCGCTTCGGGCGAGGGGCTCGAGTTCATCGGACCTTTCCGACGCGAGCTGGTCGCGGGCGTGGCGAGCTACGCGCTCGAGCTCTTTCGCGGGGCGCCGCCGCTCGATGCGGTGTACGTGCCGATCGGCTGTGGCAGCGGCATCTGCGGCCTGATCAGCACGCGCGATGCGCTGGGGCTTCCCACGCGCATCATCGGAGTGGTGTCGACGAATGCCAACGCGTACGCGCGTTCTTTTGCCGGGCGACGTCCGATCGAGACGGAGAGCGCCGACACGATCGCCGATGGCATGGCCGTTCGCGTGCCCGTGCCGGACGCGCTCGAACTGATTCTGGCCGGAGCCGAGCGCATCGTGGAAGTGACTGACGCCGAAGTCGAAGCGGCGATGCGGCACTACTTCACCGACACGCACAACGTCGTCGAGGGAGCCGGCGCGGCACCGCTGGCGGCGGCACTGAAGGAACGCGACATGTGGCACGGAAAGCGCGTGGGAGTCATCGCGTCCGGCGGCAACATCGACCGCCCGCTGTATCAGCGCATCCTCGATTCAGCATGAACGCCTTCGTGGACATCTCGACTCGATGGACTGAACCGCACAGGGGCAAGACCGGATGAGAGACCAGACGAAACACGCCCGATCGGCCGATCGGGCCGCCGCAGCATCCGAGCAAGGTGCGAAGAAGGGTTCGCGCACCCGGCACCGGCTGCGGCTGCGAAACCTGCGTCCCGATGACTACGAGTCCATGCGCAGCATTACCGGGCGCGTCTATGCAAGCATGGGGGGGCAGTTTGGCGGCGCGATGTCCAAGGAGAAGTTCCAGTCGATGCTGAGCCGCTTCCCCGAAGGCCAGATCGGCATCGAGGACCGCGGGCGCATCGTCGCTGCAGCGCTCTCGTTGATCGTCGATTACGACCGGTACGGCGACTCGCATTCCTACGGCGAGATCACGGGCGACGCGTACTTCACCACGCACGACCCCGACGGAGACGTGCTCTACGGGGCGGAAGTCGTGGTCGACCCCGATTACCGGTCGATGCGGCTGGGGCGGCGGCTCTACGACGCGCGAAAAGAACTCTGCAAAAAACTCAACCTGCGGGCGATCATCGCCGGCGGCCGCATCCCGGGATACAAGGAACATGCGGACCGGATGACTCCGCAGCAGTACGTCGAGGCCGTGCGTGGCAAGAAGCTGCACGACCCGGTGCTGTCCTTCCAGCTCGCCAACGACTTCCAGGTCCGACGCGTGATTCGCGGCTACCTCCCGGGCGATGCGGCCTCGCTCGACTATGCCACGCTCATCCAGTGGGAGAACATGTACTACGAGCGGCGCGCGAAGCCGGTCGTCGGGGCGCAGAAGGATTCGGCACGAATCGGCGCCGTGCAATGGCGGTTGCGACAAGTGGAGTCGGTCGAGGATCTGCTTCAGCAGGTCGAGTACTTCGTCGAGTCGGTCGCCGACTTCAAGAGCGACTTCGCAGTGTTCCCGGAGCTCTTCAACGTCGCGCTGATGGGGCTTGTGGAGCAGGGTAACGTCGCCGAGGCCATGCGCAAGATCGCCGAATTCACGCCGCGAATCGTCGAGTCGATGCAGGGCATGGCCGTGCGCCACAACGTGAACATCGTCGGTGCCAGCATGCCGGTCGTGGAAGACGGCCGCCTGTACAACGAGGCCTATCTCTTCCGCCGCGACGGCACGCAGGAGACCCAGCGCAAGATCCACATCACGCCGATCGAAAAGCGATTGTGGGGACTGGAGGGCGGAAATGTCCTGCGGCACTTCCGCACCGATGCCGGCACGATCGGCATCCTCATCTGCTATGACGTCGAGTTTCCGGAGCTCGGGCGGGTGCTCGCCGATCGCGGCGTGCAGATCCTGTTCGTGCCCTCGTGGACGGAAACCAAGAACGGCTACCAGCGGGTGCGGCGCTGCGCGCAGGCGCGCGCGATCGAGAACGAGTGCTACGTGATCCTTTCCGGCAGCGTCGGAAACCTGCCGCGGGTGGAGAACGTCAACATTCACTATTCGCAGTCGGCGATCTTCTCACCCTCGGATTTCGCGTTTCCCCATGATGCGGTCGTCGCCGAGAGCACACCCGACACCGAGACGGTGCTGGTTGCGGACGTGGACCTGGAAAAGCTGCGCCGGCTGCGCGACGAGGGATCGGTCCGGACATTCCGCGACCGCCGGCTGGACCTATACCGCGTGGAGTGGCTGGGACCGGTGTCGGAGTGAACTCGTCGCCGGGTTAACGACGGCGCGGTGCGCGAAGGTTCAACGCCGGCGTAGCGCACGCCGCAGGCGCTTCGGGGTTTTCGCGGTCGGCGATCCGGCCTTCGCGCGCAACGCTGCGGCAAAAGCACTTCGCGCCCATGTTCGCATGGACTCGGCGTTCTCGAGCGCCTCCTCGGGCGCACGCCAGTAGGAGAGGATCACCTGCTTGCGGCGTACCGTGTAGCTGAAGGGCTCCGATCCGGCTTCCTCGAACTCCCCCCGGTTCTCTGTGTCCGCTTTCAGGTAAAGCACGTCGCCCGCGACGAGAGCGAACATCAGCGCGTCGCGGTAGATCCCGAATCCGCCGAACATTCGCCGCGCCGACACACTCCCGAACGGCGCGAGCAGCTCGAGCACGTGTTCGACGAATTCGTTGCGGCGGGGCTTGCTCGGCACGGAGGACGAGGACTGGGACACCAGCAGCAAGTCTAACCGGCGCAGAAATTGGGTTGCGCAGCTTGCCTACGTTGCCCAGTAGGCCCTATGGCCTAGGACCTCTAGGAGATGGTGTGAGCGCGCCACTGTTCCCATACTGGTCACCGGGGCGAGAGTGATTTCTTTCACATCGCGTGCAGCGAGCCCGTCACGGCAAGTCCGCTGTGCATCGCCCTCGTCCTCGGGCTGCTTGCTCCTCTTCGCTCGGGGATTGCCTAGTCCCGGTATCGCGCCTTCGGCGCGATACCGGGGGTTTCTTCTGAGGCTTTCTGATTCCCGAAAACCGAGAATGGTGAATCGCGTAGGTCCGCGGTCTACACGCGCTGTGAGCTGCTGGCCGAGTGATCGGCGGACTCATGCGCGCTATCGATGGTTAGCCCCAGACGCGCCGCCTCGATGACCGCTTGGGTACGGGTGGCGACATTGAGCGTGCGCAGGATGGCGGCGACGTGGATCTTCACCGTTCCATCGGCCAGTCCGAGCTCGCGACAGATCGCCTTGTTGGACTTGCCTTCCATGATCAGAGCGAGCACTTGCGCCTGACGGTCGGTCAGCCCGAGCTCACGCGCGGTGACGAGCTTGCGCTCCGCCTGAGGCACGGACGCCGCGGGTTCGGGCGCCTCGCCGACGCGATAGTTGAAGGTTGCGCGCGGGACGTAGACGCCTCCCATCATGACGAGCCTGAGCGCATGGAGCATGAGCAGGCGTGGCGACTTCTTCGGCAGAAAGCCCATCGCTCCGAGGTCCATGACCTGCACGACGTCCTCACGTCTCACCGATGTCGACATCACCACGACGCGAAGGTACGGATGTCGTTGGCAGAGCGTACGCAGCAGCGCGATCCCCTTGGGATCGGGCATCTCCACGCCTAGCAACAGGATATCCGCATCGGGGTGCGCTTCGGCGAGGCGCAGACCCTCGTCGCCGGATTGCGCGTCAACCACCTCGACCTGGCTGTCGAGTTGCCTGAGGAGCTGGTGCAGCCCCTCGAGAATTAGCGGGTGGCCGTCGACCACCAGTATCTTCACAGTGCCCCTCTTACGCGTGTCTTTTAGTTGTTCAGATCATGGTAGCACCGCACCGGTCCGTGGGGCAGGTCCGAACGCACGTTCCGACGGACGGACAATCTCGGCGGATTCCCGGATGGAGGTTGTCGGATACCCGACGCAAGCGCGGCGTGGTGGAATTCAAGCCGGGTTCATGCTGATGCTGCACGGCAGCAGCATCGTGGTGCATGGCAGCCGTCGGAATCCCAGACAAGTAGCAACAAATCCCGCCGCGTTAATCACTTAACGTTCGCGGCCGTCACCGATCCTGGCGGGCCGCCTGGTGTCTTGCGCAGCGGTTACAGACCTAGCCGGTGCCAGATTTCGGACGTGAGCTCGGCCCGGTTCATGGTGTAGAAGTGCAAGCCGGGCGCGCCCTGCGCCAGGAGGTGGCTGCACAGTTCCGTGACGACGTCGAGTCCGAGGCGACGGATCGAGGCCGCGTCGTCACCATACCCCTGCAGCTTAAGACGGAGCCAGCGGGGGATTTCGGCGCCGCAGGAGTCCGAAAAGCGCGCGAGCTGGCTGAAATTCCCGATCGGCATGATTCCCGGAACGATCGGGACATCGATGCCGAGCACCTCGCAGTCGTCGACGAAGCGGAAGTACGCGTCAGCATTGTAGAAGTATTGCGTGATCGCTGCGTTGGCGCCGGCCTCGATCTTGCGCTTGAAATTCCCGAGGTCCTCATCCGCGTTGCGTGCCTGAGGATGGAACTCCGGGTAGCACGCCACGTCGATGCGAAACCAGTCGCCGGTTTCCTTGCGGATGAATGCGACGAGCTCGTTCGCGTGACGGAGCTCTCCGGCGCTTGCCGCACCCGACGGCAGGTCACCCCGCAACGCGACGATGTGCCGGATGCCGTGCGCCTTATATTGCGCAAGGACCGCGCGAAGGTCCTCGCGCGAGGACCCGACACACGAGATGTGCGGCGCGGCCGCGCTGCCCTCGGCCTGGATCTCGAGCACGGTCTCGAGCGTGCGCTCGCGCGTCGAGCCGCCCGCACCGTATGTCACCGAAAAGAATTTCGGCCGGAGTTGCGCGAGCGTGCGACGCGCGGTACGCAGCTTCTCTACCCCTTCCGGCGTCTTCGGCGGAAAGAACTCGAAGCTGAAAGTGCGCGGATGACGCTTCTGGCTATCCATGTAGGCTGACCAGCGGCGTGTCAATCATGCAATCTGCCCGGCCTCCTCGGAACAAATACCGCGCGACGCTCCAACGCGCTGTGACACGGTCGGTCAGTACCGGTAGCTATCCGACTTGTAGGGCCCCTGCTTCGGCACCCCGATGTACTTCGCCTGCTCTTCGGTGAGTTCGCTCAGCACGGCGTTCAGCTTCTTGAGCTGCAGTCGCGCGACCTTCTCGTCGAGGTGCTTCGGCAGCGTGTAGACGCCCACCGAGTATTTCGCCGTGTTGGTGAAGAGCTCGATCTGCGCGATGGTCTGGTTCGCGAAGGACGAGCTCATGACATAGCTTGGATGGCCCGTGGCGCAGCCGAGGTTCACCAGCCGGCCCTTGGCGAGCAAGATGATGCGCTTGCCGTCGGGAAAGATGACGTGATCGACCTGCGGCTTGATCTCCTCCCACTGGTATTTCTCGAGCGCGGCGACCTCTATCTCGTTGTCGAAGTGGCCGATGTTGCAGACGATCGCCTGATCCTTCATGCGTGCCATGTGGGCGTGCGTGATCACGTGCAGATTGCCGGTGGCCGTGACGAAGATGTCCGCCTTGTCGGCTGCGTAATCCATGGTGACGACCCGGTAGCCTTCCATAGCAGCCTGCAGCGCGCAGATCGGATCGATCTCGGTGACCCAGACCTGTGCAGACAGCGCCCGCAGCGCCTGAGCGGAGCCCTTGCCCACGTCGCCGTACCCGCAGACCAGCGCGATCTTGCCGGCGACCATCACGTCGGTGGCACGCTTGATTCCGTCCACCAGCGATTCGCGGCAGCCATAGAGATTGTCGAATTTCGACTTCGTCACCGAATCGTTCACGTTGATGGCGGGAAACAGCAGCCGGCCTTCCTTGGCCATCTGGTAGAGCCGGTGTACCCCGGTCGTCGTCTCTTCGGTGACGCCCTTTACCGCAGCGGCCCGCTTGGCGTACCACCCCGGCTGAGCGCCCAGGCGCTTCTTGATCGCGGCGAACAATGCGCGCTCTTCTTCGCTCGACGGCTTGTCGAGAACCTTGGGATCCTTCTCTGCCTGCGTGCCGAGGTGCAGCAGCAGCGTTGCGTCGCCACCGTCGTCCAGGATCATGTTCGAGAGGCCACCGTCGGGCCATTCGAAAATGCGGTGGGTGAACTCCCAGTACTCCTCGAGCGATTCGCCCTTGTAGGCGAAGACCGGCGTGCCGGCGGCCGCGATCGCGGCGGCAGCATGATCCTGGGTCGAAAAGATGTTGCACGACGCCCAGCGCACGTCGGCGCCCAGCGCCTTCAGCGTTTCGATGAGCACCGCGGTCTGGATCGTCATGTGGAGCGATCCGGTGATGCGGGCCCCCTTCAGGGGCAGCTGGACCGCATATTCCTCGCGGATCGCCATCAGACCCGGCATTTCGGTCTCGGCGATCCGGATCTCCTTGCGGCCCCAGTCGGCCAGGCCGAGATCCGCGACTCGGTAATCGTTCTTGGGTTGCAGCACTGCGCTCATGGAGGTCTCCTTCAACGAGCGGGCGCCGTTCGCGTCAGGGACGCGGCCCCGCCGAGCCTGACAGGGCGGATCTCGCGCCTGCTGCAGCGCCCCTCGGCGGGGTGGTCGGACATGCCGCCTCGCGACTCGAGGCGGCGAAAAACACAAACGCTCGCATCTCGTCGAGATGCGAGCGCCGTTGATTCCGCTGAGCCTGGCCGCCCGGATCGGGTCGGTCGCAACGCTCCTCAGCAACCGAGAATTATAACCCGGCTTTCCGCCTCGCGCGACCGTCTGCGCCTGCGGCGGCTAGACCCTGCTTGCTACCAGCACCGCGTTGGAGCCGCCGAACGCGAAGGAGTTGGACAACGCGACCGCCAGATCGGGGCATTCGCGCCCGGTGCGGGGCACGCAGTCGAGATCGCATTCGGGGTCGGGATCAGTGAGGTTCGCCGTCGGTGGCACGCGTCCTTTGCGCAGAGCGAGTGCCGTAATGGCGAATTCGAGCGCGCCGGCTGCGCCGACGAGATGTCCGTGCATCGATTTGGTGGCGCTGACGAGGAGCTTGCGCGCGTGATCGCCGAACACCTCCTTGATCGCGTCGATCTCGATCCGGTCGCCGGCGGGCGTCGCGGTGGCGTGCGCATTGATGTACCCGACGGCTTCCGGCGCAAGGCCCGCGTCGGCAAGCGCGATGCGCATCGCGCGCACCTGCCCATCGGCGGCCGGCTGAGTGAGGTTGTGCGCATCGCTCGAGCCACCGTAGCCGACGATTTCGGCGATCGATGCGCCGCCGCGCGCTTGTACGGCCGATTCCGTTTCCAGCGTAAGCACCGCCGCGCCTTCGCCAATCACGAATCCGGTGCGGTCCTTCGCGAAAGGCCGGCTCGAGGCGCCGGGGCCGTCCGGGTGCTCCTTGGCGAGCACGCCCAGGACTTCCCACGCGCTGACCGAGCCGTCGTTGAGCATCGCCTCCGTCCCGCCCGCGACAGCGCGATCGAGGTAGCCGTCCCGTATCGCGCGGAATGCCTCGCCGATCGCGATTGCCGAGGACGCGCAAGCGACCGAGTAGGTGAGCGCAGGGCCCTTGAGCTTGTACCGCATCGAAATGTGGCCCGCCGGGGCGTTCGCCATGATCAGCGCTACCGTGGCCGGCTTTAGCTTGCGGCTCCGGCGCTCGAAATAGACGCGGTAGGAATCCTGCAACGCCTGCGATCCGCCCAGTCCGCAACCCATGTAGACGCCCATGTCCGCAGGCCCGCTGTTGTCGGTGAGCAGGCCCGACGCGGAAAGCGCGCGATGCGCGGCGACCACCGCCATCTGCGAGACGCGATCCGTGACGACGAGCTGCAGCTTGGGGATGATCCCGGCGGGATCGAATTCGGCTTGCGCGAGCAGCGCGTCGCCGCCTAGCTCCGCAGTGCCGCTGCGTACTTTGCGGACTGCAGATTCGCCGCGATACAGCCGTTCGAACACTTCATCGGGATCGCCACCGTGGGGCGAAACAAGACCAATGCCGGTGACGAAGACACGACGCCGGCGAACCCCGGAGTCAGCCACCCTTTTCCTTGACGAGCCCGTCGACCAGTGCGACCGCTTCGCCGAGCGTGTTGAAGTTAGCGCGGTCGTCGGGAATATCGATGCCGTAGTGGTCCGAGACGTCGAACATCAGCTCGGCAATGCTGAGCGAGTCCAATCCGAGCTCGGTCAGCGTGGCCTCAGGCTTGATGACGTCAGCCTGCACGCCGTACTTGCTGACGAGCGTTTCCTGGATATGGATAAACGAACTCATCGTGAGGCTCTTCGGCCATGGTCGAATCGCCGGCGAATATACCATTCGTCCAACTTCCAACGCATCCCCGACGCATGCCTAGGGGACTTCCCGCCACCCGGGATACGAGCTGCTACGCAGCGACTTTCACGCCCGCGTCGGCGGCTAACGCCTTGGCCTTGTCGGTCCGCTCCCAGGTGAATTCCGGCTCGTCACGGCCGAAGTGGCCGTACGCGGCGGTCTTCTCGTAGATCGGACGGAGCAGGTCGAGCATCTGGATGATGCCCTTCGGCCGGAGGTCGAAGTGCTTCTGCACGAGATCGGCGATCTTCTCGTCGGAGACCCTTCCGGTGCCGGAGGTGGTCACCATGATGCTCGTCGGGCGGGCCACGCCGATCGCGTAGGAAAGCTGCACGAGACACTTCGACGCGAGGCCAGCGGCCACGATGTTCTTCGCCACGTAGCGCGCCGCGTACGCGGCCGAGCGGTCGACCTTCGACGGATCCTTGCCGGAGAAAGCGCCGCCTCCGTGCGGCGCCGCGCCGCCATAGGTGTCCACGATGATCTTGCGCCCGGTGAGGCCACAGTCGCCGTGCGGACCGCCCACCACGAATCGGCCGGTCGGATTGACCAGGAAGCGGACTTCGCCCTTCACGAGGTTCTTGGGAATCACCGGCTTGATGATTTCCTCGATGACCGCCGACGAGAGCTCCTTCTGATCGACGTCCGGCAAGTGCTGGGTGGAGAGCACTACCGTGTCGATCGATTCCGGCTTGCCGTCGGCATACTTCACCGTGACCTGCGACTTGGCGTCGGGGCCGACCCACGGCAGGCGGCCGTCGCGTCGCACTTCCGACTGCCGCTGCACGAGGCGGTGCGCGAGGTAGATCGGCAGCGGCATGAGCTGCGGCGTCTCGTCGCATGCATAGCCGAACATCAGGCCCTGATCGCCCGCCCCCTGGTTGAGCGGATCATCCTGGGCCTTGTCCACGCCCTGCGCGATGTCGTTCGACTGCCGGTCATAGTTGACGAGCACCCCGCAGGCGCGGAAATCCATCCCGTACTCGGCGTTGTCGTAGCCGATGCGCTTCACAACGCCGCGCGCGACTTGCGCGTAGTCCACGTGCGCGTTAGTGGTGATTTCTCCGGCCAGCACGATCAATCCGGTGTTGCAGAGCGTCTCCGCCGCAACGCGGGAGAGTTTGTCCTGGGCTAGAATCGCGTCGAGGATCGCGTCGGAAACCTGATCGGCGACCTTGTCCGGATGCCCTTCCGAGACCGACTCGGAAGTGAATAGAAAGCTGCTCATAATCTTAGTCGTGGCTATCGATGGCGGCGGTGACGGCGCAGAAACGCCGAGTGCCTGAGTGAATGATTCGGGCCGCGTAGGATAGCAGAACTTGCGATCGGGTTGTCCCACAACCCGTCGCCCACCGAGCGTCCCACGCCCCCCATGTTATTCCTCTGCCGCCTCGTCGCCGCGCTCCCGCTTGCCGCGGTCCAGTCGCTCGGCGCGCTGCTCGCTCGCATCGCGTTCGCCTGTGCGGGCGGCGAGCGCCGCCGGCTCGACGAGAACTTGCGCCGCGCCGGCTACTTCGATCCGGCCATGCGGCGCGCCGTCATCGAGGAGTCGGGCAAGACACTGCTCGAGCTGCCATGGATCTGGCTGAGGCCGCAGGAAGAGGTCGTGAAACTCGTACGGGAAGTCGTGAATCCCGAGCTGTTCCTGCAGGCGAAAGAGCGAGGCAAGGGCATCGTCTTTCTGACGCCGCACCTTGGCTGCTTCGAAGCGTCGGCCCAGTTCGCCGCGCTGCATTCGCCCATCACCGTGATGTATCGACCACCCCGCCAGCGCGTGCTCGAGCCGCTTCTTCGCGCCGGCCGGGCACGCGGCAATATCCGCATCGCCACTGCGGATCGCAAAGGCGTCTTCACGCTGCTGCGCGCCCTGCGCAACGGGGAGACCGTCGGAATTCTGCCGGACCAGGTGCCGAGCCGAGGCGAGGGCGAATGGGCGGATTTCTTCGGCCGGCCGGCCTACACCATGGCGCTTGCCAGCCGGCTGGTGGACGCGACGGGTGCGGTGGTCATCCTCGCGCTCTGCGAGCGTCTTCCGCGTGCGGCGGGCTACAGGATTCATCTCACCACGCTGCCTGAACGCGAGCCCGGCGAATCCGCGGCCCGGCATCTCAACCGGGCACTCGAAGGGCTCATTCGGCAGAAGCCCGAGCAGTACCTGTGGTCGTACAACCGGTACAAGGTCCCGCCCGGCGTCGCGCCCCCGGCCGCGTCCACCACCCCGGCCGGCACGGATGGGGGCGGTGCTTGAGCTTCCCGCGGCGCGCCCATGATGCGTCGCCGGATTCGCGCGCGCAGTCCTGCAGGCCCACGTGACGCGTCTCGCGATTGGGCTGCTCTGGCTCCTCTCCCGCCTCACGCCTTCCGCCCGGCGGCGCGTATGCGAGCGGATCGCAACCGCATTCATGCGGATCGCGCGCGAGCGGCGCGAGGTGGCACATGTCAACCTCCGACTGTGCTTTCCGGCGCTCACTCACGGCGCGCGCGCGGAACTGCTGAGGCGGCACTTTCTGGTGCTCGGACGGGGACTCGCACTCGCCTGCATCGCGTGGTTTCGCACCCCGGACGAGGTTCGGGCCGCCGTTCGTGTCGAAGGCCTCGAGCACCTGCTCGCGCTGCAGGGCCGACCGCGAATTCTGTTCGCACCGCACTTTGTCAGCCTGGACACCGCAGCCATCCGCCTTTCGCTGGAGCATGACGCCGTCGCGATCTACAGCAGACAGAAGCAGCCGGCCTTCGACCGATTTCTCGTTGCGCGTCGGACGCGGTTCCGCGCGATCCGCATGATTCCGCGTGACGCCGGGATCAGGCCGGTGCTGCATGCGTTGCGGGAGGGCGTGCCGCTCTTCTTCCAGCCCGATCTGGACTTCGGTCCGCGCGATTCGATCTTCGTGCCGTTCTTCGGCGTCGCGGCTGCAACCACGTCCGCGCTCACGCGGCTGGCGCGAATCGCCGGTGCCGCAGTGCTCCCCGTCATCGCGGAGCAGACCGCGGACGGCATGCAGTGCATCGTGTGCATTCATCCACCTCTCGACGCGTTCCCGGGCGAGAGCCCGGAGGCCGACACGCGCCGCATGAACGCGATGATCGAGGAGCACGTGCGCAGGATCCCCGCCCAATACTGGTGGCTTCACAAGCGCTTCAAGACGCGACCGGCTGGCGAGCGGCCTGTGTACGAGGGGGCGTAGCCGAGAGGAGCGCGGCGGGCGCGTCGCATGAACGCCGGCAGACCGAGGCGCCAGCGGCGTGCGGTACCATGGCGTCGTCATCGGATATCGACTGCAGGCGAGAACGAAATGCGGCTCCGGTTCACCAAGATGCAAGGCGCGGGCAACGACTTCGTCGTGCTCGACGGCATCGGGCAGCGGGTCGCTTTGACGGCAGGTCAGCTGAAGCGGCTCGCCGATCGGCATTTCGGGGTCGGCGCGGACCAGATTCTGGTCGTCGAGCAATCGGACTCGCCCGGCGTCGATTTCCGCTACCGGATCTTCAATGCGGACGGGGGCGAAGTCGAGCAGTGCGGAAACGGCGCGCGCTGTTTCGTGCAATTCGTGCGCGCGAAGGGCCTGACCGTGAAGAACGAGATTCGCGTGGAGACCCTTTCAGGGATCATCGTGCCGAAGCTGGAGCGCGATGGGCGCGTGACGGTGGACATGGGGCGCCCGGTATTCGACCCGGCGAAAGTTCCGTTTCAAACCGACTCGGATGCGCTGGTCCAGTCCCTCGACGTGGACGGTAGGACGCTGAGCATCGTCGCGCTCTCGATGGGCAATCCGCATGCCGTGCAGGTCGTCGACGACGTCGAGACTGCGCCCGTCGCGACACTCGGACCGAGGATCGAGCGGCATGCGCGCTTTCCCCGGCGCGTGAATGCGGGCTTCATGCAGGTGATCGATCGTCAGCGCATCCGGCTGCGGGTCCACGAACGGGGTGCCGGGGAAACGCTCGCGTGCGGCACCGGCGCCTGCGCCGCAGTCGTCGCGGGCATCAGGCGCGGACTGCTCGAGTCACCTGTGGAGGTCGAAACGCGCGGCGGGGAATTGACGATCGTGTGGCAGGGCGCGGACAATCCCGTATGGATGACCGGCCCCGCCGAGGTGGTGTTCGAAGGCGAGATCGAAACCGAAAAACTATGAGGCCCTAAGAAGTGAAGCCTGAAGACGTCGCACGATTTCTCCAGGAGAACCCGGCCTTCTTCGACGAGCACGCCGAGCTTCTCTCGCAAATCCAGGTCCAGCACCCGCACGGGTCGCACGCGATCCCCTTGTCGGACCGCCAGGTGCTCTCGCTGCGCGAGAAGAATCGCGCGCTGGAATCCAAGCTGTCCGAGCTGATCCGCTTCGGGGAAGAGAACGACGCGGTGAGCGAGAAGGTTCACCGGCTCTGCATCGCCATGCTGTCTGCCGCGGGCCTGCCAACGCTGCTTTCGTCGATCTACTACAACTTGCGCGAGGACTTTGCCGTACCGCATGCGGCGCTCCGCGTGTGGCTTGGCGCCGCCGATCAGCCCGAGTTTTCGCCCGTGAGCGACGCGGTGCAAGCCTTCGCGACCGAGCTCGATCACCCGTACTGCGGCCCGAACAGCGGTTTCGAGGCGGTCGTATGGCTGGGCGAGGCCGCGCCACACGTGCGCTCGATCGCGTTCATGCCGTTACGCGACAAGAGCGAGACGTTTGGACTGCTGATGCTCGCCAGCGAGGACCCGCAACGCTTCTATCCGGAGATGGGCACCGTCTACCTGTCACGGATCGGCGACCTGGTCAGCGCCGCCCTCATGCGGTTCGTCTAGTTGGTGTCGCGGCAATCCGAGATGAGCGGCGGGGAGGAACGCAACGTTCAGCCCGATTCTCGCCGCGAGCTGCTCGCGGCGTACCTGCACGGACTCGACCACGAGCGTCGCCTTTCTGCGCACACGAGCGCAAACTACGCGCGCGACATCGAGAGCCTCTTCGTGCTGGTTCCCGGGATGCCGCTCGATCGCGTCAGCAGCCATGCGATACGGCGGGCGATTGCTCAACTGCATGCGCGCGGGCTTTCGGGCAAGTCGCTCGCACGCATGCTGTCCGCGTGGCGCGGGTTCTTTCGGTGGTTGGTGCGTCATCACGGATTCGAGATCAATCCGTGCACGGGCGTGCGGGCGCCAAAGAGTCCCAAACAGCTGCCGAAGGCGCTGTCGCCGGACGCCGCACAACAGCTGCTCGACCCGTCCGCCGAGAGCGCGCTCGATGTGCGCGACAAGGCCGTCTGCGAGCTCGCGTACTCCTCCGGTCTGCGGCTAGCCGAGCTGATCGGTCTTGAGCTCGCGGACGCGCGCGCGATGTTGCGGGACGCCGAAGTCGCTGTGACCGGAAAGGGACGCAAGACGCGCGTCGTCCCGGTTGGCAAGAAGGCGTGCGAGGCGATCGCAGCCTGGCTCGAGGCGCGGCCGCGGCTGGCGAAATCCGATGAGTCGGCGCTCTTCGTGTCGGAGCGGGGAGGCAGGCTCTCGCCGCGTGCCGTCCAGGCGCGTGTGAAGCGCTGGGCGCTGCGTGCGGGGCTCGGCAGTCCGCTGCATCCGCACGTTCTGCGGCACTCGTTTGCAAGCCATGTCCTCCAGTCTTCGGGAGACCTGCGCGCAGTGCAGGAAATGCTGGGCCACGCCAGCATCGCAACGACCCAGGTGTACACGAAGCTTGACTTCCAGCATCTCGCCAAGGTCTACGATCAGGCGCATCCGCGCGCGCGGAAAAAGCCCTGAGCGGGCCTGGGCCGCACCCGACACGGGACGAGGTCACGCGGCATCGACGATGCAAGCAATTCATCTCAAGCCCGGTCGCGAGAAATCGCTGCTGCGCCGTCATCCGTGGGTCTTCTCGGGGGCCGTGGACCGCGTCCAGGGGGAGCCGGCGAGCGGCGGTACGACTGACGTCTTCAGTTCCGACGGGCGCTGGCTTGCGAGGGCCGCCTACAGCCCGCGCTCGCAGATCCGCGCGCGTGTTTGGACGTGGACGCGCGAGACGGCGATCGACGCCGGTTTCTTTCGAAGACGCATCCGAGACGCCCTGGCAACGCGTCCGGAGATACTGACCGGAGAAGGCGTCGCGCGTCGACTCGTGCACGGAGAGGCGGACGGTCTGCCCGGCGTGGTCGCGGATTGTTATGCGGGCATCGCGGTTCTCCAACTCACCTCGGCGGGCGCCGAGCATTGGCGGGACACGATCGTCGACGCGCTGGCAAGCGTCATCGGGTGCACGCAGGTCTATGAGCGGTCGGACGTCGAGATCCGCACGCTCGAGGGCCTAGCGGCGAGATCCGGTGCGTTGAGGGGCGACGTTCCTGCAGCCCCGGTCGAGATCAACGAAAACGGCGTGCGGTATCTGGTCGACGTGGTGAGCGGTCAGAAGACCGGGTTCTACCTGGACCAGCGCGAGAATCGTGCGCGCATACGCGGGCTGGCGCAGGATCGCGACGTCATGAACGGCTTCTGTTATACGGGCGGGTTCACGCTCGCAGCGCTCGCAGGCGGGGCACGCTCGGTCCTGTCAGTGGACAGCTCCGGCCCCGCGCTATCGATCGGGCGGCAGTGCGCCGCCCTGAACGGATTCGAGGATGACCGCGCCGCGTGGCTCGAGTCCGATGTCTTTCAAACCCTGAGAACTCTGCGCGATCAGGGCCGGCGGTTCGGGCTGATCGTGCTCGACCCGCCGAAGTTCGCGCCGACGGCCGCCCACGCCGAGAAGGCCTCGCGCGCCTACAAGGACATCAATCTCTGGGCCCTGCGGCTGCTCGAGCCGAACGGACTGCTTGCGACGTTCTCCTGTTCCGGAGGCGTCGGCGCAGACCTCTTCCAGAAGATCGTCGCCGGTGCCACGCAGGACGCGGGTGTCGACGCGCAAGTCGTCGAGCGGTTTCACGCGGCTGCGGATCACCCGGTCGTGTTGTCGTTTCCCGAGGGCGAGTATCTCAAGGGCCTGCTGCTGCGGCGCATTTGAGGCCGATGCCACGGGCTTCGTGCCCTTCGAGGGTTCCCGTCAGCCCTGATCGGATCGCCACGCAGCGCACCGTGTTTACTGGCCTGGGTCGCTGGGGTATAAAGGCGTGCTGCAACGCCGGGTGCACCGTTCGGGTGCAGACCTAGAGATGGCGGTGCAGATGAGGAAACCTAGGCAAGCCATGGCGCGACAAGGCAAGACGGCAAAGCGTGCGGGTGCAAGCGGCAAGCGGGCGAAAGCGCCCGCCGCACGGGCATCCAAGAGAAGCGGCGGCGCCTCGCGAGCCAAGCCCACGAAACCGTCTGCGAAGAAGGTAGGGGCCAAGGTGAAACCAGCCAAGGTCAAAGCAGTCAAGCCGGTCAAGGCCAAAAGCCCCGCCCGGAAAGCTCCCGTCAAGCTGGTCGCCGCGCCGCCGCCGAAGCCGCAGAAGGCGGAGCCGAAAATCGCCACGGTCGCCACTCCGCCGCTCAAGCAGGCGCCAGCGCCGACCACCCGACCGACCGGCTTTGTGATGCCGCGTCCGCCGGTCCCGCCCGTCGTGCGTCCGGCTGCTGAACCGGTCCCGCCGCGTCCTGTGCCGCGACCGGAGACACGGCCTCGCACGGGCGAAATTCGCCCCAGCGAAAAGTCACCGTCCGAGATGCCCATCTATGCGGGCCTGACCGAGGCGGATTTGCTGCGCATGTCTTCGGATGACTACATGAACGGCCAGCAGCTCGCATACTTTCGCGAGATGCTGCTCTCGATGAAGCAGCAGTTGCTGGAAAACGCCGACGTCACGTCGGAGCACCTGCGCGAGAACGATATCGTCCCGGATCCGGCGGATCGCGCGACGATCGAGGAAGAGCACACGCTCGAACTTCGCACGCGCGACCGTGAGCGCAAGCTGATGCGCAAGATCGACGAGTCGCTCGCGCGGATCTCCGACGGAAGCTATGGCTGGTGCGAGGAGACGGGCGAACCGATTGGCCTGCAGCGCCTGCTCGCCCGGCCCACGGCCACGTTGTCAGTCGAAGCCCAGGCACGTCGCGAGCTCAAGCAGAAGCTCTACGGCGAATAGCAGGTCGCGCGACGGAACCGCATGCGTTAACGCGGTGCGGTCTGCGATGCGGAGAGGAATTGGAACGTGAGCGACTCCGCCATGCTGGTTGATGCGCGCAATCGTCGCGAGTTGCGCATCGTCGTGGCAAGCCTCGCTGCGAGCCTTGGCATCCATGCCGCCGCATTCGGCCTCGTCCCGCAGGTCGACGCCGGATCAGCCAGTTCGCCCGCGCCGATCAACGTCACGCTGCGCACTGCGACCCGGACGCCAGTGGATGTGCAGGAGGAGGAACCTGCACTCCCTGCCGCGGTGCTCGATACGCCAGCGGTGGCCGCGCCGCAGGCCGAGCGAGTGGTGCCCCCCGAGCGTTCCCGGGAGATGGCGAAGCCGAAAAAAGTGCGCACGGCAGTTTCGGAACGGCGACCGCTCGCGCGTGCGCCTGATTCGGTCGCGCCCCGGCCGCTGAAGCGTCCGGCGCCCGCACTGCAGCGGCCCGCCAGCGCACCGATTGCGTCGCCCCTGACCGCCGTGGCACGGGAACCGGGACGCAAGGCGGATCTCGCAACGACGTCGTACCCGGCGACACCGCCCCCCACGACACCGCCACAATTCCACGCGGAATACCTCAAAAACCCGCCCCCGGCTTATCCCCGGCGCGCCCGACGCGACGGGATCGAGGGAACCGTCACGCTCAGTGTGCTGGTGACCGCAGCGGGTGTACCCGGGAGGGTCGAGCTTGAAACCTCGAGCGGATCCGAGACCCTCGATCGCGCCGCGCTGAACGCGGTCAAGGCGTGGCAGTTCGCCCCGGCGCGTCGCGGAAACGAGGCGATCGACGCTTGGGTGCTCGTGCCGGTCGTGTTCCGGCTCGAAAGCGGCTGAAAAACGCACACTCTCGCGCAATCGCAGGGCTCCATGCCGGCCCAAGTTGACAGGTTCGTTTGCTCGCCGCTGGCGGCCTGTGGTAGAACGGCAGGTCAAGTGGTGCTGCACTCGCTGCCCCGACGCTAACTGCCGGATCGCCTTTGGCTTTCTCCCTTTTTGGCAAGAAGCCGGCGGAGAAGAAACCGCCGCAAAAGAAGCCTGCTTCGCCGGCCGCCAGACCCGCCGCGAGGACGCCTGCCGCACCGCCGCCGCCTTCCGAGCTTCCCGACGACGCGCCGGATCTCGATTTTTCGAACTACGCGCCGGAGGCTCCCGCTCCACCTGCGGTTGAAACCCCGTCGGCACCCGCGCCCGAGCCGGTACAAGCGAAGGCCGATGCGCCCGCCGTGCCCGTACTCGATTTCGGCGACCTGCCTGCGGCCACGCCCGCAGCGGCGCCGCCGCGCGAGACAACGCCCGAGCCGGCGCCGGCTGCAGCGCCGACGCCGGCAATCCCGGATTTCTCGCCCGTGCCGAGCGCTCCCGCGAAACCCGCCGAGCCGCCGAAACCGCCACGCAAATCCAAGAAGGATGTCGACTCGATCATGTGCATCGAGGTCGACGACGACGCGACGGAGATGCCGGCCGTCGTCGAGGAGGGCGCGATTCTGTTTGCGAATGGTCAGGCGGAACAGGCGCTCGCCCGCATCGAAGCCGCGCTGGCTGGCGATAGCCTTGGCGCATGGCAGCTGCAGGTCTGGCTGATGCTGTTCGACGTGCTTCAGCACCTCGGCCAGAAGGCGCGCTTCGAGGAGAAGGCCCTGGAATTCGTCGTCAAGTTCGAGCGCTCGCCGCCTGTCTGGACCGACGCGCCGAAAGCGGAGAAGGCTCCGTCCGTCATGCGTACGGGTGGCGCCGCGCACGTCGCCCTGTCGGGCACGCTGTCTGCAGGGAGCGCGAACGCGCTCGAGCAGCTGCGCAAGATGGCAGACAAGCAGCCGAAACTGCGGGTCGATTTCGCCAAGCTTCAGGGCGTCGACGAGGACGGCTGCCGGCTGCTCCACGACGTGCTCGTCGCGCTGAAGAAAGCCAAGAAGCAGGTGTATTTCTCGGGCGAGGCGCAGGGGCTGAAGCTCCTGCGCGATCGCGCCAAGCCTGGCGATCCGAGCGTGCACCAGGCTGTGTGGCAACTGCTGCTGGAGCTCTACCAGCAGTTGGGGATGCAGGACGAGTTCGAAGAGGCGGCCGTCGATTTCGCCGTGACCTACGAGGTTTCCCCGCCTTCGTGGGAGGCGCCGCCTCCCAAGACCGGACCGCCTCCCGAAGTGGAGGCGCCCGAGGCGGACGCCGCGCCGTCGGATGCGTACTACGTCGAGGGGGAGGTCGCCGGAGCAAATGATGCGGTGTTCGATGATCTTGCGGCGTACGCCGAGGCGGCCAATCCGATTGTCATCGACATGTCGCGCACGCGCCGGGTCGATTTCGTCAATGCTGGCAGGCTGCTGAACGTTCTCGAGAAGGCCAAGACGGGTGACCGCTCGATCGTGATCCGGGGCGTGGGCGAAATGATCGCCGCGCTTCTCTCCGTCATGCGCATTACCAAGATTGCCCGCGTCATCCCGCGCAAGTGACCTGCCCAAGCCGGTCTTTGACGGTCGGCCGATAATCGGCTTGATATCGGGCGCTATCGCCCCAAGCTCCTCCAGACAGGTGCTCTGATGGAACAATTTCACGGGACGACGATTCTCTCGGCGCGCCGCAACGGGCGGGTCGCGCTCGGCGGCGACGGCCAAGTCACCCTCGGCAATGTGGTCATCAAGGCGGGCGCGCGCAAGGTCAGGCGGCTTTACCAGGATCGCATCCTGGCCGGTTTTGCCGGCGGGACTGCCGATGCGTTCACGCTGTTCGAGCGATTCGAGGCAAAGCTCGATAAGCACCAGGGAAATCTCCTGCGTTCGGCCGTCGAGCTCGCCAAGGACTGGCGCACCGATCGGATCCTGCGGCGACTCGAGGCAATGCTCGCCGTCGCGGACCGCGAGGTCTCGCTCATCATCACCGGCATGGGCGATGTGCTCGAGCCGGAGCATGGGCTGATCGCCATCGGTTCCGGTGGCCCGTTCGCGCAATCCGCGGCTCGCGCGCTGCTCGACAACACCGAGCTCCCCGCCGACGAGATCGTGCGCAAGGGGCTTGCCATCGCGGCAGATCTTTGCATCTACACCAATCAGAAGATCGTGGTCGAGGTCCTCGAGTAGGCGCCTTCATGTCGACAATGACTCCACAGGAAATCGTCCACGAGCTGGACAAGCACATCATCGGCCAGGACAAGGCGAAGCGTGCAGTGGCGGTGGCACTGCGCAATCGCTGGCGGCGTCAGCAGGTTGCCGAGCCGTTGCGTCACGAGATCGTTCCCAAGAACATCCTGATGATCGGGCCGACGGGCGTGGGCAAGACCGAGATTGCCCGGCGCCTCGCCCGCCTCGCCGACGCGCCTTTCATCAAGATCGAGGCGTCCAAGTTCACCGAGGTCGGTTATGTCGGGCGTGATGTGGACACCATCGTGCGCGATCTGGTCGAGATCGCGATCAAGGATGCGCGCGAGGCGGCCATGCGGAGCGTCCGGGCGCGCGCCGAAGACGCAGCGGAGGAGCGGATCCTCGACGCGCTGCTGCCGCCTGCGCGGGAAGTGGGGTTTGCGGCGCGCGGCGAGCCAGCCGAAGAATCGGCAACCCGCCAGAAATTCCGCAAGAGGCTGCGCGAAGGCGAGCTCGACGACCGCGAGATCGAGCTCGAGGTTTCGGCGGTCCATCCGCAGATGGAAATCCTCGCGCCGCCCGGGATGGAGGATCTCACCCAGCAGATCCAATCGATGTTCCAGAACATCGGTGGGAGCCGCAAGCGTCAGCGCAAGCTGAAGATCCGCGAAGCGATGAAGCTCGTCACCGAAGAGGAGGCTGCGCGGCTCATCAACGACGAGGACATGAAGGCCAAGGCGCTGGCGAACGTCGAGCAGAACGGCATCGTCTTTCTCGACGAGATCGACAAGGTCACCAGCCGGTCGGATCTGCAGGGCGCCGACGTGTCGCGCCAGGGCGTGCAGCGGGACCTGCTCCCGCTCGTGGAAGGGACCACGATCGCGACCAAGTACGGCATGGTCAAGACCGATCACATCCTTTTCATCGCGAGCGGGGCTTTCCATCTCGCCAAGCCCTCTGACCTCATCCCGGAGCTGCAGGGACGCTTTCCGATTCGCGTCGAGCTCGACTCGCTCTCGGCGGCGGATTTCGAGCGCATCCTCACTCAAACCGACGCGTGCCTCGTCCGTCAGTATCACGCGCTGCTCGAGACTGAAGGCGTCCTTCTCGATTTTCGGCCCGAGGCCATCCGTCGACTCGCCGAAATCGCATACTCCGTCAACGAGAAGACCGAGAACATCGGAGCCCGCCGGCTGTATACCGTGATGGAGAAGCTGCTCGAGGAGATATCGTTCGACGCCGGTCGCAAGCCAGACGGCACGATTGTCATCGACCCGGCCTACGTGGACGCGCGGCTCGAGGAACTTGCAGGGAGCGAGGATCTCGCGCGTTACGTTCTTTAGGCCCGGGCGCTCGCCCCTTGGGAAACTTCGGCGAGGCAGCGCGGGCAATAGCAGCCCGCCGCCGCGTCGACCGGAGCGATCGGCGGTAATTTCGCGCACCAGCACTCCGTCAGTCCTGCTTGCATCCCACACTCGAACAGGCTGCCGCACCGGGCGCACCGGTCGGTCGCGGCTGGGGTGATCGTGCAGTAATGAAAGCGCTCCGCGGGCGGCTGGCGCTCCCGCGCGAATCGCAGGGGGTAGGTGAAGCCCGGGCCATCGTAGACGAAGCTGTGAAACTCGCCGTTCTCGCCGCACGCATCCACATCGTCGGGAAGGTCGGCAAAGAACGATTCGTCGAGGTCGCGTCCCGCGAACTCGTACGGGAGACGATCCCCGTCGACGCACACCGCAACGGCGCGATAGCCGTCGCGCCGAAATGCGCTGGCGAGCTCGCGGCTATCGCGGCCCCAAATGGGGTAGACACCCACGAAGTCGCCGCGCGCGAGCATCTTTTCACGATATTCCCGTACGTCGGCCAGGAAGATGTCGCCGAACGCCACGTGCCGAATGCCTTCCGAACGTAAGCGCGCCAGCGCCGCGGCCATGCAAGACTCGTAGACGTGGTTGGAGGGGTTGCGTGGAATGGTCACTGCATGGAGCGCCAATCTTAGGCTCGACGCCTGCTGCGCGATCAGCGCGCGCGGGACGCTGTGCATGACGACGGCGTCGTCGTCATCGGTCAGCGTCACCAGCATGCCGCGAACGTCCCATTGCCCTCCGGCCCGAAGCGCCGCGAGGGCCAGCACGCTGTCCTTGCCCCCGCTGGATGCGAGGACGACCGGGGTTCGTGCCATCGCGTTGCGAGCCCGTCGCGAGGCCTCAGCCGTTGTCGTCCGGTCCAGCGCCCCGCCCGGCATAGCGCGCGAGTGCTTTGCGCAGGAAGTCGACCTGCTCGGTCACCCGTACGCATGCGCCGCACACCGCCAGATGCACCCGCAATGCCAGCCGCTCGCGCACGGACAACTCGCGGTCCTGGCGCTGGGAGATGAGGCGGCTCGCTTCTTTGCAGGTCAGCATGTCGGATCACGCTTCAGTTTTCGGGGCGCCGCTCGCCCGCAAACCACTTCGACTGCAGGCACTCCCGTAGCCCCGTGCGTGCGCGGTAAAGCAATACCCAAGTGTTGGTCGGGGTAATGCCGAGTTCCTTACAGATCTCCTCGGTGTCCATGCCCATGATTTCCCGCATGCTGAATACGCGTGCGGTGTTCCGGGGCAGTCGTGCCATGCACTCCTCCAGGACATCGAAGAACCGACTCTGGGAGAGCGTCGCCTCCGGGTCACCCCAGTCGGCACCAGGCACGAGCGCAGGATTGTCGAGAAAGTGGCCGTCCGGCTTGAACCGCGCATCGAGATCCTCGAGCGAGGTCTCCTCGGCGAGATCCGGTAGCGGCGCCTCGCGGCTCTGGCGCCGGAAGTGATCCATGATCTTGTGCTTCAGGATGCCGATGAGCCACGTGCGGACCGAGGACTGTCCAGCGAACCGGTCGGCGCCCTGCAATGCCGCGACCAAGGTCTCCTGAACCACGTCTTCGGCGTAGGTCGCGTTCCGGAGCTGCACCATCGCAAACTTGATTAGATGCGGGCGGTGCTTGTCGAGTTCAAGGCCGTCGACGGAGATTTCGGGCTCTGGCATCGGAGGGGTCGATGGTGAACTGGTGAATCTAGCCCGTTCACCGGTGCGCTGCAACCGGAGGCCTTGAAATCGAAAAGCATTCCCCCATTTCCCAGACAGCGGGCCGATGGCCCAAATCGATGGACCAAAACCTTGGCCCACCAACTGGCTCAGAGGAGATGATGATGGCAAATGTACAGCGTTACGATCCCTTCGAGGATCTGTTGGGCGATTTTTTCAAGGGTTTTCTGGTGCGTCCGGTCGGCACAAGTGAACCGACGTCCGTGGCTCAGCGCGTCAAGGTTGAAGTGAGCGAGCAGGACAAGGCCTACAAGGTGCACGCGGAGCTGCCGGGCGTGAAGCGGGAGGACATCCATGTCGAGATCGACGGCGACCAGGTGGCAATCAGCGCCGAGATCAAGCAGGAAAAGGACGTGAAGGAAGGTGAGCGCGTCGTGCACTCGGAGCGTTACTACGGAAAGGTGTCCCGGGCATTCCGTCTCGGCCAGGACATCGACGAAGCCGGCGCGGTAGCCAAGTACAACGATGGCGTGCTCGAGCTCACGCTGCCGAAGAAGACGGCGGCCAGCAGGAAGCAGATCACAATCTCGTAAGAGCGGTAGGTTACGAACAGGAGGGAACCGGCTGGTTCCCTCCCGTTACCCTCCTTCCCACTATGAGTAAACCGTCAGGTTGGCAGCGTCGGCTTTCGGGCAGGACGTAGCGGAAGGGCGGTTTGTCTTTCTCCTCATTTTCAAGGAGGGGTGGCCGCGAAGCGGCCGGGGTGGTTCCCTGGGCCATTCCGCAAAGCCAAGATCCCCGCTGAGGCGGGGTTTTTGTTTTGGGCTTCCGTCGACCCGCGGCGGGCCGGTTAGAATCGGCGGTCGGGTCCTCCAGAGCGCCTCATGTCCATTTCGCCCATGACCGCCGCCATGAAGGCGCAAATCCTCGCCGAAGCGCTGCCTTACATTCGCCGCTTTCATGGCAAGACGGTCGTCGTGAAGTACGGCGGCAACGCCATGACTGACGAGAAGCTCAAGCAGAGCTTCGCGCGCGACGTCGTGCTGCTCAAGCTCGTCGGGATCAATCCGGTGATCGTCCACGGGGGCGGCCCGCAGATCGACGATCTGTTGCGCCGGGTCGGCAAGCAGGGCCAGTTCGTCCAGGGCATGCGCGTCACCGACTCGGAAACGATGGACCTCGTCGAGATGGTGCTGGGCGGTCTGGTGAACAAGGAGATCGTCAACTTGGTCAACCAGGCGGGCGGGCGCGCGATCGGACTTTCGGGCAAGGACGGCTCGTTCATCCGCGCGCGCAAGCTGCTGGTCCCCGATGCGGACAAGCAGGGCGAGATGCTCGATATCGGACAGGTCGGCGAAGTCGCGTCCATCGATCCCGAGATCGTCGCGCACATCGAGTCTGGCGAATTCATCCCGGTTGTCGCGCCGATCGGCGTCGGATCGCAGGGCGAGTCGTACAACATCAACTCGGACCTCGTGGCGGGTAAGCTCGCGGAAGTCCTGAGGGCCGAGAAGCTCATCCTTCTCACCAACACGCCGGGCGTGCTGGACCGCGACGGCAAGCTGCTGACGGGCCTCACGCCGAAGCGGGTCGACGAGCTCGTCTCCGATGGCACGCTGTCCGGCGGGATGCTTCCAAAAATCGCCTCGGCGCTCGACGCCGCCCGCTCGGGCGTGCGCAGCGTGCATATCATCGACGGGCGAGTCGAGCACGCGCTGCTGCTCGAGATCTTCACCGACGAGGGTGTCGGCACGCTGATCCGGAGCAAATGACCTCGCGTCCGCGCCTTCTAAGCCAGTCGCAGCCCGCGCCCGTCCCACAATCCATCGAGATAGCCTTCCTGCATGTCGTAGATGGTGAGCACCCGACGGCGCGGCGTCGTGCTGAACGAAATGTGGACCCAACGGCCAAACTCGAGGATGCACTGATCGAAGACGATCGGCGAGCGATGGATCGCCGTAGCGATGTCGAGGGGCGTCCCGAACGCGGGGCACTCGAAATCCGCAGCGAGTCCGGCCGTGTGCTGCGAGCCGTGCGTACCCCCCACGGCCGCGTTCAGTTCCGCACAGCGATAGCCGCTCGTGATGCGCAGCCGGTGACCGAGCAGCCGGCGCACCTGGTCGAGACCCCTTGCGAGCATCCGCAGATTGCCGATGAGTTCGGGGGGAGGGGTGTTGTCGATGCCCCGCCGGCGCGCAATGTCGGAGCGGGTCAGGCCGGCCAGCGTGACGTGACGCGAGAGACGCCTGGGATAGACCATCGGTCGCACCGTGCAATTCTAAGGGTCATCGCGGGATTTTCGGCGGTGCTTCCCGCGATGGGGTGTTCGTGAGGCCCCGGTCGTTCCGTTGGACCTGGGTGTTCGATCTCGACAACACCCTGCATGACGCCACGCCGCACATCTTTCCGCACATCAATCGCAGCATGACCGCCTATCTGCGGGAGCATCTGCTGCTGGATGAGGCCGGCGCGAGCGATCTTCGCGTCAGGTACTGGCACCGGTACGGGGCGACGCTGCTCGGCCTGATGCGCCACCATGGCACCGATCCGGACCATTTTCTCCGCGCCACGCACCAGTTTCCCGAGTTGCGCCGGATGGTCGTCCGCGAGCGTGCAGCGCTGGCGACGATACGCCGTCTGCCCGGGCGCAAGATCCTTTTCTCGAACTCGCCCGCGCACTACGCGCACGCCGTGCTCGACATATTGGGCCTGACGCCACTATTCGACGCGGTGTACGCGATCGAGCAGGTCCGCTACCAGCCCAAGCCCTTGCCCGGCGGGTTCCGCCGCCTGATATCCAACGAGCGGGTGATCCCGCGGCGCGCCGTAATGGTGGACGATTCGCTGCCAAACCTGCGGGTCGCGCGGCTGCTGGGCATGAAGACGGTCTGGGTGAGCGCGCTGCCCCGCGCGCCGGACTATGTCACCGTCAAGGTGACGTCGGTCCGCCAACTCCCGAGGGTGCTCGACCGTCTCGGGCTCGCGCGTTAGCCCTCATTGATCCAGCGCGCGAGCAAGCGCTCACCCGGTCCCTGTCGTTCGGCTAGAATCCCCCTCCCGGCCACTCGTCCACCGCAGACCCGGTCGGGCGGCACGGCCACTGGCCGCAAGGGAACGGAACCGGGGCGAGACGAACGGCAGGCGATCGAAGATGAGCGTGCCACGCGCGCGAGGGGAGGCGCGTGGCCGGTCCCAGTGCAGAAGAGGAGGCTGCGATGGCGACCAAGCCGGGGGAGCGGAGGCTCCAGATTCTTCAGGTTCTTGCGGAGATGCTGCAGGATCCGAAGGGGGAGAAGATCACGACGGCCGCGCTGGCGAAGCGGCTCGACGTGTCCGAGGCCGCGCTGTATCGGCATTTCGCGAGCAAGGCCCAGATGTTCGAGGGCCTGATCGAGTTCATCGAGGAATCGGTGTTCGGCCTCGCGAACAAGATAACGGCCGAGGAGAACGACGGACTGAAGCAGGCGCACGCCATCGTGGGCATGCTGCTCAATTTCGCCGAAAAGAATCCCGGCATGACGCGCGTGCTCATCGGCGACGCGCTGGTGAACGAAGACGATCGGCTGCAGGCCCGCATCAACCAGATCCAGGATCGCCTGGAGACAACGCTCAAGCAGTGCCTGCGCATCGCGGCGACCCAGGCGCCTGACGAGGCAGACGGTGAAGGCACGCCCGGCGGGGACGATCTTCCGGCGCGCGCAAACCTGTTCCTGTGCTATGTGGTGGGCCGCTGGCATCTCTTTGCCAAGAGCGGCTTTAAGCGCAAGCCCACCGAGCAGTGGGAGCGGCAGTGGCGCCTGATGCTCTGAACCCCTCATACAGGCGCGAGGCCCGGGGATCGCTATGCCACGATCGCGCTGCAGACCTTGCAGCTCGGGTCCTTCTTCAGTCGAATCGTGCGCCATTCCATGGCGAGCGCGTCCAGGATCATCAGTCGCCCGACCAGAGGCTCACCGACACCGGCCAGCACCTTGAGCGCTTCGGCTGCTTGGACGGTGCCCACGATGCCGGTCACGGGCGCGAAGACACCCATCACGGCACAGCGTAATTCCTCGGCGCCCGCGTCCTCGGGGAACAGGCAGCCGTAGCAAGGGCTGTCCGCCCTGCGCAGGTCAAAGACGCTGATCTGCCCGTCGAAACGCACGGCCGCGCCCGAAACCAGGGGCTTGTGGTGGGTCACGCAAGCCCGGTTCACGGCGTGGCGGGTGGCGAAATTGTCCGAGCAGTCGAGCACGAGGTCCGCCCCGGAAACGAGCGCTTCCAGCCGCGCGCCCGCGAGGCGTTCGCGGCAAGGCATCACCTGCACCTCGGGATTCAACGCCGCAAGCGCGTCACGACCGGAGTCCACCTTGGCGCGCCCCACGGAGCTGGTGCCATGCAGGATCTGCCGTTGCAGGTTGGTCAGGTCGACCTCGTCCCCGTCGACCAGCGTCAGACCGCCCACTCCGGCCGAGGCCAGATAGAGCGCGGCCGGGGAACCGAGTCCGCCGGCGCCGATCACGAGCACGCGCGCGCGCAGCAGCCTCTCCTGGCCTTCGACCCCGAACTCGGGGAGCAAGATATGGCGGGAGTAGCGCAGGAGCTGCT
>JAJDOG010000109.1 GCA_022340285.1 Betaproteobacteria bacterium
GCCTGCGCCTCCGTGCACGGCGCGAACCGGCTCGGCACGAACTCGCTCACCGATCTGGTCGTGCTCGGCAAGGCTGCCGGCGACTCGGTGATCCGGTTCCTGAAGGAAAACCCGGGTCACAGGCCCCTCCCGAAAGACGCCGGCGACCGCTCGCTTGCGCGCCTTGCACGGCTCGACGGGCAGAAGGACGGCGAGAGCGTGCCCAGGGTTGCGGACGACTTGCGCCGGACCATGCAGGCGCACTGCGGCGTTTTCCGCTTCCCGGACCTGCTCGCCGAGGGCGTGCGCATGATCCGCGAGCTCAGCGCGCGCGTGGCGCGGACCGAGATCAAGGACAAGAGCAAGATCTTCAACACCGCCCGCGTCGAGGCGCTCGAGCTGGACAACCTGATGGAGGTTGCGCGGGCCACGATGTTCGCCGCCGAGGCACGCAAGGAGTCGCGCGGCGCGCACGACCGCGCCGACTTCCACGAACGCGACGACGCGAATTGGCTGAAGCACAGCCTGTGGTTCAAGGAGGGCGACCGGCTCGAGTACAAACCCGTGACCCTCAAGCCGCTTACCGCGGAGACGATCGCGCCCAAGGCGCGCACGTATTAGAAACGAAACGTAGTAACGGAGACCCCGCATGCGAGTCAGCATCTACCGGTACGATCCGGACCGCGACGCGAAGCCCTACATGAAGGACTACGACGTCCCGGTCGACGAGGGCGATCGCATGCTGCTGGATCTGCTCGTCAAGGTGAAGACGATGGACGACTCGTTCGCGTTCCGGCGTTCCTGCCGCGAGGGAGTCTGCGGGTCCGACGCGATGAACATCAATGGCACGAACGGCCTCGCCTGCATCACCCCGGTGGCGGAGCTGAAGGATCCGGTCGTGCTGCGGCCGCTGCCCGGCTTGCCGGTGATCCGCGACCTGATCGTGGACATGACGCAATTCTTCAAGCAGTACAACTCCGTCAAGCCCTACCTCATCAACAATGACCCGCCTCCCGAGCGGGAGCGCTTGCAGTCTCCCGAGGAGCGTGCCGAGCTGGACGGGCTGTACGAGTGCATCCTCTGCGCGTGCTGCTCGACCTCGTGTCCGTCGTTCTGGTGGAACCCGGACAAGTTCGTGGGCCCGGCTGGGCTGCTGCAGGCCTACCGGTTTCTCGCGGACAGCCGCGATCACGCGACCAACGAGCGGCTCGACAATCTCGAAGATCCGTACCGGCTCTTCCGGTGCCACACGATCATGAATTGCGTGGACGTGTGCCCGAAGAACCTCAATCCCACGCGCGCGATCGGCAAGATCAAGGACCTGATGGTCAGGCGGACCGTCTGATCCGGAGGGCTGGCGACGTGACCGCGGGTATCGCCCAGGAAGACTTGCGCCGGCTGCGCTGGCATTGCCGGCGCGGTATGCTGGAGAACGATCTGGTGCTGAGCCGGTTTCTGGATCGGCGCGCCGATACGCTGGACCGTGAGACCCTTGAGCATCTGAACGAACTGCTCGAGCTCGGCGACAACGAGCTATGGGATCTGATATGCGGGCGGGGCGATTGCCCCGACGCGCGGCTGATTCCGACGCTGCAGCTGCTGCGCGAGGCGTGAACCACCACGTCTGCGCGACAACGAGGAGAGAGCGATGAGCGACAAGGCGGTTTTGAGCTGGGGTAAGGGCAAATCGGCCGAATTCCCGGTCCTTGAGGGATCGATCGGACCGGACGTGGTCGATATTCGTACCCTCTACGGCACGACCGGGTTGTTCACCTATGACCCGGGATTCCTGTCGACCGGCAGCTGCATGTCAAGGATCACGTACATCGACGGCGATCAGGGAATCCTGCTCTACCGCGGCTACCCCATCGAGCAGCTGGCCGAAAAATGTGACTTCCCCGAAGTGGCCTATCTGCTGAAGCATGGAGAGCTGCCGAACAAGGATCAGTACAACGACTGGACCGGCCGCATCACCCGGCACACCATGGTGCACGATCAATTGACGCGGTTCTACACCGGCTTCCGGCGCGATGCGCACCCGATGGCGGTGCTCGTCGGGGTCGTCGGGGCGCTGTCCGCGTTCTACCACGACTCGCTCGACATCAACGATCCCGAGCATCGCATCATCGCCGCCATCCGGTTGATCGCCAAGATGCCGACGATCGTCGCGATGGCCTACAAGTACAACGCCGGCCAGCCGTTCATGTATCCGCGGAACGACCTGAGCTACACCGCGAACTTCATGCACATGATGTTCGCGACGCCTTGCGAGAACTACGAGCCCAATCCGGTTCTGGTGCGAGCGCTGGACCGCATTCTGATCCTGCACGCGGATCACGAGCAGAACGCCTCGACCTCGACTGTCCGGCTGGCGGGATCCTCCGGGGCGAACCCGTTCGCCTGCGTCTCGGCGGGGATCGCCTGTCTGTGGGGCCCGGCACACGGTGGCGCGAACGAGGCGGCGCTGAACATGCTGGAGCAGATCGGCGACGCGTCGAAGATCGGCGAGTTCCTGAAGAAGGTGAAGGAGAAGAACTCGGGCGTCAAGCTGATGGGATTCGGCCACCGCGTCTACAGGAACTACGATCCGCGCGCAAAGCTGATGCGCCAGACGTGCCACGAGGTGCTGAACGAGCTCGGATTGCAGGACGATCGTCTGTTCAAGCTCGCTATCGCGCTCGAGAAGGTCGCGTTGGAGGACGACTATTTTGTCCAGAAGAAGCTCTACCCGAACGTCGACTTCTACTCGGGGATCGTGCAACGCGCGCTCGGGATTCCCGTCAAGCTTTTCACCGGGATCTTCGCGCTCGCGCGCACGGCCGGATGGGTCGCGCAGTGGAACGAGATGATCGCCGACCCGGAGCAGAAGATCGGCCGGCCGCGGCAGCTCTACATCGGCGCGCCGCGACGCGAGTATGTCCCGATAGACAAGCGTTGATAAGCCGTTGAAGAGTTTTTGCTTCGGCACAACCGTGCCGGCACGGGAACGGAGCGACCCATGAGCGGAATGAAGCAGCTCCTGGCGAATTCCTATCTGTTCGGCGGCAATGCGCCGTTCGTGGAGGAGCTGTACGAGAGCTACCTCGACAATCCGCAGTCGGTGCCTGAGAGCTGGCGCGATTACTTCGACAAGCTCCAGCTGGTGCCGGGTGGTGCTCAGGGCGGGCACGACGGACGCGACATGGCCCATGCACCGGTCGTGGCTTCCTTTGCGCAACGCGCACGGCGGGGCATATTGCGTGCGCCGCACGTGCCCACCGATCGGGGCGTCAACCGGAAACAGGTCTATGTCCTGCTTCTCATCGCCGCCTACCGCACGCTCGGCTCGCGCTGGGCTCAGCTCGATCCGCTCAAGCGGCTGTCGCGGCCGCAGATCCCGGAGCTGGAGCCCGCGTTCTACGACCTCATCGACGCCGACATGGATACGGTGTTCAACACCGGCACTCTGGTCGGACCGGAAGAGGCGACGCTCCGCGAGATCATGCAGATCCTGCGGGACACGTATACCGCCACGATCGGCGCCGAGTACATGTACATCGCGGATACGGCGCAGAAGAACTGGATCCAGAGCCGGCTCGAGCCCGTCCGCGGCAAGTTCGGATTTCCGGCGGAGCAGAAGCGCCGGCTGCTCGAGCGCGTGACGGCTGCCGAGACGCTCGAGAAATATCTGCACACACGCTACGTGGGCCAGAAACGCTTCTCGCTGGAGGGCGGGGAGACGCTGATTCCGGTCATGGACGAGATCGTCCGGCGCGCCGGAAGCCAGGGGGTCGAGGAACTGGTTGTCGGAATGGCCCACCGCGGCCGCCTGAACGTGCTGGTCAACACGATCGGCAAATCGCCCAAGGAGCTCTTCGCCGAGTTCGAGGGTCAACACGTTTCCAATCTGTCCTCGGGGGACGTGAAGTATCACAACGGCTTCTCGGCGGACGTGTCCACGCCTGGCGGCCCGGTGCACATCACGCTGGCTTTCAACCCGTCGCACCTGGAGATCGTCAATCCCGTCGTGGAGGGATCGGTGCGCGCGCGCCAGCATCGGCGGCAGGACCGGAGCGGGGACCGGGTGCTGCCCGTGCTGATCCATGGCGACGCGGCGTTCGCCGGGCAGGGCGTCGTGATGGAGACGCTCAACCTTTCGCAGACGCGCGGCTTTGCGACGGGCGGAACGGTACACGTGATCGTCAACAACCAGATCGGCTTCACGACCTCGGATACGCGCGATGCGCGCTCCACCACCTACTGCACGGACGTCGCGAAGATGATCGAAGCGCCGATCTTTCACGTGAACGCCGACGACCCGGAGGCGGCGCTCTTCGTGACTCAGCTCGCGATGGACTATCGCAAGGAGTTCAAGCGCGACATCGTGATCGACCTGGTCTGCTTCCGCAAGCTCGGCCACAACGAGCAGGACGAGCCCTTCGTGACCCAGCCGCTGATGTACAAGAAGATCAGCCAGCATCAGGGAACGCGCCGTCTGTACGCCGAGAAGCTGATCACGGAAGGGGTCATCCAGGAGGGCGAACCGGAGAGCCTCATCGCGGCGTATCGGCAGGCCCTCGACGAAGGGCGGCACACCGCCAGTACGACGTTATCGAACTTCCAGCGCAAGTATGCGGTGGACTGGACGCCATTTCTCAATACCAAGTGGACGGACCAGGCCGATACCGCGGTTCCCGTCGACGAGCTGAGGCGTCTCGCCGAGCGGCTCACGTCTGCGCCGGACGGATTCATGCTCCACCCGGTGGTGGCGCGCGTGATGCAGGCGCGCAGCGAAATGGGCAAGGGCAAGAAGATGCTCGACTGGGGCATGGGCGAGATCCTCGCCTACGCCTCGCTGCTCGTCTCGGGCTACGGGGTTCGCGTTTCCGGCCAGGATGCCGGGCGCGGCACGTTCGCCCACCGCCACGCGGTGCTGCACGACCAGAATCGCGAGAAGTGGGATGCCGGTACCTACGTGCCGCTGTCGAACCTCCAGGAGAACCAGGCCGACTTCGTCGTGATCGACTCGGTCCTCTCGGAGGAGGCGGTGCTCGGGTTCGAGTACGGATATTCCTGTGCGGAGCCGAACGAGCTCGTGGTGTGGGAGGCGCAGTTCGGCGACTTCGCCAATGGCGCGCAGGTCGTCATCGACCAGTTCATCACGTCCGGCGAGGCGAAATGGGGCCGGATGTGCGGCCTCGTCATGCTGCTTCCCCACGGCTACGAAGGTCAAGGGCCCGAGCATTCCTCGGCGCGGCTGGAGCGCTACCTGCAGCTCACGGCGGAACACAACATCCAAGTCTGCGTGCCGAGCACGCCGGCGCAGATCTTTCACCTCCTGCGCCGGCAGATGGTGCGGCCGTTCAGGAAGCCACTCGTCATCATGACGCCCAAGTCGCTCTTGAGAAAGCCGGAGGCCGTATCGAGCCTGCGGGAGCTGGCACACGGCGGATTCCAGACGGTAATCGGGGAGGTCGATGCGCTCGAGCCCGCGGTGGTGTCGCGAATCGTCGCGTGCAGCGGCAAGGTCTACTATGATCTGCTGGCCGCGCGTCGGGAGCGGCGGCTGGACAGCATCGCTGTGATCCGCATCGAGCAGCTGTACCCCTTCCCGCACGAGCAGTTCACCGCCGAGATCCGTCGCTACCCGAACGCCGACGAAGTGGTCTGGTGCCAGGAAGAGCCGGAGAACCAGGGCGCCTGGTATCAGTCCCAGCATTACCTGCGCGAGAACATGCGCACGGGGCAGAAGCTGTACTACGCGGGCCGACCGTCGTCGGCGTCGCCGGCAGTCGGGTACACGGCGAAGCACATTGAGCAACAGAAGAAGCTGGTCGACACGGCGTTCGGCCCGTTCGAAGGATGAACCACCGGTATCGGGAAGCACCTTAGCACGCATCTTTCTGATCCGGGCGCGGCACGATGCCGCACTGCGTTCCTCAAGCGGCAACTTTCCCGGGACGGCCCGGCCGCACGAGTGGAACGACCAAGAACAGGGAAGACCAAGAATAGGCACGCCGCAGCAACGCCAAGCCGGGCGCGGCGCAACGAAACGGAGCGATCATGCTGCTTGAAGTGAAAGTGCCGCAGCTCTCGGAGTCGGTCTCCGAAGCGACACTGCTATCCTGGCACAAGCAGGTCGGCGAGGCGGTCAAGCGCGACGAGAATCTCATCGACGTCGAGACCGACAAGGTGGTGCTGGAGCTGCCAGCTCCCGCGGACGGCGTGCTCACCAGAATACTCAAGCCGGAAGGCGGATCCGTCGTCGCCGGAGAGGTGATCGCACAGATCGACACCGAGGCCAAACCGGCTGCCGGCGCCCCGGCGGGTGTGCGACCGGAGCCCGCCACCGTGGCACCGACTCCGGCGCCTTCCGCGGAAACTGCGCGTACCGATGCCCGGTTGATGCCGGCGGCCCGCAAACTGGTGGAAGAGCAGGGCGTCGATCCCACCGCGATCGCCGGCAGCGGCCGGGACGGACGCATCACCAAAGCCGATGTCATGGCGCAGATCGGGCGGACCGGCGCCCCCACTCAGCCAGCGCTCGCGACGCCGCCCCCCGTTGCGGCCAAACCCGCCTTGCCGCCGGCACCGTCGCCGACAGGTCTGGAGGAGGCAGGCGCTGGCCGATCCGAGCAGCGCGTACCCATGTCGCGCCTGCGCGCGCGCATTGCCGAGCGCCTTGTCCAGGCGCAGCAATCGGCGGCGATCCTCACGACGTTCAACGAAGTCAACATGCAGGCGGTGATCGACCTGCGCAACAAGTATCGCGAGCGGTTCGAGAAGGAACACGGTGTGCGGCTGGGTTTCATGTCGTTCTTCGTCAAGGCGTCCGTGCATGCGCTGCGCAAGTACCCCGTGCTGAACGCGTCGGTGGACGGCAACGACATCGTCTATCACGGCTATTTCGACATCGGCATCGCCGTGAGCAGCCCGCGTGGACTGGTGGTGCCGATCCTGCGAGATGCGGATCAGCTTCCCCTGGCGGAGATCGAAAAGCAGATCACCGACTTCGGAAAGCGTGCCCAGGACGGGAAGCTCGGCATCGAGGAACTCACCGGAGGCACGTTCTCCATCTCCAACGGAGGCGTGTTCGGTTCCATGCTTTCGACGCCGATCATCAACCCGCCTCAGAGTGCGATCCTCGGGATCCACGCGACCAAGGACCGCCCGGTCGTCGAGGAGGGCCAGATCGTGGTCCGCCCGATGAACTACCTGGCACTCTCCTACGACCACCGCATCATCGACGGGCGGGAAGCCGTGCTCGGGCTTGTCGCCATGAAGGAAGCACTCGAAGACCCCGCGCGACTGCTGCTTGATCTTTGATCGACCGGAGGAAGAAGACATCTCCTCCTCTCTTTACGCTCCTCGTACGTAGCTCATCACCGGAAAAATGGCACAGACATTCGACGTAATCGTGATCGGCGCCGGTCCAGCCGGATACATTGCAGCCGTGCGCGCGGCACAGCTCGGCATGAAGACCGCGTGCGTCGAGGAGTGGAAGACGCCGCAAGGCATCGGCGCACTGGGTGGAACGTGCCTGAACACGGGCTGCATTCCCTCGAAAGCACTGCTGGAGTCCTCGGAGAACTACGAGCGGGTCCGGCACAAGTTCGAGAGTCACGGCATCGCGATCGCCGGCGCCAAGATCGACCTCGCCAAGATGATGGCCCGCAAGGACTCGATCGTCACGAAGATGACGAAGGGAATCGAGTTCCTGTTCAAGAAGAACAACATCACCTGGCTCAAGGGGCATGCCACCCTGGTCGGCAAGGGCGGTGCGGGCTGGCAGGTCGAGGTGTCGGGCGACGGTGGGACCGACGTGGCCGAAGGCAAGGCCATCATCATCGCGACGGGTTCAAAGGCTCGCCATCTGCCCGATCTGCCGGTCGACAACGAGGTGGTGTGCGACAACGTCGGCGCGCTCTCGTTCACGGAAGTGCCCAAGCGGCTCGGGGTGATCGGCGCCGGCGTGATCGGTCTGGAGCTCGGCAGCGTCTGGCGACGCCTCGGCGCCAAGGTCACGGTGCTGGAAGTCCTGCCGAGTTTTCTGGCGGCGGCCGACGAGAGCATCGCGAAGGCGGCGTGGAAGATCTTCAACGAGCGCCAGAAGCTCGACATCCAGCTCGGCGTCACGATCGTCAAGACGCAAGTGGGCAAGAAGGGTGTGTCCATCGACTACGAGCAGGACGGCAAGCCACTGAAACTCGAATGCGACAGGCTGGTGGTGTCGATAGGCAGGATTCCCAATACCGACCGGCTCGGCGCCGAGAACGTCGGACTCAAGATCGACGAACGCGGGTTCATCGAGGTGGACGCGCACTGCCGCAGCAACCTGCAGAACGTCTTCGCGATCGGCGACGTCGTCCGCGGCCCGATGCTCGCGCACAAGGGCGAGGAGGAGGGGGTGATGGTCGCCGAGCTCATTGCCGGTCAAAAAGCGCACGTCAATCTGGAAACCATCCCGTGGGTCATCTACACCTCGCCGGAGATCGCATGGGTCGGCCGAACCGAACAGCAGCTTCGCGAAGAGGGCACTCCGTATCGGGTCGGCCAGTTTCCGTTCACGATCAACGGTCGAGCGCTCAGCCAGGACGAAACCGAGGGCTTCGTGAAGATGCTGGCGCACGCAAAGACCGACGAGATTCTTGGCGTCCATATCATCAACACGCATGCGTCCGAGCTCATCGCGGAGGCGGTCGTCGCGATGGAATTTCGCGCCTGCTCCGAGGATGTCGCCCGGATCGTGCACGCGCACCCCTCGCTCTCGGAGGTGATGCACGAGGCCGCGCTTGCAGTGGACAAGCGGGCCTTGAACATGTGAATGCACGATAGCGCCTACGAGGACGAGCACGCCGAGCACCTTCCGCCACTGGGCGGAAGCGTGTTCGACGCCACCGAGTACACCGAGGCTGCCAAGCGGCTACCGGTCACGGTACTCGAGTACTACCGGGACACGCTGCAGCGACGGGGGTTCGTCGCAGACGAATCGCAATACGCCGCAGTGCAGCGACTGCAGCGCCTCTACGAGCAATGGGTGGCGTACAAGGAGAAGCGCAGCAGCGCATTGCGCCGGCTGATGGTGAAGCCGCCTCTGCCCCACGGGGTCTATCTCTGGGGCGGAGTCGGGCGCGGCAAGAGCTTTCTCATGGACAGTTTCTACCTGACGCTGCCTCTCGTTCGCAAGCGCCGGGTGCACTTCCATCACTTCATGCGCGACATCCATCGGGAAATGGAAATCCTGAAGGGGCGCGAAGATCCGCTCGACGCGGTCGCCAGGCGCGTGGCGAAGCGATATCGCCTGATCTGCTTCGACGAGTTCCACGTCAACGACATCGCCGACGCCATGATTCTGGGACGTCTGCTCGAGCGAACCATTGCGCTAGGGGTCGTGTACTGCATGACGTCGAACTATCACCCCGACGAGCTCTATCGGCACGGGCTGAAACGCGACCGTTTCCTGCCGACGATCGCACTCATCAAGGACAGCCTGGACGTCGTGCACGTTGAAAGCGGCGTGGATTACCGGCTGAGAGCGATGGAGCACGTGCAGGCGTACCACTGGCCGCTTGGCGCGCGCGCGGAGCAGGCGCTCGCCGAGACCTTCCTGCAGATCCGCGACGTCGAGGAGGAGCATCACGAACTGGACGTAGAGGGGCGCGTGATTCCCTACGTCAAGCGGGCGGGCGGCGTGGTCTGGTTCGAGTTTGCGGATCTATGCGGCGGGCCGCGCTCCCAGATCGATTACCTGGATCTGGCGACGCGATTCCACACCGTGATTCTCTCGAACGTCCCGCAAATGAATCCCGCACGGGGCGACGAGGCGCGCCGGTTTACGCTTCTCGTCGACGTGTTCTACGAGGCGAAGGTGAATCTTGTCGTCTCGGCCGAGGTGCCGCCCGACGGACTCTACACGGAGGGCGTGCTGGCACACGAGTTTCAACGGACTGTCAGCCGGTTGGCGGAAATGCGCACCAAGGAGTACCTTGGAGCAAGCCGGCGATTGCAGGCTTCGCCGGGCGCCGTGCCGAGCGTTCGTCATCGGCAGGCACGCGAGGCGCCGGGCCCGGCAGGAACGGAAGGAGCGTGAAAGTCATGGAGAAATTCAAGGTCTACCGGCTGCGTGAGGCAGACAAGAAGGTGGTCGGCGGCTTCGAGGAGGCCGCCCTCGATGACCTCGACCCCGGCGAAGTGACCGTGCGGGTGGCGTATTCGAGCGTCAACTACAAGGATGCGCTGGCCGCCACCGGCAAGGGGCGGATCATCCGGCGCTTTCCCTGCATCGGCGGCATCGACCTCTCTGGTACGGTGACCGACTCGCGCGATGCACGGTTCAAGAAGGGCGACGCCGTGATCGCCACGAGCTACGACATCGGCGTCGCGCACGACGGCGGCTACGCCGAGTACGCTCGCGTGCCCGCGGCGTGGGTCGTACCGATGCCCAGGGGCATGACCCACTTCGACGCGATGGCGCTCGGGACGGCGGGATTCACGGCAGGGCTTGCGGTCGTGCGCATGATTCACGAAGGGCTGAAGCCCGGCAAGGGTCCGGTTATCGTGAGCGGAGCCACGGGCGGCGTGGGATCGGTGGCGATCGACATTCTTGCGGGACTCGGGCACGAGGTCGTCGCGCTGACCGGAAAGGAATCAGAGACCGACTACCTGAAGGGGCTGGGCGCGAAGGAAGTGATGCTCCGCACGGGCCTCGACCTTGCAAAGATCAAGCCGCTCGACAAGGCAATGTGGGCGGGCGCGGTCGACAATCTGGGCGGTGAGGTCCTTGCCTGGATGGCGAGCACCATGCAGATCGGGGCGCCGATTGCATCGGTGGGGCTCGCCGCGAGCATGAGCCTCAATACGACCGTTGCGCCCTTCATCCTGCGCGGCGTGAGCCTGCTTGGCGTGGACTCGGTGAACTGCGAAATGGCGATGCGGCAGAAGGTCTGGGAGAGCCTCGCGGCCGAAATGAAGCCGAGACATCTGGCCGGAGCGACACGGACCATTCCCTTCGATCAATTGCCCTCCGTCTTCGACGATTTCATCGGGGCCCGGGTGAAGGGAAGAGTCGTCGTCGACATGGCCGCCGATTGAGCGGCGTTCGCGCCGGAGAGGTTTGATCTGCCTCAAGGTGCGTAGCGATCCGCCGGGCGAGATTCAGCGGTTGCGACGGAGGTCATCGACCTCGATTCAGCGAGGAGGGGAACATGGCTGGGGAAAAGTACAAGGCGTTCCATGAGCGCTCGATCAAGGATCCGGACGGATTCTGGTCGGAGCAGGCAAAGCTGATCGACTGGTCCAAGCCATTCACCAAGGTCCTGGACTACAGCAGGCCACCATTCGCTAAGTGGTTCGTCGGCGGGGAGACCAATCTGTGCCACAACGCCGTGGACCGGCACCTGGCCTCGCGCGGCGACCAAACGGCGCTCGTTTACATCTCGACCGAGGTGAACGACGAGAAGCGCTTTTCCTTTCGCGAGCTGCACGCCGAGGTCCAGCGCGTCGCGGCGATGATGCAGGCGCTCGGCGTGAAGAAGGGCGATCGAGTCATCATCTACATGCCGATGATCCCGGAGGCGTGCTTCGCGATTCTCGCCTGCGCGCGAATCGGCGCGGTGCACTCCGTCGTCTTCGGCGGCTTTGCCGCGAACAGCCTCGCGGCCCGGATCGACGACGCGAAGCCCAAGCTCATGGTCACGGCGGACGGCGGCATGCGGGCGGGGAAGGCCGTCCTTTACAAGTCGCTCGTCGACGAGTCGCTCCGCCTGGCGAAGTCGCCTCCCGACAAGGTGGTGATCTTCAATCGTGGCCTGGACCCGAACATGCCGCGCACCGCGGGCCGGGACCTGGACTACATGGAGCTCCGCGAGAAGCACATGGATGCCAAGGTTCCGGTGACTTGGCTCGAGTCGAACGAGACGTCCTACATCCTTTATACGTCCGGAACGACGGGACGACCGAAGGGGGTGCAGCGGGACGTCGGCGGCTATGCGGTCGCGCTTGCGGCCTCTATGAAGTACATCTACTGCGGCGAGGCCGGCGAGACGATGTTCACCACCAGCGACATCGGCTGGGTGGTCGGTCATTCCTACATCATCTACGGTCCGCTGATCGCGGGGATGACGACGATCATGTATGAAGGCGTTCCGATACGCCCGGATCCCGGCATCTGGTGGAAGATCGTCCAGGACGAGAAGGTGACCGTCATGTTCTCGGCGCCGACCGCCATCCGCGTGCTCAAGAAAAGCGATGTCTCGTACCTGCGGAAATACAATCTGTCGAGCTTGAAACACCTCTTCCTTGCGGGCGAGCCGCTCGACGAGCCAACGCATCGCTGGATCGTGGACGCTCTCGGCAGGCCCGTCGTCGATCACTATTGGCAGACCGAGTCCGGGTGGCCGATGCTCACGGCCGTGCCGGGCGTCGAGAAGACGGAGAACAAGTTCGGCAGCCCTTCCTTCCCGGCATACGGATACAACATCAAGCTGCTGCGCGAGTCGGATGCCTCCGAAGCGGATGTCGACGAGAAGGCGGTCTTGGCGGTCATCCCGCCGCTGCCGCCGGGCTGCCTCGCGACGGTGTGGGGCGATGACGAACGTTTCGTGAGCACCTATTTCAAGGATTTTCGCGACAAGCTGGCGTACTCGTCGTTCGACTGGGGAATCCGCGACAAGGACGGATACTTCTTCATTCTCGGGCGCACGGACGACGTCATCAACGTGGCGGGCCACCGTCTCGGCACACGCGAGATCGAAGAGGCGGTAAACATGCACGCCGCGATCGCCGAGTGCGCCGTCGTGGGCGTGAACGACGCAGTCAAGGGCCAGATGCCGCTCGCCTTCGCGGTGGTGAAGGACCCGGCGCGAGTGGCGACGCCCGATAGCCGCGCCGAGCTCGAGAAGGAAGTGATGAAGACGGTGGACGACGCCATCGGCGCCATCGCGCGGCCGCGCCACGTCCATTTCGTGTCGCTGCTTCCCAAGACCCGCTCGGGCAAGACGCTGCGCCGCTCGATCCAGGCGCTCGCCGAAGGGCGAGATCCCGGCGACCTGACGACCATCGAGGACCCGACTGCTCTCGCGCAGATCCAGACGGCCCTGTCCGGAAAGTCGTGACGCCGGGCGGTTGAGCGGACCGTGAGCGAGGCCGCCGCGCTTCAGCGCGTGTATCCGCTGCTACAGGGCGGTCGGTTCGCGGACGCGGAGGCTGTCCTGAGCGGAATCGTCGCGCAGGCGCCGGCCAACGCCGAAGCGCATTTTCTGCTGGGCATGTGCCGGTACCAGCAAGGCGCGGCGCGCGAGGCGTTACCCCATATGCGCCGAGCGGTCGGCCTCGCGCCCGGGACGCTGCAGTTCGCGGTCAATTTCGGATACGTGCTGGGCGAGACGGGCGAGCTCGACGAGGCGGAGCGGGTGTTGCGCGGCGCGATTTCGCGCGCTCCGCGGGATCCGACGGCACTCAATGCGCTCGGAATCACACTGCAGCAGGCTGGCAGGCTCGAGGAGGCGCTTGAGGTCTTCGAGCGTGGCATCGCCGTTGCCCCGCGTGACGACGGTCTCCACAACAATTTTGGTCGGACGTTGCGCGACGCGGGCATGATGGAGAGGGCGCTGGCCGAGATCCGCACGGCGCTCGCGCTCAATCCCGGGAACCTCATGGCCGAGCTCAATCTCGGCAACGTCCTGCGTGACATGGGTGCGCTGCAGGACGCGATCGCCGCGTACGAGCGCGCCATCGCCGGAGCACCGAACTTCAACATGGCGCTCCACAATCTCGGGGAGGCGCTGCTCGACGCCGGCAGGGCGGACGAAGCGCTGCAGGCTTTCGGTCGAGCGATGCGCGCGGCGCCCGCAGTCGGGGCACACTGCCAGCGTTTCGCCGACACCGTGGGTCACCTCCCGAGTACGGCGCTCACACCTGCCGAACGCGACCTGGTGGCGCGATGCGTCGCGCGCGACGATGTGGACCTGACCGGAGTTGCCGCCGCCGCATTCCAGCTCATCACGATGGATCCCCGCATCGGCGCCCTGCTCGAGGCGTCCGACCTCTCCCCACCGGAGTTTGCGGCGCGCATGGCGAGCGATGACGCCCAGGCAGCCCTCTCCGATCACTTCCTCCTCGATCTGACGGCCCGAACCGTCATCCCCGACGCCCGCGCCGAGCGCCTGTTGACGGCGTTTCGGCGCGCATCGCTGGAACGCTGGGCCGAAGGGTTCGCCGCCGGCGAGGGGGCACGCTGGATTGCGCCGCTCGCCGCCTTGGCCCTGCAATGCTTTCTGAACGAGTATGCCTTTGCCCAAGAGGAAGCGGAGCGTGCCCTGGCAGCCCGACTTGCGAACCGGCTGGGAGAGGATTCGGAGCTCACCGCGGAGACCGGCGCGGCGCTTGCGCTGGTCGCGTGCTACGGCACACTCCGCGACGTCCGGAACGTCGAGGAGATTGCCGAGCGCATCGGCGATCCATGGATTGCGCGACTCGTCAGGCGTCAGGTGGCCGAGCCCACGGAGGAGGCGCGCATCGCCGCCACGCTTCCGACGGTCACCGCGATCGAGGATCTCACGTCGCGCGCCGTGCGGGCGCAGTACGAGGAGAACCCCTACCCACGCTGGGGAGCGTTGCCCCGGATGATCGGTGCGCAACCGCTGCAACAGAAGATCCGCAGCCTCTTTCCGTTTCTGGGCGACGCCGATTCCCGCGTCCCCGAACGGCCGCAAATGCTGATTGCCGGCTGCGGGACGGGTCGGCATGCGGTCCTGGCTGCCTTGCTGCATCCTGGCGCGAATATCCTGGCCGTCGACCTGAGCCGCGCGAGCCTGGCCTACGCCGCGCGGCGTGCCGCCGAGCTCGGCGCAGCAAACATCGAGTTCGCGCAGGCGGACATCCTCGAGATGTCGGCGCTGGAAAAGACGTTCGAAGTCATCGACTGCGCAGGGGTCCTGCATCACCTGCGCGACCCCTTGGCGGGATGGCGGGTGTTGCGCGGGCTGCTTGCCGCCGATGGCTTCATGCGCATCGCCCTCTACAGCGAGCTGGGCCGCGAGGCCGTCGTGGCGGCGCGGGACCTTATCGCCGAGCGCGGGTTCCCCGTCAATACGGACGGGATCCGACAGTGCCGGCAAACCCTGCTTGCGCTGCCTGACACCCACCCGGCGCGGCCGGTGACCGAGTCGCCCGATTTTTGGTCGCTTTCCGGGTGCCGCGACCTGCTGTTTCACGTGCAGGAGCACCGCTTCACGCTGCCGCGCCTCGGGGAGGCACTCGATTCTCTCGACATGGAGTTTCTCGGGTTCGAGTTCGGCGATCCGGGCGTCCGTCAGGCATACCGGACCGAATTCCCCACGGACGAGCACGCGCGTTCCCTGCCGAACTGGACACAGTTCGAGGTACGTCATCCCGACGCTTTCGGTGCCATGTACCAGTTCTGGGCGCGTCCCCGGCCGGGCCCGTCGTGAACGCGCTTCGCAACGACGCATATGTTGCGTAAAATTCGCGCTTGATTCCTTCAACCACGGCAATGAAACAACCGATGAACGGCAGCAAGCGCTTGAACGGCGCGAGTCGGGCGAAACCGCTCTACTTCGTGCGCAGATCCAAGATACACGGCCGCGGCGTCTTCGCGGCGCGGAAGATCGCAAAAGGCACCCGGGTGATCGAGTACAAGGGGCAGCGCGTCACCCACAAGCAAGTCGACCGGCGCTACGCAAACGTCGACGAGAACGACAGCCATACGTTTCTGTTCGAGGTGGACGACGACTGGGTGATCGACGCGGGCGTGCGAGGGAACGCCGCGCGCTGGATCAACCACGGCTGCAGCCCGAACTGCGAAACGGTCGAGGAGGACGGTCGTATCTACATCGAGGCGACACGCGATATTGCACGGGGCGAAGAGCTGACATACGACTACAACATCATGCTCGAGGAGCGGCACACGCCGCGCATGAAGCGAATCTGGGCATGCCTGTGCGGGGCGCGGCGCTGTCGCGGAACGATGCTCGCGCAGAAGAGGTAAGTCCGTTCCCGGACACGGAGCTCAGATGATCTTCACCGAACCTGGCCAAGCGCCGACGCCCGGGCCCGAGTACCTGCGCGAGACGCCGTTCATGGACACTGGCACGGCGTCAGTGCGAGGGTTTGCGGAAAGGGCCGTGGCCGGGGAAACGAGCCCGATCGGCAAGGCGGTACGGCTCTTCTATGCGGTGCGCGATTCGATCCGCTACGACCCGTTCTCGATGCGGCTCGACCCGTCGACCTATGCGGCGAGCCACGTGCTTGCCGCGAAACACGCGTACTGCCTGCCCAAGGCGATCCTGCTGGCGGCGGCTTCGCGAGTGGCCGGCATCCCCGCCGCGATCGGATTGTCGGACGTGGTGAATCACCTCGTCACCGAAAAGCTCAAGGCGCGCCTCGGCGGCAAGACCTACTTCATGCACCACGGGTACGCCGTGCTGTACCTGGAGGGCGCCTGGGTGAAGGCGGCTCCGGCGTTCAACATCGAGCTCTGCGAGCGGTTCGGGGTACGTCCGACCGAGTTCGACGGGCGCTCGAACGCAATCCTCCAGGAATTCGACGCGCGGGATCGGCGTCACATGGAGTACGTGAAGGACCACGGCATCTGGTCCGACTTTCCCTACGAGAAGGTCGCCGCGGATTTTCGCGCATTCTATCCGCCGATTGCATTCGGCAACGAGGATCCCGGCGAGCGCTTCGAGGACGGCACGCCCCTGCATTGACGTAACGCGGTGAAACGCTGTCGCGGCGTGACCGCCGCGCGTTGCTTTACAATCACGCTTCGAGCCGGCCTTTCGGGCACAACAAGGAGGAGTTGGTCAATGGCTGCAAACATCGAGTCTGTCCTGCACGAGACCCGGGTCTTCCCGCCTTCGCCGGAATTCGTGAAGCAGGCGAACGTGTCGGGTATGGCCGCCTACAAGGCTCTTTGCGACGAGGCGGAGCGCGATCCGGACGGCTTCTGGGGTAGATTGGCGAAAGAGCATCTGCACTGGTCGAAGCCCTTCACGAATGTGCTCGACGAATCCAACGCGCCGTTCTTCAAGTGGTTCAGCGACGGCGAGTTGAACGCCTCCTACAACTGCCTCGACCGGCACCTCGAGACCCAGCCGGACAAGATCGCGATCATCTTCGAGGCCGACGACGGCACGGTCACGAAGATCACCTACCGGGAGTTGCACCAGCGCGTCTGCCACTTGGCGAACGCGCTGCGGGCCCACGGCGTCAAGCAGGGCGACCGAGTACTCATCTACATGCCGATGTCGATCGAAGTCGTGCAGGCGATGCAGGCGTGCGCGCGCATCGGTGCGACCCACTCGGTGGTGTTCGGCGGCTTCTCGGCCAAGAGCCTCCAGGAGCGGATCGTCGACGCGGGCGCGACTGAGGTGATCACGGCCGACGGGCAGCTGCGCGGCGGGCGCGAGATCCCGCTCAAGCCGGTCGTGGACGAGGCATTCGCGATGGGCGGCTGCGAGAAGGTCAGGAACGTCATCGTGTACCGGCGCACCGGCTCGAAGGTGCCGATGCAGGCGCCGCGCGACAAGTGGCTGCACGATGTCGTCAAGGGGCAACCCGATACCTGCGAGCCGGCCTGGGTGAATGCCGAGCACCCGCTGTACATCCTGTACACGTCGGGGTCGACGGGCAAGCCGAAAGGGGTGCAGCACGCCACCGGCGGCTACCTGCTGAGCGCCATCCTCACGATGAAATGGGTGTTCGACAACAAGCCCACCGACATCTTCTGGTGCACCGCCGACGTGGGCTGGGTGACCGGCCACACCTACATCGTTTATGGGCCGCTCGCCTGCGGAACGACCGTGGTGATGTTCGAAGGCGTACCGACGTACCCGGATGCGGGCCGCTTCTGGAAGATGATCCAGGACCACAAGGTGAACGTGTTCTACACGGCGCCGACCGCGATCCGCTCGCTGATCAAGGCGGGTGGGGATCTGCCGAAGAAGTACGACCTTTCCAGCTTGCGCATCCTCGGCACGGTCGGCGAGCCGATCAACCCCGAGGCGTGGATGTGGTACCACACCACGGTCGGGCGGGAGCGCTGTCCGATCGTGGACACCTGGTGGCAGACCGAGACCGGTTCGATCCTGATCACGCCGCTGCCGGGCGCGATCCCCACCAAGCCGGGCTCGGCGACGCTGCCCCTGCCGGGGATCGCGGCCGATATCGTCGACGAGACCGGCAAGTCGGTGGGCAGAGGCAAGGGCGGTCTGCTCGTGATCAAGCGGCCGTGGCCGTCGATGATCCGCACCATCTGGGGCGACCCGGAGCGCTTCAAGAAGACCTACTACCCCGACGATTTCAAGGGCGAGTACTACCTCGCCGGCGACGGGGCGAGCATGGACGAGGAAGGATATTTCCGCATCGTCGGCCGCATCGACGACGTGCTCAACGTGTCGGGTCACCGGCTCGGCACGATGGAGGTCGAGTCGGCGCTCGTCGCCAATTCGAAGCTGGTTGCCGAAGCGGCGGTCGTGGGGCGCCCCGACGATCTTACGGGCGAGGCGATCGTGGCCTTCGTGGTGCCGAAGGGGGCACGTCCGGAAGGGGACGACGCGAAGAAGATGGCGCAGGAGCTGCGTGACTGGGTCGGCAAGGAGATCGGGCCGATCGCCAAGCCGAAGGACATCCGCTTCGGCGACAACCTGCCCAAGACGCGCTCCGGAAAGATCATGCGGCGGCTGTTGCGCTCCATCGCAAGAGGCGAGGAGATCACGCAGGACGTTTCCACGCTGGAAAACCCCGCGATCCTCGAGCAGCTCAAGCAATCGCGCTGATCCGCGGGCCGCTGCCGCTCGCAAGCGTATCGTTCGCAACGCCACGCGCGGCCGCAAGGCGCGCGTGGCGCACGGATCGGGCTAGAATCGTGGGCGTAGCCGTCGTTGCCCCACGAGATCCATGGACGCTCCAACCCTGCTGCATCGCCTTGCCCGCATCGTCGGCGAGCAGCACGTGCTCGTGGAGGATGCCGAGACGGCGCCTTACGCGACCGACTGGCGCAAACGCTATTTCGGGCGCGCCCGCGCCGTCGTGAAGCCGGGCAGCACCGAGGAAGTGGCTGCGGTCGTCGCGCTGTGCGCGGAGACGCGCACGCCGATCGTCCCCCAGGGGGGCAACACGAGCCTCTGCGGCGCCGCAACCCCCGATACGAGCGGCACGCAGCTCATCGTGAATCTTTCGCGCATGAACCGGATCCGCGCGCTCGACCCGGTCAACAACACGGTCACGGTGGAGGCGGGGTGCGTGCTGGCGACCTTGCAGGAGGCCGCCGACGACGCGGGCAGGCTATTTCCGCTCAGCCTTGCCGCCGAAGGAAGCTGCGAGATCGGCGGGAATCTTTCCACCAACGCAGGGGGCGTGCAGGTCCTGCGCTACGGGAACACCCGTGAACTGGTGCTTGGGCTCGAGGTCGTCCTGCCGTCGGGCGAGGTCTGGGACGGACTGCGGGGCCTGCGCAAGGACAACACCGGCTACGATCTCAAGCACCTCTTCATCGGCGCCGAGGGGACGCTCGGCATCATCACTGCTGCCGTGCTCAAGCTCTTTCCGAAGCCCCGCGCCCAGGCCACTGCGGTCGTCGCGCTGAATGACGTGCGCGCGGCGCTTCGGCTGCTGACCCATATCCAGGAACGATGCGGCGATCGGTTGACCGCATTCGAGTTGATGTCGCGCATCTGCATCGAGCTCGTGACGCGCCATATTCCGGGCGTTCAAAGACCGTTCGACAGGGACTACGCCGAAAACGTCCTTCTCGAGCTCTCCGACACCCATGCGGCAGGTAATGTCAAGGAAGTGCTCGAGGCGGTGCTCGGGGAGGCGCTCGAGCAGGACCTCATCGCGGATGCCGTGGTCGCAGCGAGCGAGGGGCAGGCGCAGAAACTGTGGGCGCTACGCGAAAACCTCACCGAGGCACAGGCCCTCGACGGCAAGCAGGTCAAGCATGACGTGTCGGTGCCCATCTCGCACATCGCGGAATTCATCGACGCCGCGCAGACGGCGCTCGAACGCGAGTTTCCCGGGGTGCGGGTGGTGAATTTCGGCCATGTCGGTGACGGCAACCTTCACTTCAACGTGGCGCCCCCGCCCGGCATGGACGAGGCGGCGTTCATGCAGAAGATGCGCACGGTGAACCGCATCGTCCACGACGCGACGGCTCGCTTCGGCGGGTCGATCAGCGCGGAGCACGGCCTCGGCGTGTACAAGCGGGACGAGATCCTGCGCTACAAATCCCCGCTCGAGATGGAGATCATGCGCTCGATCAAGCGCGCTATCGATCCGCTCGGCATCATGAATCCGGGAAAGGTGCTCTGATCTGCCGCTGCGGGCAGTACGTTGCGGTAGAATTGCGCGCGCCCGGAGAGGTGGCCGAGTGGTTGAAGGCGCACGCCTGGAAAGCGTGTGTACGGTAATACCGTACCGCGGGTTCGAATCCCGCTCTCTCCGCCACGACCGCGCAGGCCTGCAGGTGGGGGCGTGCGAGGACGAAAGAAAAAGTAGGAGCTAGGTAGCATGAAACCTCGTGGAACCCGCCTGGCCGCATCGCTGCGCACGAGCGACGGCGTGAGCGGCGTGTATTCCGTCATTCCGGGCGAGACGCCGAAGTCCATCGCGGCGATCGAGCCGGTGAAATGGGACAAGCCGCCCGCCGGAAAAGTGATCGAGGGCGCGTTCACCGTGATCGGCGAGCTCGGCATGACCGGTCAGATCATCCTCCTCAACGGCTACCAGTGGGAGGCGCTGTCCAAGGCGCAGCTCGAGAATCATTTCTACGCCGCGATCCTGTGGGGCGGCAGCCCGCTCAAGGTCGTGGACGACGCCCAGCTCATCAACAAGCGTAAGTCCTAGGTGCCACGCGCGTCTGCCCGGGCTCTGGAACACCGCCCCGGCGGCTGCGCAGCCTCCCCTCCTCGGAGAGGAGGGGAGGAAGACCGCTGCGATTAATACTGCGCATTGCGCCGTGCTTGGGTGGGTGCATCCGGCCATCGGGCGGAGTATGATCACAACCCGTCGTGGTCGACCAGGGGGTCGACCCCAACCTGTCGTGGTGAGAAGAACGGGATAGGATGGCTCGCAAGGCTGGCGATTATCGCGCTGAAGACATTGAAATCCTTGAGGATCTCTCGCCGATCCTGCACCGGCCGGGCATGTACACGGACCCGGTCAACCCCAATCACGCGCTGGTCGAGGCGATCGACAACGCATCGGACGAGGGCCTTGCCGGCTTCGCAAAGAGCGTCTCGGTCGTCCTGTACGAGGACGGCTCGGCTGCGGTAGAGGACGACGGCCGGGGCATCCCGGTGGATCTGCATCCCAAGAAGAAGATTCCCGCGGTGCAGGTGATCTTCACGACCCTCCATTCGGGGGGCAAGTTCAGAAAGACCGACAAGGATGCCGTCTACCGCATCGCCGGCGGCCTGCACGGCGTTGGTGTGTGCGTGACGAATGCGCTCGCGAAGCGGCTCGAGGTCGAAGTCAAGCGGGATGGCGCGCTCTACCGCCTGGTGTTCGCCGACAACGGCAAGGTCAAGGACCCGCTGAAGAAGGTGCGCAACATCGGCCCGCGGGAAACCGGGACGCGGGTTCGCTTCTGGCCCGACGCGAAGTACTTCGACTCGCCGAATATCGTTCCCCAGGACATCGCGATCCTGATGCGTGCGAAGGCGATGCTCCTTCCCGGCGTTCGGTTCACGCTGGGCGTGGAGAAGAAGGGCAAGATCGAAACCACGACCTGGCACTTTCCCGACGGGATTCGCGGCTATTTCGGAGAGGCCATGTCGGCGCGCGACGCCGTCGCCGAACCGTTTCTCGGCGAGCGCTATATCGATGCGCAATCCGAGTCCGACAGCTTCGCGGAAGGCGAGGGCGCGCTGTGGGCGATCGCCTGGGCGCCGGACGGCGAAGTCGTCGCGGAGTCGTACGTGAACATGATCCCGACGCGCCACGGCGGCACGCACGTGTCGGGCTTGCGCGAAGGGGCGTACAACGCGATCAAGAGCTTCATCGATCACCACGCGATGGGCCAGCGCGGCCTCAAGATCGTGCCCGAGGATGTCTGGTCGCGCGCGTCCTATGTGCTCGCCGTGAAGATGCTCGATCCGCAATTCAAGGGCCAGGTGAAGAACGAGCTCATTTCGCGCGACGGCGTGAAGCTCATCGCGCAGATGGTGCGCGATCCGTTCGAGCTCTGGCTGAACCAGCACGTCGAGGAAGGGAAGCGCATCGCGGAGCTCGTCATCTCCCAGGCGCTGGCCCGCACGCGTGCGGCACAGAAGGTCGAGCGCCGCAAGATTTCCGGCGTCGCCGTCCTGCCAGGCAAGCTGACCGACTGCGCATCGGACGATCCGGAGCGCAACGAGCTCTTCATCGTCGAGGGCGACTCGGCGGGTGGCTCGGCGAAGCAGGCGCGCGACAAGGAGTTCCAGGCGATCCTGCCGCTCAAGGGCAAGCCGAAGAACACCTGGCAGGACAGCCCGGAGTCGCTCTACTCGAACAAGGAGATCGAGGCCATTGCGCTGGCGATCGGTGTGGAGCCCCACAAGCTCGGCGATGCGACCGATCTCGGTGGGCTCCGCTATCGAAAGATCGTGATTCTCGCGGATGCGGACGTCGACGGCTCGCACATCCAGGTCTTGCTCCTGACGCTCTTCTTCCAGCACTTTCCGAAGCTGATCGAGCAGGGCAATGTCTTCATCGCGCAGCCGCCGCTCTTTCGCATCGACGTGCCCTCGCAGGGCAAAGGCAAGCCGGCACGCAAGCTCTACGCCCTCGACAAGCAGGAGCTGGCGGCCATGGAAGAGAAGCTCGCCGACGAAGGCGTACGCGAGGGTGCCTGGACGGTGAGCCGCTTCAAGGGTCTCGGGGAAATGAGCCCGGAGCAGCTGTGGGAGACCACGCTCAACCCCGACACGCGCCGCATGCTGCCCGTGCGAGTCGAGGACGGCATGCTCGATTCAGACCGGGATGTCTTCAACATGATGATGGCGCGCGAGAACTCGCAGGCGCGCCGCGAGTGGATGGAGACCTTCGGCAATCTCGTTGATGCCGACATCTCGTAAAAGACGCGGAATGGACGATCAGAAAGACCTCTTCGAGGCCTCGGGCGGCGACACCGCCCTCGCCGAGCGCAAGCCGAGAAAAGGCGCCAAGGCGGCGCCTCCTGCGGCGCAGTCCGGCGGGTCGGGCGGCACGAAGCCGCCGTCGAAATTTGCCCCGTTGACGGGCGAGTTCGGGGACACGCTGCCGCTCGGAAAATACGCGGCGTCCCAGTACTTGCAGTACGCGATCGCGACGGTGAAGGATCGCGCGCTGCCGCGGGTTGCGGACGGCCAGAAGCCGGTGCAGGCGCGAATCCTCTACGCGATGTGGGAGCTGGGCGGCCGATCGGGCACCCCGCGCAAGAAATCCGCGCGCGTGGTCGGCGACGTGCTCGGGAAGTTCCATCCGCATGGCGATGCATCCGTGTACGACGCGCTGGTGCGCCTCGCACAGGACTTCACCATGCGCTACCCGCTGATCGACGGCGAGGGGAACTTCGGGTCGCGGGACGGCGACGATCCTGCCGCGATGCGCTACACGGAGGCGCGGCTCACGAAGTTCGCGGAAGTGCTCCTTGCAGAGCTCGACAGCGGCACCGTGGATTTTGCACCGAACTACGACGGCAGCATCGAGGAGCCCGAGGTGCTTCCCGCGCGCCTCCCAGTGGTGCTGCTCAACGGTTCATCGGGCATCGCGGTCGGCATGGCTACGGAAGTGCCGAGCCACAACCTGAACGAGGTCGTGCAGGGCGCAATCGCGATGATTCGAGAGCCCGGCGTCAGCATTGCCGGGTTGATGAAGCACATCAAGGGCCCCGACTTCGCGGGGGGCGGCCAGATCATCACACCGCGATCGGACATCCGTGCAGCGTACGAGAGCGGGCGCGGCGCGGTCAGGGTGCGTGCGCGATGGAATATCGAGCGCCTCGCGCGCGGACAATGGCAGGTCGTCGTGTACGAGCTGCCGCCCGGTTCCTCGGCGCGCAAGGTGCTGGAGGAGATTGATGCGATCACGAATCCGCAGCCGCGGGCGGGAAAGAAATCGCTGAGCGCGGAGCAGACCCGCGAGAAGCAGCTCGTGCTGTCGATGCTCGATCGGGTGCGCGACGAATCGGATCGCGTTCATCCCGTCCGCCTAGTATTCGAGCCGAAGTCCTCACGCGTCGACGAGACCGAGTTCGTGAATCTCCTCCTCGCGAAGACGAGCATGGAGACCAACGTTTCCGTCAACCTCGTCATGGTCGGTCTCGACGGGCGCCCCGCGGGCAAGAGCCTCAAGGACCTGCTCAAGGAGTGGCTCCAATTCCGGTTCGCGACGGTGACCCGGCGCACGCGATTCCGGCTCGACAAGGTGCTGGACCGCATCCACATTCTCGAAGGGCGCTTGATCGTCCTGCTGAACGTGGACAAGGTCATCAAGATCATTCGCAATGCGGACGAGCCGAAGCCCGAGCTGATCAAGGCCTTCAAGCTGACCGAGCGTCAGGCCGACGATATCCTGGAGATCCGCCTGCGACAGCTCGCCAAGCTCGAGCACATCAAGGTGGAGCGCGAGCTCGGCGACCTGCGCAAGGAAAAGAAGGGGCTCGAAAAGATACTGGGCAGCCGCAAGGCGCTCGAGACGCTGGTCGTGGAAGAGCTCCAGCAGGACGCCGATGCGTTCGGCGACAAGCGGCGCACGAAGCTCGAGGAATCGGAGAAGGCTGCCGTCGAAGCACCCGTGATCGACGAGCCGGTGACCGTCATCTTCTCCAAGAACGGCTGGGTGCGGGCACGGCAGGGTTGGCAGGTCGATCCCACGGCCCTGTCGTTCAAGGAAGGCGACTCGCTGCAGGCACTGATTCCGTGCCGCACGGTGGATCCGGTGCTGTTCCTCGACTCGAACGGACGCGCCTACACGGTGCAGGCCGGCGAGCTGCCTTCGGCGCGCGGGGACGGTGCGCCGGCGTCGTCGCTCGTCGACGTCCAGGAGGGTGGGCGCATCATCCAATGCGTGGCCGGCAAGCCGGAGACCCGCCTGCTTGTCGCATCGAGCGGCGGATACGGCTTTTTGTGCACGATTGCGGACATGGTGTCGAATCGCCGCGCCGGACGCGAATTCATGTCCATCGAAGCAGGCGAGATACCGCTGGCCCCGGCAGTTTATGAAGAGGCGCGCGGCAATTTCGTTGCTGCCGTCGCCGAAGGGGGGCGCCTGCTGACGTTCGACCTCGCGGAGATGCGGCAGATGGCGAAAGGCCGGGGCGTGATCGTGATGGGGCTCGAGGAAGGCGAGAAGCTGATCGCAGTGGCGGTGACGAGCGCCAAGGAATTGATCGTCGAGGGCGTCAGCCGCCGCGGCGGCAAGGCGAAGGAGGTGCGACTTGCCGGCGACAAGCTCGCGCACCACTTCGGGCACCGCGCGCGTATGGGACGCGTCCTTCCCGACAAGCTGACGCCCCGCGCCCTGAAGCTCCCGGCAAGGCCCGAACCATCGTCTTCCGACCGCTAGGTCCGGGCAAGGCCGCGTTGCCCGGTCGTACCCGCTCATTTATCCTGCGCGGCGACCGCGCCGGTTTAACGCGGCGTGTCAGGAGACGCGGATGCGCGAATTGTTCGAGGACCTGAACCCCCTACCCAGGTTGCTGATGGGGCCCGGACCCATCACCGCGGATCCGCGCGTGCTGCGCGCCATGTCGGCGCAGCTCCTTGGCCAGTTCGATCCGCAGTTCCGGACGTACATGGCCGAAACGATGGAGCTTTACCGGAAAGTCTTCGAGACGCGGAACCGCTGGACGATGCTCGTCGACAGCACCGCGCGCGGCGGCATCGAGTCGGTGATGGTTTCGCTGATCGAACCTGGAGACCGTGTGCTCGTGGGCGTGTTCGGGCGATTCGGACAGCTCAAGTGCGAGATCGCACGGCGTTGCGGTGCGGACGTGCGTGTGCTCGAGACCGCGTGGGGGACGGTCTTCTCACCCGATCAAATCGAGTCTGCGGTGAAGCAACATCGTCCGAAGCTGGTTGCGCTCTGCCAGGGCGACACCTCGACCACCATGGCTCAGCCGTTGGCCGGGATCGGGCAAATCTGCCGCGCGCACGATGCATTTCTCTACGTCGACGCCACGGCCTCGATCGTCGGCATGCCGCTGCCCGTCGATGCGTGGGAAATCGACGCCTGCACTGCGGGATTGCAGAAGTGCCTGGCGGGCCCGTCGGGCGTCGCACCAATCACCCTCAATGATCGCGTCGCCGAGGCGATCTATCGGCGTCGCCACATCGAGGAAGGCGTGCGTCCGGCGGACTTCGTTCCCGGGGAGGGTCCGGTCATTGCCTCGAACTATTTCGATCTCGCGATGATCATGGACTACTGGGGTGATATGGCCCTCAATCATCACACCGAGGCGACCACCATGCTCTACGGCGCGCGCGAAAGTGCGCGGATCGCGCTGCAGGAGGGACTGCCGAACGTTCACAAGCGCCACGCGCTCGCAAGCCGGGCATTGGTCGCAGGGCTGCAAGGCATGGGCCTGCGCTTGTTCGGCGACCTTACAAACAAGATGCCCAACGTGACCGGCGTCTGGATTCCGGACGGCGTCGACGGAAATCGGGTCCGCGCACGCATGCTCGACGACTTCAACATCGAGATCGGCACCTCGTTCGGACCGCTGCACGGCAGGATCTGGCGCATCGGCACCATGGGCTACAACGCGCGCAAGGACGCCGTGCTGGCCACGCTCGGCGCGCTCGACGCGTCGCTGGCCCGGGAAGGGTACGCGCTGCCCCGCGGCGCGGGGGTGGACGCGGCGAGCGACGTGTACGCCGGCGCCGCGGCGGCCTCGAGTGCGAAATGACCGCACGGTTCGACCCTCACCCTGCGTATAATCCGTGGGTTCTTCGCAACATCTTGACGCAACACCTTGAATCCTGCCGCCGCGCCGTGCGCGGGGGCACCGAACAATGGCGGGCCTCCCCGCATTGCAGCGTGGTGAATCTGGTCAGGTCCGGAAGGAAGCAGCCATAGCTACTCACTGCAAGTGCCGGGGTTCAGGCTCGCCACCCTTTCCCGCATCGTGAGCGCGCCGGCCGCGCGACGCGCACCCGGGCTGCGACGCTCGTGGCTTTTCTTGCCGGGTGCCGAACGCGGCACCCTGTACGCTGCGCCCGCGAGTCGGGCGGACGTGCTCATCCAGGAACTGGAGGATTTCACGCCAGCCGAGCGGCGCCCCGAGGCGCGGGACCTGGCCGCCGATCTTTACGAAGTCTGGCGTGCCGCGGGAGCGCTTGCGGGCGTGCGCGTGAATCCCCTGGAGGATGAAGGGGCTGCCGATCTTGCCGCCGTCATGACCGGGCGTCCGGACGTCGTTCTGATGTCGAAGGTCGCCACACCCGACCAGGTGCGGGCACTCGACGCAGCCGTGACGCGTCACGAAAAAGAGCTTCGAATCAGAGCCGGATCGACGGAGCTCGTGCCGAATGTGGAATCGGCCGCCGGGCTGGTCCGCACCATCGAAATCGCGAAGGCCAGCCCCCGGGTGAGCGCATGCCTGGTGGCGTCCGAGGACATGGCCGCGGACCTGGGCGCCGAGCGCAGCCGCGAGGGGCTCGAGCTTGCCTACGTCCGCAGCCGGTTTCTCGTGGAATGTACCGCCGCGGGCGTCGTGGCGATCGATTGCCCGTACACGTTCAGCGGTGGTCAGGACGTCGCAGCCGATGCCCTCTGGGCGCGGCGCCTGGGATACGTCGCCAAGAGCGCCGTCGTGCCGGACCATGCGGAGATCATCAATCGCGTGCTCACGCCGACGATCGAGGAGACGGACCGAGCGCGGCGGCTGGTTCGGGCGTTCGAGGAAGCGCGTGCGCGTGGCCTGGATCGGGTCGATGTCGACGGCGCGCTGGTGGAAATTCCGACCTACCAGCATGCGCGGCGCCTGATTGCGCGGGCCGAAGCGCTCGCCGCGGCAGATCGCTAGTCGAACCGATGCGCAAACCGACGAGCCCGACCGGTTCGGTCTGATAGAATTTCCGCCATGTCGTACCAGGTGCTTGCCCGGAAATGGCGGCCACGTTCGTTCGCCTCGCTCGTCGGGCAGGAGCACGTCGTCACGGCGCTGACCAACGCGCTCGCGCAGCAGCGCCTGCATCATGCGTACCTCCTGACCGGGACACGCGGGGTGGGCAAGACCACACTCGCGAGAATCCTGGCCAAGGCGCTAAACTGCGAGACAGGAATCACCCCCGAGCCCTGCGGGAAGTGCACGGCCTGCCTGGAGATCGACGCGGGGAGGTTCGTGGACCTCATCGAAGTCGATGCGGCGACCAACACGAAGGTCGACGAGATGCGCCAGCTCCTCGAGGGTGCGGTCTATGCGCCGACCCGAGCGCGCTTCAAGATCTACGTGATCGACGAGGTGCACATGCTCTCCACCTCGGCGTTCAACGCCATGCTGAAGACGCTCGAGGAGCCTCCGGAGCACATCAAGTTCATCTTGGCGACCACGGATCCGCAGAAGATTCCGGTGACGGTGCTGTCGCGCTGCCTGCAATTCAACCTCAAGCAGATGGTTCCTGGCGCCATCACCGTCCATCTCAAGGAGATCGCCGACAAGGAAGGCGTGGCCGCAGAGGTCGGCGCGCTGCGACTCATCGCCAACGCGGCGCGCGGAAGCATGCGCGACGGGTTATCGCTGCTCGATCAGGCCATCGCGTACTGCGGCGGAACGGTCACCGAAGCGGCCGTTCGGACCATGCTCGGCGCGGTCGACCAGTCTTACCTGTTCGATCTGGTCGAGGCGGTCGCGGCGGGAAACGGCGACCGTCTGTTCTCGATCGCGGACGCCATGGATGCTCGCAGCCTCTCTTTCGACAGCGCGCTGCTCGAGCTCGCGACCTTGCTGCATCGCATCGCCCTGGCGCAGGCCGTTCCGGATGCCCTCGACGACGACATCGCCGAGCGGGGGCGAGTCCTTGAGCTGGCCAAGCTCCTCGATCCCGAGACCGTGCAGCTGTACTACCAGATCGCGGTACACGGACGCCGCGATCTGCCGCTCGCACCGGACGAGTACGCAGGATTCACGATGACCCTCATGCGGATGCTCGCTTTCCGGCCCGGCGCCGCGGGCGAGCGTCTGCCGGCGCCTGCACCGAGCGCGGTAGGCCGGGGCGCGACGCGGGAGACTGTACCGGCAGGTGCCACGCCGGGTGACTGGCCGAAACTGGTCCGCGAACTGAAGGTGACTGGAGCAACGCGCCAGCTCGCGGAGCGGAGCGAGCTCGCAGCGTTCTCGAATCAGAAAATCGAGTTGCGCCTACCGCCCGACGCGAAGTACCTCGCCGAGAAGGTCTATGTGGACAAGCTCAAGGCGGCACTGCGGGAACGCCTGGGCGGGAACGTGGCCGTGTCGGTACAGATCGGCGAAACAACCGGGAAATCCGTGGCGGCACTCAAGGAGGGCGAACGCGAGGCGCGCCAGGAGCAGGCGAACGCCTCGATCCAGGGGGATTCGTTCGTGCGGGACCTCGTCGAGCAGTTCGGCGGCGCGGTCGTCGACTCCTCCATCAAACCCAACACGTAAGCGGAGAGGCGAGATGATCAACAAGGGACAGCTGGCCGGGCTGATGAAGCAGGCGCAGCAGATGCAGGAGAACATGCGCAAGATGCAGGAGCAGCTTGCAAGTGTGGAGGTCGAAGGACAGGCAGGCGCAGGGCTCGTCAAGGTCGTCATGACATGCAAGCACGACGTCAAGCGCGTGACCATCGACCCCTCCCTCCTTGCCGACGACAAGGAGATGCTCGAGGACCTCGTCGCCGCCGCGATGAACGATGCAGTGCGCCGCGTCGAGTCGACGGTTCAGGAAAAGATGGCCGGCTTCACGGCGGGGCTCGGGCTGCCGCCCGGGATGAACCTGCCGTTCTGATGAAGTCCTCGGCACTCGAGGATCTCATCGAGGCGTTGCGCTGCCTTCCGGGGGTCGGGCCGAAGTCCGCGCAGCGCATGGCCTACCATCTCCTGCAGCACGATCGGGAGGGTGCGCAGCGGCTCGGTGAAGCCCTGAGGAACGCGCTCCAGACGGTACGCCGCTGCACGCGATGCAACAACTTCAGCGAGACGGAGGTCTGTGCATTGTGCGACTCGCCGCGGCGTGATGCGGGCATCCTCTGCATCGTGGAAACCCCCGCAGACCTGATGATGATGGAGCAGACGCTTGCATACCAGGGCCACTACTTCGTGCTGATGGGTCGCCTCTCGCCGCTCGACGGCGTGGGCCCGAAGGAGATCGGGCTGGAGAAGCTGCTTGCGCGGGCCACCGACGGCTTGGTCCGGGAGGTCGTGATCGCCACTAACTTCACGAACGAAGGCGAGGCGACGGCCCATTACGTGACGGAGATGCTGCACCAGCGCGGCCTCAAGGTCAGCCGCATCGCGCGAGGGGTTCCGGTCGGTGGCGAGCTCGAGTACGTGGATATCGGGACGCTCGCGCAGGCGTACTACGAGCGCCGCCCGGCTTAGCAGCGACGATGGCAAAGAAACCTCTCGAGGGTCTGCGCGTGATAGAGCTCGGTCAGCTCATCGCCGGACCATTTGCCGGGAAGATGCTCGCCGAGTTCGGCGCCGAGGTGATCAAGATCGAGCCGCCGGACGGTGGCGATCCGCTGCGCAAGTGGCGCAAGCTCTACAAGGACACCTCGCTCTGGTGGTACGTCCAGGCGCGCAACAAGAAATCCGTGACCGCGAATCTCCGCCTGCCCGAAGGACAGGAGATCGTGCGGCGCCTGGCTCGCGACGCGGATGTGGTCATCGAGAATTTCCGTCCCGGGACGATCGAGAAGTGGGGACTAGGCTACGACGAGCTGTCGCGCGAGAATCCGGGACTCGTCATGCTCCGGACATCGGGGTTCGGGCAATACGGGCCCTACCGGGACCTCGCGGGATTCGGTGCGATCGGGGAATCCATGGGCGGGATGCGTTACGTCACGGGCTTTCCGGATCGGCCGCCGGTACGGCTCAATCTCTCCATCGGAGACTCGATCGCGGCGCTGCATGGCGTCATCGGCGTATTGATGGCACTGCATCATCGGGCGGCCAACGGCGGCAAGGGTCAGGTCGTCGACGTCGCGCTGTACGAGGCGGTGTTCAACATGATGGAAAGCACGCTTCCGGAGTTCGACCTCTTCGGCATCACGCGCGAGCGAACCGGCAGCAATCTCACCGGTATCGTGCCGTCGAACACCTACTTGACGAGCGATGGGCACCACGTCGTGATCGGGGCGAACGCCGACAGCATCTTCAAGCGGTTGATGAACGCGATCGGGCGCCGGGACCTCGCCGACGACCCGGGCCTCGCGGACAACGCGGGGCGAGCGCAACGCGCGGACGAGCTCGACCGCGTGATTGGCGAGTGGACCGGAAAGAACGCGGTGGACCATGTCCTGAAGGTGCTGGCCGAGGCGCAGGTTCCCAGCGGCAAGATCTACAGCATCGCCGACATCGTCGCCGATCCCCAGTACCAGGTGCGGGACATGATCAGGGAGGCTACGCTGCCCGACGGGGCGACGGTCCGGGTGCCGGGCGTCGTGCCGAAGCTCTCCGAGACGCCTGGGGACCTCGAGTGGGTCGGGCCTGCGCTGGGTGAGCACACGGCCGAGGTGCTTGCACGGATCGGCTATTCCGACGCCGAGATCGCGGCGCTGCGGGCGAGCAAGGCGATCTAGCCCTTCGCCCCGATACTGGATAGAATACCAGTACTCCGGTAGCCGGTGACGCCGGCGCAATCAGATGGCGCTCAAGACAACCCGCGGTGACAAGGCCGGCCCGCTCAAGGGGCGCGGCGCTCCCTCGAACGTCGAGGGCCGCTACGAATCCGTCGCTCGGGAAGCGTTCGAGGATGGCTGGCCGCGCGAGGAGGAGATGCCTGCGCGGCTCGAGACGGTGATCACCCCGCAGGCCGCGAAGTCCATCATCGCTCGCAACGAGTCGCCCGACGTCCCATTCGAGCAGTCGATCAATCCGTATAGCGGATGCGAGCATGGGTGCGTCTATTGCTATGCCCGTCCGAGCCACGCGTACCTGGGGCTGTCTCCGGGTCTCGACTTCGAAACCAGGATTTTCGCCAAGACCAACGCGGCGGAGCTCCTGCGCAAGGAGCTCTCGGCTCCCGGCTACCGTTGCAGCATCATCTCGCTCGGCGCGAACACCGACCCCTATCAGCCGGCCGAACGCGAACTGCGGATTACCCGCTCGATTCTCGAAGTGCTGGTCGAGTTCCAGCACCCATTCACGATCGTCACCAAGAGCGCGCTGGTGGTGCGCGACGTCGATCTGATCGCCCCGATGGCAGCGAAGGATCTCGCGCGGGTTTTCCTGTCGGTGACCAATCTCGACGCCGAACTGGCGCGAAGGCTCGAGCCACGAGCAGCGGCACCGTACCGCCGGCTCGAGGCGATCCGGCGGCTCGCGTCTGCCGGGGTGCCGTGCGGGGTACTCGTGGCGCCAGTTATTCCGTTTCTCAACGATGGAGACCTGGAATCCATCCTCGAGGCGGCGGCGGAGGCGGGGGCGAGCTCGGCGGGCTACATTGTCATTCGGCTGCCGCACGAGTTGAAGGGGATCTTCAAGGACTGGCTGGAGCACCACTACCCGCTTCGCGCCGAGCGGATCATGGCGCGAATCCGCGATCTGCGTGGGGGAAGGGAGAATGACCCGCGGTTCGGGGCCAGGATGAAGGGCACTGGGGAGTACGCCGAGCTCATTCGACGACGTTTCGAGCGAGCCTGTCGCAAGCTGGGGTTGAGCGAAGGGGGTCGTACCGGACTCGACACGTCGGCGTTTCGCGTTCCCGGCCAATCGACCCAGCTGCCGCTCCTGTAGCCGGCGCTCGTGTCGCGTTGACAGTCGCGGGTCCGTGTGTGAGCATCTTCGCCGCTCCAATG
>JAJDOG010000017.1 GCA_022340285.1 Betaproteobacteria bacterium
ACGTGATCAAGGACGTCACGTACACGGTTAGAGAACCGGATTTGTAAAGATATGCGGAACGGCGGGAATCGCCGCGGGCAGTTTCCAAGGCCTCAAACAACCCCCCGGCTACCCCGGCACCCCTCCTTGAAAAGGAGGGGAAAGAACTGGCGCTTCCCCTCGCACGAGTCCCTCGCAGCGTCCAAAGAAAAGGCCCTCCTCGGAGGGCCTTTTCGATGTGACTTCGTTGGCGTTTGTGGTGGAGACGAGGAGGATCGAACTCCCGACCTTCGCATTGCGAACGCGACGCTCTCCCAGCTGAGCTACGTCCCCACGCAGAGTGCGAATTTTACCCGCTCTCGCGCGACGCGGGCAATCCGCCCGCCCCTCGGCCAGATTAGACTCGGATCGGGTCAATCCGGCCCCAGGGAGTACAAGTTATGCAGATTACCCCGCCATTCGGCTACCGTGAAATCGTACCGCTGCAGAAAACGCAGGGGGTGAAGCTTCCCGCGCCTGGCAAAGTGCCGGAGTTCTGCGCTAGCACCAACGCGATGCCGATCTCCTATTCCGAGTTCCGCGTGGCCGGCCACGACTACCCGCTGGTGTTCGCATCAGGAGACAGCGGTCAGACGTTCGCCGCCGTGGCGGTGGTCGGGCTCGCCAACGGCGAGAACCTGTTCGCCCGCGACGGCTCGTGGGTGTCGGACATGTACGTGCCGGCCTATGTGCGCCGCTATCCCTTCTGCATGGCGCGCGTGACGCTCGAGAAGAAGGAACAGACCAACCGGCTGATCTGCGTGGAAAAGGATTACATCGCGGAGAAGGGCGAGATGCTCTTCGACGCGAAAGGCGAGCCGCTCGAGAAGTGGCAGAACATCGAGAAGCTCCTGCGCGAATACGAGGCCGATCTCGAGCGCACGCGCGAGATGTGCGCCGTGCTCGCGGACTACGCGCTCTTCGAGCCGTTCACGCTACAGGCTACCGAATCGAACGGCGTTCCCGTGAACCTTTCGGGGATGTATCGCGTCAAGGAAGAGAAGCTCGAGCACCTGAACGCGGCCCAGCACAAGAACCTTTTCAAGAAGGGCATCACGGGGCGCATCTACGCTCACCTGCTCTCGCTGGACAACTTCGGCCGGCTGATCGCCCTGCGGAACAAGCTGAATCCGCCCGCCCCTGCCCCCGCCCCGAAGGCCGCGGCAGGCAAGAAGGGCTGATCCTCCGCCTTTCCGGTAGCTCCCGTCCCTTAGCTCACGTCCGCGTGCCCGAACTTCGGGCATTGCTCGCGGTCGCATGAGAATCGTCCTTGCCGAGCCTCGGGCTCGGGGCGATTCGCGCGAAGGAGCCGCCATGCACGCGCTGTCCTTTCCGTCCCTCCGAAATGCGGTCCTTGCCGCCACGCTCGGCCTCGGCATCGCTCAGCCCGTCCTGGCGGCCGACATTGCGGCGCCCGTTCTTCAGACCGGTGACACGTGGACCTATCGCCATATCGACAACTACAACAAGCTCGTTGTGGGCACGCTGTCCAGCGTGGTCGAGGCTGGCGGCCCACACAACATTCGCCTCGTGACACGCTCCGGCGACGGGACGGTCAAGTCCGAGTCGACCTATGCCAGCCCCGGGCTGCTCGCCCGCGGCATGCTCAGCGAGCGCGCCGAAGGCGCGATGAATCCTCCGCTGAAGCTCACGCCCTTTCCGCTGCGCGAAGGCGAGCGGTGGCGGCAGCGTGTGGTGCGCGACGACCTGATGAGCCGCGAAAAGCGGACCACCCAGCTTTCCGGACGAGTGATCGGCTGGCAGACCGTCAAGGTCCCTGCCGGGGAGTTTCGCGCATTGCTCATCGAGCGCGCGTTCGAGCTTGCCGACTACGACCCGTTCCGGGGCCCGACGCTGCGCTACGAGAAAGAGTGGTATGCCCCCGACGTGAAGGGCGCGGTGAAGCTCGAGGTCTTCGAGGAATATTTCTACGACCGCTACAACCGGCTGCAGCCTCTGGCTCCCGGCACGCGTGCGATCTACGAGCTGGTGTCGTACAAGGCGGGCTAACCACCCCGACTGCTTTGCAGCCACCCCTCCTTAAAAAGGAGGGGAAAAAGCGGGGCCTTGCTACGAGGAGCTCAGGCGGCGTCCTCGAGCCCCTGCTCGCCGCCGCGCGCGGCGCGTGCAAGCCGGTCGTTGATCGCGCTCCAGGCGGGCGAACTCGGCGGGGCCTCGACGAGGATCTGACTGACGTTCTGCGCGTCGAGTGCGCGCAGGTTTGCATAGAGCTCGTGTGCGTAGCGGGGTGCGATCGCCGGACAGACGCGCTGCAGCGCCGCGGCGAGCCGCGGAACGGTCACCTCGAGCGCCAGGACACCGTAGCGCTGGCCCTTGCGCGCCGCCAACGCCTCGAGCAGCTCCACGCGCCGGACGAGCCGCACCTTGGCGCGCGGAGCGTAATGCACCGGTCGGGCTCCCGGCGCGCGCGGCGCCTGCGCATCGGGCATCCGCGGCGACACACCGAGGACCTGCTCGATCGCCTCCGCCGAGATCGCGCCGGGACGCAGGATCGCCGGCTCTTCGCCCGAAAGATCCAGGATGGTGGACTCGATGCCGAACTCGGCGGCGCCGCCGTCCAGCACCAGATCGACCTCGTCGCCCAGATCGGCGCGGACGTGCATCGCCGTGGTGGGACTAACGTGGCCGAACTTGTTCGCCGAGGGGGCGGCCAGGCCGCGCGGCCGATCCTCCCCGTCTTCGCGACCGAACGCCTCGAGCAGCGCCTGCGCTACCGGATGCTCGGGCACGCGCAATCCAACCGTGTCCTGCCCACCGGTCACGGCGTCCGGCACCTGCGGAGCGCGCTTGAGGATCAGCGTGAGCGGGCCGGGCCAGAAGGCCTCGGCCAGCGCGTGCGCCGTCGCGGAGACGTCGCGCGCCCAATCGGCAAGCGCCGCGGCGCTGGCGACATGCACGATCACAGGGTGATCGAGCGGCCGGCCCTTGATCCTGAAGACCCGCTCGACCGCCGCCACGTCGAGGGCATCCGCACCGAGCCCGTACACCGTCTCGGTCGGAAAGGCGACGACACCGCCGGCGCGCAGTAGATCGGCCGCCCTGGCGATCGATTCGTCGTCCGCAGGCACGACGTTGATCGGTGCCGCAGGCTCCGGTGCCGTCACATCGGTCGTCGCGATCGGCTGTTCTTCCGGATTGTTCGTCGGACTGTCCTGCATCGATGCTTCCCCTCACCCACTCATTGTCATTGTGTCATTGCACGGAGGATCGTCCGTGCGGACTCGATCGCCGTCTCGATATGCCCGGCGAGAACCGTGCAATGCCCCAGGCTGCATCCCGGCCGGGCTTCAGTCTCGCCGTACAGGTGAAGCTTCGCACCCGTGCGACCCAGCACTGCGTTCCAGTCGGGCGCTCCTGCGCCCCGCGCGTCGGCGGCGAGGTTCACTGCAACGGTCGGCCCGATCTGCGAGGTCGCGCCAAGTGGCTGCCCAGAAAGAATGCGTGCCTGCTGCTCGTATTGCGAAGCTTCGCACGCATCGATCGTATAGTGCCCGCATTCGCACGCCCACGGCGCGATCTCGCTCACGACCAGCTCGCCCTTCGGCAACACGCCGAACCCGATCGTGAGCAGACCGGGCTGGCCGAGCCGTTCGGCGACGGTTCGCGCCACGTCCGTCGCGCGCGAGGCGATGTCGCGCGAAACCCGCGCCGGCGCGATGGTGTACGCAAGGCGGCCGTCGCGGCGCACGATCTCGGCGACCGGATAGCACGCGATGTTCCCCGCGGCGTCGCGAGCGGCGATCACGCAGATCTCCCGCTCGAGCTCCATCGGGCCGTCCGTCTGGCGCAGCGGGACGGCACAGCCGCGCACCAGCGCTTCGCGCTGCGCGGCGTCCCGAGTCGCCGAAACGACCGCGGCACCAGGGATGACGCGGCAGCGCTCGCCAATCCACCTCAGTGTCTGAACCGGGACGTTCCCGCCCTCGGCCGCCACGCCTGCGCAGAGCGTCGCGAGCTCCGCGCAAGCCGACTCGTCGCCGAAGTGAGCCCGCACGTGCCGGTCCGCCAGGCTGGCGGCCGGCGATCGCTCGGCCGCATCGAGCACGGCAACACGATAGCCGAGACGCTGCGCAGCCGAGGTGAAGAGGCGCGCGGGCGCGCCCCCGCCGAGCATCCCCAGCCAGCCCCCTGGCTGGAGCGCGCCGGTCATTCTGCGGAAGGAAGCTTTGCGGCGCGCGCCTTGGCGGTGAGCTCGGCGCGGAATGCGTCGAGCCGCTTCGCGACCGCGCCGTCGCCCCCTGCGAGCATCGCGACCGCGAAGAGCGCCGCATTCGCCGCGCCAGCCTCGCCGATCGCGAACGTCGCGACCGGGATGCCCTTGGGCATCTGGACGATCGAGAGCAGCGAATCCTCGCCGCGCAGGTACTTCGAGGGCATCGGTACGCCGAGCACCGGGACGGTCGTCTTCGCGGCCAGCACGCCGGCGAGATGCGCCGCGCCGCCCGCTCCGGCGATGATGGCCCGGATTCCGCGCGCCTTCGCCCCGGCAGCGTAGGCAAACGCCTCGTCGGGGGTGCGATGCGCGGAGATCACTCGCGCCTCGTACGGCAGACGGAAGTCCTTGAGGACGTTCACTGCGTGCTCCATCATGTCCCAGTCGCTGGCACTGCCCATCACGACGCCGACCACGGGATTGGCCATCTCGCCGACGGCCGGTTTCTTCTTCGCCAATTTCAGGTCTCCACGTTGCGACCGGTGAGGCGCACGAGCGCCTCGCGGTACTTTTCCGAGGTGCGCGCGATGACGTCGGCAGGCAAGCGGGGCGCGGGCGGCTTCTTGTTCCAGCCGAGCGTCTCGAGGTAGTCGCGCACATACTGCTTGTCGAAGGACGGTGGACTCGAGCCGGGCTTGTACTGGTCCGCCGGCCAGAAACGCGAGGAATCCGCCGTGAGCGCCTCGTCGATCCAGAAGAGCTCGCCCGCCTCGTCCAGCCCGAACTCGAACTTGGTGTCGGCGATGACGATGCCGCGGCTCGCCGCGTATTCCGCCGCCTCGGCGTAGAGCCGCAGCGAGGTCTCGCGCACGCGCGCGGCCAGCCCGGCGCCGATCATCTTCTCGGCCTGCGCGAACGAGATGTTCTCGTCGTGCGCGCCCATCTCCGCCTTGGTGGCGGGCGTGAAGACCGGCGTTGGCAGCCGGTCGGCCTGCGCGAGCCCCGCGGGCAGCTTGATGCCGCACACCGCGCCGGTCTCCTGATAGTCCTTCCAGCCCGAACCGATGATGTAGCCGCGCACCACCGCCTCGATGGGCAGCGGCTCGTAGCGGCGTGCCACGATCGAGCGGCCGCGCACCTGAGCGCGCTCCTCGTCGGTCTGAACGACCGACTCCGGATCGATGCCGGTCAGCTGGCTGGGCACGACGTGCGCCAGCCTGCCGAACCAGAAGTCGCTCATCGCCGTGAGCACCTGCCCCTTGAAGGGAATCGGGTCGGGAAGGACGACGTCGAACGCCGAGAGGCGATCGGTCGTGACGATCAGGAGCGTGCGATCGTCGACGGAATAGATATCGCGGACCTTGCCGCGCCCGACGCGCGTAAGGCTCGCGATGTTCGATTCATGCAGTCCAGCGGTCATTTGTGGCTCGCCATCATGCCGCCTGCTTCTCGAGCTCGGGCTTGTACTGACCGCGCGTCGCGAGCCCGTTCATGTGCGCGCGATGCAGCAGTGCTGCCTGGGCGGCGGCCACGTTCGCCGCGGCACCCCGCCACGTGGTGAGGGACGGGTGCTGCAGCGCCCGGCCGTAGGAGAACGTGAGGTTCCACGGCAGCTCGCCCGCGAACATCTTGTTCATCGCATTCAGGTGCGCGGTGGCCACTTCGTCGCTCTGGCCGCCGGAGAGGAAGGCGATGCCGGCGACCGCTGCGGGCACGCAGCGCTTCAGGATCTTGACGGTGCGCTCCGCCACCTCGTCGACGCCGGCCTGCTTCGGGCAATCCTTGCCGGAGATGACCATCGAGGGCTTCAGCACGCTCTCCTCGAGCGTGATGCGGTTGATGTACAGCGCCTCGTACACGGCATTCAGCGTCCATTCGGTGATTTCTTCGCAACGGTCGATGGTGTGATCGCCGTCCATCAGCACCTCGGGCTCGACGATCGGCACGAGTCCCGCTTCCTGGCAGATCGCGGCATAGCGTGCCAGCGCATGCGCGTTGGCGGCGATGCAAGTCGTGCTCGGCATGTTGCGGCCGATGGTGATCACGGCGCGCCACTTCGCGAACTTCGCGCCGAGCTTCACGTACTCGGCGCAGCGCTTCGCGAGCCCGTCCAGGCCTTCGGTGACCTTTTCGCCCGGGCAGAGCGCGAGGTCCTTCGCGCCGGTATCGACCTTGATGCCGGGCAGGATGCCCTTGCTCGCGAGAAGCTGCGGGAACGCCACGTCGCCGAGCGACTTCTGGCGGATGGTCTCGTCGTAGAGGATCACGCCGCTGATGTAGTTCTCGACGCCCTTCGGCGTGAAGAGCATGTCGCGGTAGGCGCGCCGGTTCGGCTCGTTGCTCTCGATGCTGATCGACTTGAAGCGCTTTTCGATCGTGCCGGTCGATTCGTCGGCGGCAAGGATTCCCTTGCCTTTCGCCACCATGGCGAGAGCGGTCTTGCGCAGTGCTGTGGTCATTGATCGCCTCCTGAAGGTTCGGCAGGACGGGGAAGAGTCCGGGATGGAGCGGTGCTCCGGAAAGGGCGAAATTTTACCTGCTTCGGCAGCCCGCCGCGCACGGGCGCGCCCGGCGTGCCACCATTGCGCCGCCGCCGCGATCCCCCGGACGGGCGCGGCCCCCCGGATGCGCCGGATCGCCCACATCGACATGGATGCCTTCTTCGCCGCGGTGGAGCTCGCGCGCAGGCCGGAGCTCGCCGGCAAGCCGGTCGTGATCGGCGGGCGCGGCAATCCCCGCTCCCGCGGCGTCGTGGCCACGGCCTCGTACGAGGCCCGGCGCTACGGCATTCGCTCGGCGATGCCGATGCGCGTCGCCTACGAGGCCTGTCCCGAGGCGATCTTCCTCCCGGTCGACTACGCGGCCTACTCGCAGGTTTCGGCCAAGGTCAAGGACGCGCTTCGCTCGGTGTCGCCGGTCATCCAGGACGCCGGCATCGACGAGGCGTATCTGGACGTGTCGGATCTGCCGGGGACTGCGGAGGAGATCGGACAGATCATCAAGCGACGGGTCCGCGACGCGACCGGGCTCACGTGCTCGGTGGGCATCGCGCCCAACAAGCGTCTCGCGAAAATCGCCTCCGACATGCAAAAGCCGGATGGCCTCACGATCATCGCACCCGACCAGGCGGCCAGTCGCATCGCGGCGCTGCCCGTGCGCAAGGTGCCGGGAATCGGTCCCGTGACCGAGGCGCACCTCGCACAGCTCGGCGTGCACACGGTGGGCGATCTCGCCCGGCTTCGAATCGAGCGTCTCGTCGCAGAGTTCGGCCCTTCCCGCGCCGAATTCCTCTTCGAGGCGGCGCGCGGCATCGACGACCGGGAGCTCGTGACGCACTGGGAGCCGAAGCAGCGGAGCCGCGAAACCACTTTCCAGAAGGACACGCGCGACGTGCAGACGGTCCGCCGCACGGTGGCTGCGCTCGCTCGCGAGGTCGCCCAGGAGCTTCGCGATGACGGCTACCGCGGCCGGCGCGTCGGCATCAAGATCCGCTTCGCCGGCTTCGACACCCACACGCGCGAGACCACGCTTGCCGAGGCAACCGACGCCGAGGAGACGGTCCGGCGGGCCGCGTTCGCCTGCCTGCAGCGCCTGCCGCTCGACCGGCCGGTGCGCCTCGTCGGGGTGCGGGTGGGCGAGCTCGAGCGAGTAGCGGGGGAAGGCGCCTGACGCGTTGCTACGAGCTGAGGGGTTTGCCGTCGATGTCGATCACGCCGGGAAGCTTGCGGAAATCCGTGAGCCAGCGCGTGATGTTCGGCCACTTGTCGGTGTCGTAATTGGAGATCTTGAGGATCGAGATCGGGCCGAAGCACGAGACGTCGGCGATCGTCGGGTGGCCGAGCGCCAGCCAGGCGCGCGACGCCAGATGCTTGTCCATGATCCTCAATACGTGATCGCAGCGCGCGTCGATCTCCGCGTCGGAAAGCGTGATCGCTTCCGGGCGCCTGATCTTCGCGCGCTTCATCCACGGGCCCTGGTGCACCTCGTTCGCCGACTTGGACATCCATTCGGCGACCTTCGCTTCCCCCTCGGCGTCGACCGGCAACCAGCGGTTCGACTTGTCGTACTTGCGTGCCACGTACACCAGGCAGGCGTGGGAGTCCGCAATCGTGAAATCGCCGTCCTGCATCGCGGGCATCTGCCCGAAGGGATTCATCGACAGGAACGGCTCCCGCTTGTGCTCGCCGCCACGCATATCGATGTCGACCATCTCGAACGGCAGCGCGAGCATCGAAAGCAGGATGCGCACCTTGTAGCCGTTGACCGAACCCATCGTCGCATGCACACGGATCATGGCACCTCTCCACACTTTGATTTCCAAAAGTATGCACGCCGTCCCGACTTCGTGCGCGACAGGGCCTCAGGGGCCCGACGCGAGACGATGGGCGTGACGCGTCGTCTCGGGCAGCCGGTAGCGCGTGCAACTTGCGAGCGTGAATCGGATCGCCGTCGCGAGGCTCACGCGATGGCCGATCGATACGTACAGAGGCTTCACGCCCACTCGCGTCCGAAGCACGGCGCCGATCGTCTCGCCGGCGTCGATGAGGGGCGCCCACGCGCCGCGGCGATCCGGCGGCTCCCTGTCTGCGCCGATCAGCCGGGTCTTCGCCACGCCGATCGATGGAATGTTCGCAGCCAGCCCGATGTGCGAAGCGAGGCCGCAGCGGCGTGGGTGCGCAATGCCTTGCCCGTCGCAGAGCAGCAGGTCGGGCGTGGTCTTCAGGCGACCGAGCGCGGCGAGCACGGCAGGCGTTTCGCGGAACGAGAGCAGGCCCGGGATGTACGGAAACGTCGTCTTGCGGCGCGCGACGGCGTTCTCGACGGGCTCGAGGGCCGGAAAGGACAGCACGACGACCGCGGCGCGGGTGACCGCACCGCCTTGCTCGAAGCCGACGTCTATCCCGCACACGCACCGCACGGAACCGAGCCGATCCTCGCGCTCGACGCGCGCACGCAGCGTTTCCTGGAGCGCCATCGCTTCCTTCGGCGTGAGATCCCAGCGATGTGTCAGTGCGCGGGCCATGCTACAGGCCGAGCATCCACTGGATGATCTGCTTGGCGACGAAGCCGAGGATCCCGAACGCGAGCACGAAGAAGAGGATGAAGGTGCCCAGCCGCCCGGCCCGGGATTTCCGGGCGAGGTCCCAGATGATGAAGAGCATGAAAAGGATGAAGGCCCCGAGCCCGTAGGTCAGGGCAAGCTCCGAGATCTGCTCTTCGGTGAATCCGAACAAGATTTTTCCCGTGCGACGGCGCGATCAGGTGCGCGGGGGCAGGGCTCGCGCGTCGATCACTTCGCGATAGGCATGCCAGGTGGCGTGGCCGATCACCGGCACGACGACGACGAATCCCACCATGAACGTCGCCATCGCCAGCGCGGTCGCGATGACGATCAGGATCGACCACAGCGCCATCGCGTGCGGGCTCTCGGCGACCGCTCGCACGCTGGTCGCCACCGCGCTCAGAAGATCGACGTCACGGTCGAGCAGGAGCGGCGCGGAGACCACCGTGCACGCAAAGACGACCGCCGCGCCCAGACCGCCGAACGCCATCCAGACGGGAAACAGGTTCGAGCCCTCGGACACGACGACATACCGCAGGAAGCTTTCCATGCCGGTGATCGGCGCCTTCACGAATAGCGCGATCAGCACCACCGACACCAGCACCCACAAGGTTCCGGCAATCGCCAGCGCCAGGCCGAGGAAGACGAGCGGTCGCGTGCCGCGACGCCAGGCGGCGAAGACGTCGGCGAGCGTCGGCCGCTCGCCGAGCTCGAGGCGACGCGAGAGCTCATAGAGCCCGGTGGCGAGAATCGGCCCGACGAGCAGGAATCCGGAGACCGCGCCGGGAAGGAGATACCAGAAGTAGAGCGAGGTGCCGATGATCGCGAGGCCGCCCAGGGCGACGACCAACCCGTGGAAGACGCTCGGTCCGAACGCACGCGTGAAGTCGCGCCAGCCGAGACGCAGCCAGTGGAAAGGCCGCCCGACCGGCACGGCACGGACCGGCGGCAGCGTCAGGCCTGCTGCGGCGTCGTCGGAAGGCGGTTGCATGGCGTGTCGGATCTTACGGTGCTGGTGTGCGGATGCGGTGCCGGTATGCGGATGCGATGCTGGTATGCGGATGCGGTGCTGGTGTGCGGAATATGCAGAGCGCGTTTTTTTGCATTTTCCCCTCCTCTCTGAGGAGGGGTGGCGCCGAAGGCGACGGGGTGGTGCGAGCGCTGATCGGGACTTTAACCACCCCGCCCGCTCCGCGGGCACCCCT
>JAJDOG010000020.1 GCA_022340285.1 Betaproteobacteria bacterium
ACGTGGCCGAGCGTGGAAGCGGCGCAGCGCGGGCATGACGCCACGTGGCGCGCGAAGATCCGCGAGATGTACGGCAGCGACCCGGTGATCCGCTATTTCGAGACGCCGGTCCTGGTCGACAACGTGGTGAACGATACGATCGAGGCCAAGGCGGCGTGACGCCGCCGTCGCCGACGCAGCTAAGGGAGGCGCGAGGATGTCCGGCGTATTGATCGTCACCGGTGGCGGGCGTGGCATCGGGGCCGCCACCGCGCGCCTCGCCGCAAAGCGTGGGTACGCGATCTGCGTAAACTTCGCAAAGAATCGCGAGTCGGCCGAAGGTGTCGTGGCCGGAATCGGCCAGGACGGCGGCCGGGCGATCGCCGTGCAGGCGGATGTCGGCGTGGAGGCCGACGTGGCGCGGCTCTTCGACACCGTTGATCGAGAGCTCGGCACGGTGACCGCGCTCGTCAACAACGCCGGAATCATCGAGAAGCAGGCGCGCCTGGGCGACATCGACGCCGCCCGGATCGCCCGAATGTTCACGGCGAACGTCACCGGACCGTTCCTGTGCGCGCGCGAAGCCGTGCGCCGTATGTCCACTCGACAGGGAGGCGCGGGCGGCGCCATCGTGAACGTCTCGTCGGCGGCCTCTCGCATCGGCGGCGGCGGCGAGTACCTCGACTATGCGGCGTCCAAGGGCGCGATCGACACGTTCACGCTGGGGCTTGCGAAGGAGATCGCGGCGGAAGGCATCCGGGTCAACGCGGTGCGGCCAGGGATCATCTACACGGAGATCCACGCGAGCGGCGGCGAGCCCGGACGCGTCGACCGGATGAAGGCGTTCGTGCCGATGGGGCGCGGTGGCCAGGCGGAGGAGGTGGCAGCCGCGATCCTCTGGCTGCTCTCGGACGAGGCGTCTTACATCACCGGCACGATTCTCGACGTGGCCGGCGGTCGCTAGCCGGCGGCCGAGGACCCCTGCATCGAGACGCCGTTGGCGGCTGTATGATGCCGAGATGGCTAGCATCCCGGAACTGACAGAAAGGCTGTTCGCGGCGCTGGACGCACGACTCGACGGCGCCGAGGAGCCCGTCGTTTGGGCAGTTTCTCTCGTGACTATCGGCTTGATCGGCGTGCTCGACTACGTCACGGGCGTCGACGCCTCGTTCGCATTGTTCTATCTCGTTCCGGTCTCGATGGCGGCGTGGTGGATTGGTGGCGGTGCGGGGTTCGCGTGCTCGGTCTTGAGCGCAGCGACCTGGTTTCTCGCCAACGACCTCGCCGGAGCGCAGTACACGTCGGGGTTCCTGTCGATTTGGAATACCGGGATCCGGCTGGCGTTCTTCCTTGTCACCACGCTCCTGCTCGTCAGAGTTCACAACATGCTCACGCGGGAGCAGTCGATCTCGCGCATCGATTACCTGACGGGCGCGTTCAACGTGCGCGCGTTCCATGAAATTGCCGAAGCGGAGTGTCTGCGCGCCACGAGGTATCCGCAGCCGCTCACTCTGGCATATATCGATCTGGACGGATTCAAGAACATCAATGACCGGTACGGGCATCGGGTCGGGGACAAGGTCTTGCAAGTCGTCGCGCAGACCCTGCGGGCGGGCGTTCGCCGCCCGGACACCGTTGCCCGCCTGGGCGGTGACGAGTTCGCGCTGCTGCTCCCGCAGACCGACAGCGTCAGCGCGCAGATTTTTCTGCCGCGGTTGCGCGACGAGCTGCTCACGGCGATGCGGCGCAACAGCTGGCGAGTGACGTTCAGCATCGGCGCGCTCACGTGCCCGACGGCGCCCGCGGCGCTCAGCGACGCCGTGAGCGAAGCCGACGAGCTGATGTACGAAGTCAAGCGCTCAGGCCGGGACGCAATCCGGTACGGCGTTTATGCCGGGCCGGCGCGACTCGGCGACGCATCCGTGGGGATTCCGACGCCCGAGAAGGGCAACGGGCCCGCCGTGACGTCAGCGGCCGGTACCTAGGGGGACACATGAACGAGCGAGCACCGCGCGAAGCTGCGTCGGATCCGGACGCGGCCGAGCTGAAGACGCAGATCGTCGAATACTGCAAGCGCAAGGGCGCGCTGGCAGTGGGTGTCGCGGATCTCGACGCGATCGATCTCGTCGCGCCGCCAGGGCACCGGCCGCGCGACATCCTGCCCGGTGTGCGATCGGTCATCTCGCTCGGCGTCGGCGGCCAGACGCAGGGTGCCTGGACGGTCCCCACCAAGGCGTTCGCCTATTTCGGCAGCACGGAGGGCCGGGCATACACGATCGCCTACGGCTGCTCGTTCTTCATCGAGAATCGATTCCGCGCACGTTCGGTTTATTGCCCGCCGGATATGGACCCGGAAGGCGGCGCCCGTATTCCGCTGCAGAGCCTGAAGCTCCACGCCGAGCTCGCCGGAATCGGTGCGCGGTCGCTCGCGGGCGACATTCTGCTGCACCCCGAGTTCGGCTACATGTACTACGCCTCGGTATTCACCGAGCTCTGGCTGCCGCCCGATCGCCCGCTCGATTCGAATCCCTGCCCGGCACCGTCGTGCGTCGAGATGCACCGCAAGACCGGACAGACGCCATGCATGAAATTCTGTCCGGTGCAATGCCTGTCCGGCGACATCAACGAGCGCGGCGAGCAGGTCGAGATGCGCTACGACATGGCCAAGTGCGCGGAGCTTACCCAGCAGTACGAAGCCGTGCCGGCGATGCTCGCCGATGCCTTCGCCGCGCCCGACGGCCCGGCACGGGAACGTGCGCTGTCCGACCCCGACAATGCGCTCCTCTGGTACAAGATGTCGGTGGGCTCGGGCGGGCTTCTCGCCCAGTGCTTCGAGTGCATGCGCGTGTGTCCGATCGCCACGCGCGCGCCGCTCGCCGATCCGATCCGGCGGGCAACCGCCGCCGACAAGAAGGCATAGCCGCGATGCCCCGCGGGTACTCCTTCGAGCAGATCGGCATCACCGAGGCCATGATCGCGACCTACGCCGACGCGGTGTGGGAGCTGAGCAACAACATCCAGATCCGGCGCGGCGATCCGATCCGCAAGCTCGATTTCACGGACTTCGAGACCCAGCGTCCGGACCTCGGCATGAGCGACGCTCAGATCGCCGCGGTGCTGGGGTTGACGCGCGACCAGGTGCTCGCCATTCGTGTCGTCACCGAAGTGCGCCGTTTCCGCCGCCGCAACTACCACCGGCTCTACGAGCTCGGCCGCGGCAACCGGTTTCGCGCGGACCGGTACGTCGCACCCGCGGAACGTGCCGGTTTTCGGGAGGATGCGCTGGCGCTGCGCGCCGCCGTTCGCTTCGATCCGGCGCGTGTGGCGGAATTCGTCCGTGCCGGCTGGTGGGGGAGCGACACGCTCGCGCGCTGGCTGACGTCGCGCGCCACGGAGGCCGGTGCACGCACGGCCCTGTCGGCGCCGGAAGGGGATTTGACCTATGCCGAGCTCGCCGCTCAGGTCGAGCGGTTCGCGGCAGGCCTGGATGCGCTGGGCCTGGGACGCGGCGACGTGGTCTGCGTGCAGATGCCGAACATCCCGGAGTTCGTTGTCGCCTATCTCGCAATCGCGCGGCTCGGCGCGGTCATGTCGACGGCGCACATGCCTTATCGCGCGGCCGAGCTGCGGACGCTGCTCGCGCACTCGCGCGCGCGGGCGTTGATCTGTCTCTCGGCGACGAAGGAGTACGCTCCGGCCGTGGCCGCGCTCGCGATGAAGTCCGGGCTGCCCGCGCTGGACCACGTCATCGCGCTCGGCGATCGGGTGGAGGGGGCGATCCCGTTTGTGCGACTTGCCGGCATCGAGGGTGCGCCGCCCGATGATCTCGTCTCCGCACCAGTCCCGGCCGACCCGTTCCTCCTGCTCTACACATCCGGCACCAGCGCGAGCCCGAAGGCGGTGCCGCTTACCTACCAGGCGATGCTCGGGAACGCGCGCGCCGGCGTCCAGGAGCACCGCATCAAAGCGGACGACATCGTCCTCTCGGCGCCGCCGTACACGCATCTCTTTGGCCTGTACAGCTTTCATCTCGCGCTCGCCGCGGGCGCGACGAACCTGCTCTTGCCGGTCTTCACGCCGCCGGACCTCGCGCAGGCAATCGCGAAGGAGCGGCCCACCGTGCTCTTCACCGGGCCGGCGCACCTCGCCGCGCTGCAGAAGTCCGGACTGCTCGACGGCACCGATCTCTCGAGCATCCGGCTCGTCATCTGCTCGGGTAGCGCGTGCCCTCCGGAGCTCGCGCGGGCGGTGGCGGCGAAGCTGCCGAACGGCCGCTTCACGCAGCTCTGGGGGATGACCGAGACGCAGGCCGGGCTCTATACGCGGCCCGACGATCCGCTCGAGATCTCCGCGACGACCGCCGGCCGGCCGAGCCCCGGCACGGAGGTGCGCGTGGTCGGCCCCGACGGCGCGCCGCTCGCGCCGGGCGAGGAGGGGGAGTTCCAGGTCCGCGGCAGCCTGATGTTTCCCGGCTACTTCGACAACGCGGACGCCAATGCCGCCGCGTTCACCGCCGACGGATGGTTCCGCACCGGCGATCTCGCGATTCTCGATGCCGCCGGCAACGTCCGGATCACCGGACGCAGCAAGGACGTCATCAATCGCGGAGGCGTCAAGTACAACCCGCGCGACATCGAGGACCTGCTCGATGCCCACCCCGGGGTCATGCAGTCGGCCATCGTGCCGATGCCCGACCCCGTCGTCGGCGAGAAGGCGTGCTGCTTCATCGTGCCGCGCCCCGGAAGCGCGCCCGCGCTGGACGAGCTCTGCGCATACCTCCAGGAGCGCGGCGTCGCCAAGTACAAGCTGCCCGAGCGGCTGGAGACCGTTGCCGAGATGCCGCTCACGCCGACCCGCAAGATCATCAAGGGCCGGCTCGCCGAGCTGCTGGCGAAAGGAAATTGAGGCGCGCTAGCCGGGCAGCCGATGCACCAGGTGCGGCTCGACCGACGTGACGCCGGGAATCCCCTCGACGAGCAGCAGCAGGGCCTTGCGCTGCGACTCGTACTCGGTCTGACCCCAGATGTGCGCTACGCCGTTGATCACCTGCACATTGATGAGGGTGCCGCTCGCCCAATCGGCCTGCTCTTTGACTGCTTTCACGATGCGGGCGCGGATCTCCTGGTCGTCAGCCGGCACGGCCTTGGCGGCCAGCTCTTCGCGGGTATGCAGCGCACGCAGCAGGTCGGCACGCGTGATCACCCCGGTCAGCCGGCCTTTATCCACGACGAACACCCGCTTGATCCGCTTCGCTTCGAGCACTTCGACGACCTCGGCGAGATCGGCGCTCGGCCCAACCGTTTCCGCCGGGCTGTTCATGATGTCCCGGGCTCGCAAGCCGTGAGTCTTCGTATAGCCGCGCGCCAGGTCTTCGTCGGAGGTGAGGATGCGCAACCACCACGAGCGCCGCTTGTCGGTCTCGATCTCGGGGCGGCGGATCAGGTCACCCTCGCTCACGACGCCGACGATCGCTCCCTTCGCGTCCACCACCGCCAACCCGCTCACGCGTCGCTCCAGCATCATCTGCGCGATCTCCGGAACGGGTGTCTCGGGAGCCACCGTCATCACGGTGGGCGTCATCACGTCGCTCGCTTTCATGGGGCCACTCTCCTCGGGTGACGGGCGCGGGTCCTTGATTATGACCAAGTCGCCGCGCACCCGCTCAACGTCGTCCGAGTGCGCTTGAGGATGGGCGCCGGGCCGCCCCGGGAATCAGTCGGCTAGGAGCGCAGAAGCGCGGGGGGCCAGCCGGGTGCCTCGCGGGCGTCGAGCGGCAGCCCCTGGAGGCTGCGGTCGGGGGCGGACAGCCCGGGGTCGCTCTTCCTGCGTGCGCTGGCCGTCACGGCATGCCGGGCGAACGGTGAAAGCACCGCCGGCTGTGCCACGAGCTCGGGCACGAGATTGAACTCCGCCCATTCGCTGGGGCAGGCGTCATCGTCGTAGCGGCCGGCGCGCATGCTTTGTTCCGATGAGTCGTTGGATCCGTCGTTCGATTCCAGGCATCCACGGATGCCCAATGAACATGTAACGAGTTTATCCGTGAAACGGATGACAATGACATGGCGCGATCGTGAATTTTTGTGTCATCGGTGTGGCACGATCGAATCGTTAAAATCTGTTACAGGAGAGCGTGGATAATCCGCTCGATGATTGCAACGCCGCCATCGCCATCGCCATCGCCCGTATCGCCGGAGCCGGGAACGTTGGTCGCCGCAGTGGACCACGCGACGCGCCGTGCCCTCGCCAGCGGCGCCATGGAGCCGATCGAGACCGAGACGGAGTGGATCGAGGACGGCGGCGTCCGTTTCATGCTCCGGCGCGTCTCGAGCCTCGCGCGGAAGCGCCTGGACCAGCGACGTCGCGCGGCGCAGGCTGCCGCCGGTCGGGCCGCCAATCCCTTTCGGCCCTACGAGGAGAACCTTTTCGTCTCCAGCGTGTCGCCGACGCACGTGGCGCTGCTGAACAAGTTCAACGTGATCGATCGGCATCTGCTTCTCGTGACCCGCGATTTCGTGAACCAAGAGGCGCCGCTCGATGCCGCGGATTTCACCGCGCTCGCCGCCTGCATGGCCGAGTTCGACTCCCTGGGCTTCTACAATGGCGGTGTGGCAGCCGGCGCGAGCCAGCCGCACAAGCATTTGCAACTGGTTCCGCTACCCGTCGACGCCGGTGCGTTTCCGGTACCGGTCGAAGCTGCATTGGATGCGGTTCGGGATCGAACCGGGATCCTGAGCGTCCCGGGGCTTCCGTTCCGGCACGCGTTCGTCTGGCTTGCGCCGGCAGCGGGCGAGGCGCCGAAGGCGACGGCCTTTCGCCTAGCACCCCTCTACGTGAGCTTGCTTGCAGCAGTGGGCGTTTCGCCGGTTACGCGCAGCGGCGAGGTACGACAATCCGGCCCCTACAACCTGCTCGTGACGCGACGCTGGATGCTTGCTGTCCCACGCGCGCAGGAGCATTTCGAGGGGATTTCGATCAACGCGCTCGGCTTTGCGGGATCGCTGTTCGTCCAGGATGACACGCAGCGCGCCGCACTCGCCCGGGCGGGGCCGATGCAGGCGCTGTGCGCGGTGGCGGGCAGGCGGTAGCCTACGATGAAATCTATCCCCTCCTTAGAAAGGAGGGAAAAACCCCCGATTGCCCGCCCGGCTTCGGCCCGATCAGCCCCACTCGGCGAACGCCATGGCGCATCCGGTACCGGCCGGCGTGCGGTAGAAGGGCTCGTATTCCTGCCACCGGGTTTGCAGGGCCTCCGCCGCGCCCGCGGTCACGATCCAGTTGCGAATTTCCGAATTGCCCGAATTGAGCAGTTCCGTCGGTATTGTTGACAGCCGGTCGCCGTCGCCGGTTCGGCATGCGTCCAGCACGCGGCGATCGAGCTCCTCGTTCACGGTGAAATGGCTCAGGCCCCCGGACGCGATGATGCCGACCCGTCGATCCCCCGGAAAGCTCTCGATCGCGGCCCGGATCGCCTGCCCGACGCGAAAGCAACGGCCGGGGCGGGGCTGG